>JAUCGB010000047.1 GCA_030377895.1 Anaerolineales bacterium HSG24
TAGAAAAGATGACCTTACAGGAATATGTACGCGTTGGGAATAAAGATACATTTTGTCAATGGGTTGAAACAAAAACCAGAATGCTTGGAAGTATTAAAGGCATGACTTCTATAAAATTTGGGATTTACCAAAGAAAAGTCTCAAATAAGAAACCAGAACATTACAAAAATGATAATAAATATTCTTGGTTACGAGGATATGGAAATAACAGGATGGAGGCTTTTGAAAATGTAAAGAAGGATATCGTTGAAGTCATTAGATTTTCTGAGAAAGGACAATTTGAAGGAATAAACAAAATTATTCTTCCTGACCTTTTTAAATGGAAAGTTGCTTTTCTGTATTCAAATGAACGACTTATCCCAATTTATAAGAGAGAAGCTCTTTTCAATATCGCAAATCATTTTGGGTTAAGAACAAATCGCCAAACAAAGATTTCTGAAATTCAAGAATTAATGATTTCAAATAAACCTTCCAATAAAAATGTTTATGAATATATGCGTGAACTTTATGGCAGATTTGGTAGAAGCAAAGAAAAAGAGAATATAGCGGGGAAATTAAGAGAAGGAAAGACTGGGAAAAGGAAGGGAACGACTAGCAGGAATACTCAACCACACATGAGGACAGTAAATCGTTCGTATATAGTAGAGCAAAAACATAATAAAATACAAGAAGCCCTCAGAATGCAACTTGCTGAAAAATACGGCGAAGAAAATGTTATTCTTGAAGAAAATTATGTGGATGTTAAGCTTATTCAGCCAGAATATTTAGGATTCTACGAGGTTAAATCTTCTTCGTATGCAAGTGAATGTATAAGAGAAGCACTAGGACAGATACTATTTTATGCTTATCACGACCAAGATAAAAGAAAGAAGAAAATTTTTGTAGTTGGACAATATCCTGCAAATAACCTAGAATACGGATATATTGAGTACATTAAAGAAAAATTGAGTTTAGATTTTGAATATTTGAATATAGAAATTGGGTAGTGGTACAGAAGTAGTGACCTATATCATTAGGATTTCTCGTGCAAAATTCTGGTGATACCCTCGTAAAGGCGCAAAAAATAACATAAAAACTTAAAGGCTTTACGTCTTAGCGACTTTGTGAGAGATTTTTCCTATTTAATAAATCAGATTTCGCTTTGCGCGAAATATTCCATAGAGCCATCACTACTTTTGCATCACTATCAATTAACTACAAAGGAGAATATCATGGGAACAACTTGTGTATCCGCCAGTTGGACTGGCGAAAAATTACACTATATCGGTACAGATTCAAAAGGTAATCAAGTCAACATGGGCGGCAAAGGTATCTCGCCCGGTCAAATGCTACTGTTAGGCGCGGCAGGCTGTATGGGCATGGATGTGGTGCATGTGCTTCGTAAAAAACGACAAGACATAACCGATGTGCAAATCCAAGTCATTGGACATCAACCGGATGAGTATCCGAAACCGTTTCAAGTCGTTGAAATCAATTTTACAGTTAAGGGAAATAACCTTAAACCGAAATCGGTTGAGCGGGCTATCGAACTCTCAAAAAATACCTATTGTATGGTCGGGCAAACGTTACAAACTCAGGTTGAGCTAAAAACGTCATATACAATTGAGAGTGAATAGTGACTGGAAGCGTAGGCATTTTGTCTGCAAATAAAGGAGTGCAAAGCTCGCTTTGCCTGCAAGGCAAGCCTTGCACTCCGGATTCTGCTATCACCCATCAAGCCATGCTCGCCAAGCCTGCCAAATAGTCGGGCGGTGGAGTCTCGTCCTGTAGCAGAGAAGCCGCGTACAGGTTGGGCAGCGCGTCGGTCAACTCTGAGGGAAGAACGACGGACTTGGCTCGTTTGGGTAACGAAAAACTAAGCTGATGCTCGCCTTGCAAGGTTCTACATCGCCCTAACAATTCGTCTCGGCTGATGACCGAGCCATTGGTGGCTAAGAGTACACTGTTGCCCATTTCCACTCGAAGGAGGTAGACGAAATTAAAAACGCTTTGCAAGGTTTTGAGTTTGGACGCGAAGTAGGGTTCTTCATGGGGAATATTCAGCACCAGCAAACCTTGGGGCTGAAGACGTTTCAAACAAAGCTGATAAAACTCCTGCGTGACTAAGGGGTAGGGAGTGATGCCACTGCCTAAGAATACATCCACAAAAACCATGTCGTATAATTGGTCACTTTGACTAATATATTGACGTAGTTCGGCCTGATGGATAGTTAGCTGTTTGTCGGGCCGAAAACCAAAGTAGTGGGCAGCAACCTCGATGACGACCGGATCCAAATCGACACACTCTAGCTTGGTTTGGGGCAAATGATGGTGTAGCACCTGCGGAAACAATCCGCCGCCTACGCCGCCAACTAAAACTCGGCTGGGCTGTGCCTGCCAAACTAAGGCGACCATAAAGGCTTGGTTGTAGGGGGCTACCAGATGCAGCGGATCGGTCAGATTCAAGACCGATTGGGTCATCTCGGAGACGGGGCAGGGCAAGGTTAGGTGAAGCAGTTGCCCATATTTTTGCACCATGACAATATGGGCAGATTGTATCTTTTGAAACAAAACGCCATCCGGCTCTCGTTGTAGCCATGCCAAACGCTCTTTGATAGTGGCTTGATTTTTGGCTTGCCAATAGTCACGATTCATAGGAGTTTTACTGGGAGCGCAGGCATCTTGCCTGCGAGTCTGCGGCAGACAAGATGCCTGCGCTCCCAGTCGTAAGGAATTGGGATTAAATAAAAAAGTCGGTGACAGAATAACTGCCACCGACTGGAGATACAAAAAAACGAGAATTGCCTCAGTTTAGGCAGTTCCAACTTTTAAAACCTTCCAAACGGAGAGTTAGCTTCCAGCCAACATGTCGGCTACAGTCTTTCAGATAAAGATTTTCACTCGGATGGACAGACCCTAAAGGTTTTAGAAACCTTTAGGGTATTGAACTGCAAAACATTATCTGAACATCTATAGAAGCCGACCCTCCATTGGAAGATTTATTTTCTTGGAACTCCCTTATTCTGGTAAGGCCATGCTGGTTGAAGTATCAGGGATTTCAAAGTCACTGCCGATAATTACTCGGACATCTAGCCCCTCTTGCGGGCGAGGGCTAAGGCGAATATTGTTCTCCTGAACATCAAAAATCGTAGCTAACATCTGAATAGTATAAATTTTACTTTCATCATACACCACCAGAACGGTGTGGTCGTAGCTAGTTGTATCGGCTTCGCCAAACTGGATAATATTGAACCCTTCTCGCTGGAGATAGCCAGCGGTTTCTCCGGCCAATCCGATTTGTTCAGTGCCGTTTTGCACAACCAGTTGTCCACCCTCATCAGTAATAATCGACCGATGTTCCTCTTGTCGCTCAATCTCCTCTTGGATTGCCTCGGCTCGTTCTTGGTTGTGAGCATCAATTTGAGCTTGAATTTCCTCTTCACTTGGGCCAGTCGGCTCGGTTTCGGTGAAGATGCTTTGAATTAATGGCTCGATTTTGTCTCGCAGGGGTAATAAGACCTGTGCCCCAATATCGGTCACATAATCTACGGTGTAGTTGTAATCAAGCACAGCCGATTTAATATCATCGGATTTAATATCATCAACTAACTGGGCTAACTCGATAATATCAATCAATTGCAAGTTGGTGTCTATGGAATCTGATAAGTTGTCCCATAATTCAGGAATTTTGGGAATCATGTTTAGTTGGAGGGCTTTGTCACGAATAGCCAGCAATACCTGTTGTTGACGCTGGGCTCGTGAGAAATCTGAGCCAGCAGTATGACGCGTTCTCGCATATCGGAGGGCATCATAACCGTTCAAAGTATGCTGACCAACGTCGATATAAAAGGGGTCGTAGCCGTAGTTTTCGTCGGGGTAGGTGGGGTCGTCAATCTCGGTTTCGACATAAACATCAATACCGCCCAAGGTATCGACCACTTCGCGGAAACCGTTAAAGTCGATTTGAGCGTAGAAGTGAATCGGAATATCAAAATTGTTTTGAATCGTCCGCATGGCCAAGGCTGGCCCACCACCGGGGTAATCATCCTTTTCTCCTAAATAGTAGGCTTTGTTGATTCGATCTTCGCCTTCATAGCCCGGAATAGGAACGTAGAGATCACGCGGGATGGAGAGCATGCCCGCTGTTTTGGTGTTCGGGTCAACCGTGACCACAATCAGCGAATCGGTTCGGGCTAACATCTCATCGGGGCGACGGTCAACCCCCATGAGCAGGATATTAACCCGTTCCTTTTTTTCGTAATCGGGTAGCTCGACCCCAGTAATCCCGGTAGCTCGGCTTCCACCTCCACCCCGCATGGGGATTGGGATGTTGAGAATGGGGAGCGTGTTCCCATCGCCGGTTAGGGGTAAGGCGACGAGGGGGAGGGCTAGGTCAACCTGATGCGGGGCTGCGGCAGGCAGATTTGTCCGCGCCACTAGCTCTTTGGTGACATCTTTAACCGCGTGATAAAATAGGTAGCCAGTCACGGCTCCCACGATTAAAAAGAGTATAGCCATTCCAGTCACGACTATGTGCATTAAGAATGGGGGAAAAATTGACTGTTGATAAGGTTTTGTTTGTATTACCATAGTAAAGATTATATCACTTCTGCGATGCTCAAGCAAAGACCGAGTAGGCGAATTGGCGTAGGCCAATTATAGTAGTTTTAGGAATCGGAATTAAATAAGTTGCGCGTTCACCTTCGACAAGCTCAGATGTAGGTCACGCTTGTAGCGTGACAATAATCGTTCGCCTGTATTGCTTGAGATATTACGGCGTTTATTAGTGACGCTACAAGCGTCACCTACAATGGTTTTATTTGTAAAGCAAACTCAACGGATAATGAACCATTAATACTTATAATCGCTGGATCGGCATTTCCTTCGAACGCAGTCTACCACATAGCGACATTCGGCCTGTATCACTACTTTTGCACCACTATCACAATTTCTTAGTACCAGACAGCCTGAACTAATTAACACAGAGTTTCACAGAGGAACACAGAGTTTTACAGAGAAAAAGCGAATTATTCTTTCCTCTGTGTTCCTCTGTGAAACTCTGTGTTCCTGTTTTAGCTTTTCCTAAACCAGTTTGTCTGGTAGCAAGTTACAATTTTACCGTTTAATTGTCGGAACTTTTTTTTCTGCCATCTCTTTGGCAAAACCATCATTACCGACTTCTTTGATCCTAATAATACAGGAACGTCTATCAGATCTGAAAATCACGCCAAATACCTTTGCAACAAAATTATTATACTTTTTACAGTCGTTAACGTCATCAAATTCTTTGCAATCTGCACAACTGGTGTAATTATTTTCAATACAACATAAACGAATATTACACCATGTAGCTTTTTCGTTTTTAGCACATCCCTGACATGAACCTTTCAAGTATTTCTTGCAAGCACCACAATATAATCCGCAATATGCAACAAGTTTTGGGTCAGCAACTATCGACTTCATTTTCTTATTTCCTTATTTCGGTAGTGGTGCAGAAGTAGTGATATAGGTCAGTTAGGAATGAGCATTAATTAACTTGTGCATGTCGAAGGCGAAACGCGCAACTTATTTAATCCCGATTCCTTACCTACCCGCAAGTTCTAAATTTGCGGGTAGGTGATCACTACATGTGCAGAACTACCCTTATTTCCTTATATATAATAAAAAATTTACTCAAAGTTTAACATAGAACATGGATAACGCAATTTTTTGTTTTAAGTCTCACAATTTTGACTCATCCCGCAACGCCCCAAACTAAGCCAGCGAATATAAACGTATGAATCAACTCAATCACCCCCAGTCGTTTTATGTTGAGCAATTTTTTGTCCTGCCACTGCCAAGCACCCCAAATCATCTTGAGCGTCGCGGGCACAAAGATGAGATATGCCCCCCAAACCAATTCACCTTGCAAAATCAGAATCGTCAATAGAGCAAAGACGACTATTTGATACCCTAAACATGCTTTGGCCTGTAAAAATCGACCTGTGATAGATTCCGGTTTAGGCAAACGGGGTTGTTGGCGTACTTTAAGTTTGATATAAAAAACGGTACCACCAAAATAGAGAAAATTGATGAACCACAGTAAGAACGCCAAGGGAGCGAACTCTCCACTAGAGACATAGTAGGCTAGAGCCGCGCCCATAGTGAGACCAAATATACCACTCAATTCGGCAATGATACTCATTTCTTGTCGTTTAGAGGTCAGCCACAGGTTAAACAGTAGCAATAAGCCACCAAGTAATGCGGACGGGATGAGCCACCAAAGCTGTTCCACAAAGGCGAGCCAACCGCCACTCACAACCGTTATTCCACCGTAGATGACAGCCCAGCGCTGTAGATGTTGCCAATCTTTTGAGGGGTGGTGCCACCGTTTGACAAAAACTGTCAAAGGGTGACGAAGTAGAAAAAAACTTAAAGAGGCGATGAAAAGCAGGAAAGTTCGGCCCTGCCAGATTGGAGCTAACAGCCAGCCTAATATGAAGGGGATAAACAGCATGGCCCAAGCGCCATGTTCTCTCGGTAAGGGTGGTTTCATACTCTGAGTTTACCTACAAAGGCTATCAACGTAAGCCGAGACATGTAGCACATGCTTCAGCCTGTGCCGTACACAGTCTAAAGACTGTGCTACGATATTATCTGTCGCACGTTAAGTTGATAGCCCCTACAAAAAACGATAGTGTTGATGCCCTTATGCAGGGTGAAATTATAAATGGTGAATGGTGAATTTTCTGTCGGGTACTAAACAACAAACTTATTTTACTCAAATACTTGATTTAGGAAAATAGCCCTGATGCTAACTTTAGCCGGAATCAACACTACAACGGATACTTAACTGCGGAACGGATGGTTTCCATCCGTATGTAATCACTGCAAACAGTAAAAAAGTCCCGTTATTGGCGAAATATAATCGTTAAGTTTTGGGTAGTGGTGCAAAGGGAGTGATAAGGAGTGCAAAGCTTGCTTTGCATGCAAGGCAAGCCTTGCACTCCGGATTCTGCCATCACTACTTGTGCAGGACTACCGAAAAAATAACTCGTTTTTTTCTACGAAACTCCGTGCTAATTAGTTCAGATTAAATTTTCAGTCGGGTACTAAGTTCTCTAGTTAGAGAATTTAGTGTATAATGAACGCGTTGGGCGTAGCGACTGAGCGCACTCCATAAACTTTCGAGAGACAAACCATTTTGCTATGAGCGTAACCGTTAATCAGCTAGAAACCCTAACCGTATATGTGCCGCCTGCCGTGGCCAAGCTCGCTTATGAAAAACCCCACCAACAACCCGGTGGCACGGCTCGACGGTTTTATGCCACCACCGCCTTTGCCGATATATCTGGTTTTACGCCCTTGGCCGAAAAACTAGCCGTTAAAGGGGTGCGTGGGGCCGAGGAGTTAACCGCTATTCTCAACCGTGTATTTAAGGCACTAATCACCACAGTTGAGTCTCATGGCGGGCAGGTAGTTAAATTTGGCGGTGATGCCTTGAGCCTGATTTGGCCCTGTGAGCCTGACCCGAAAAGTATGCAGTACGCGGCTTGGCGAACCGCACAAGCCGCCGTCGCCATGCAATCGACCATGATTCGGTTTGCCACCGTCTCTAGCCGAGATGGCGACGAGTTTAACCTGCAAATGAAAATTGGTCTGAGCGCGGGGGAGTTGCTAGAAGTCCATGCTGGTGGTGAATTTGGTCGCTGGGAATATGTGCTGGCTGGCGCGCCGATGGCTAACATGAGCAGTGCCGAAAATCTAGCTGAAAAGGGCGAGATTATCGCCGACCAAGTTATTTGGAAACTGCTCCATCAACAAGCGACTGAGTTGAGCAAATTAAGCCCCAGTCCGATAAAATCGTATCTCTCAGTTGAAGAGGTAGTTCCCAGTTTTTATCGCCTCCTGCATCTGTGGGATGGCCTGTTTCCCAAACCACTCCATCGCCCCGACTGGGCCAACCTCGAATGTAACGCGTCCAACAAAGCCGCCGCCCTCCTACGATGTTACATCCCCGGAGCCATCAACAACGCCCTCGAAGGTGGTCAACATGGTGACATGCTGGCCGAGCTAAAACCGATGACCGTCTGTTTTGTTGGCTTTAGCGGCATCGACTATGTGAATGATCAAGAGGCCGGGCCGCATCTGAGTAGTTTTATGAGAGATACTCAGAAGATGATTTATCATTATGAGGGAAGCGTCAACAAATTGGCAGTGGGCGACAAAGGGAGCGTCCTGCTGGTGCTTTTTGGTGCGCCTCCGTTTTTCCATGAGGATGATGAGGTGCGGGGCGTGGCCTGTGCTTTGGCCCTGTTGCAGGTAGCAGAACGACACAACATCAAGATTCAGATCGGTTTAACCGCCGGCCCGCTGTTCGCCGGGCCGATTGGAGGGCCACAACGCCGCGAATATACCGTCATTGGCGACATGGTCAATCTGGCTGCTCGGCTTATGCAAAAGGCCAATGTTGGTGAGGTGTATGTCGATGCGTCGGTGCAGAGCAAGGCCAAACGGTTTTTTGAGTATGAGGATTTGGGTCGTATGCAGGTAAAGGGCAAAGCCGAGCCACGCCATGCCTTCAAAGCCTTGGGTGACAAAGAACAAGACCGCGAAGAGCAGGTCATGGGCTACCTGCTCAGTAATCAGGAGTTGACCGGACGGAATAAAGAGGTCAGCCAGTTTGATGTGATTGCTGACAAAGTGTGGCAAGGGCAAGGTCAAATTTTGCTGTTGGCTGGTGAGGCTGGTGTCGGCAAAAGCCGTCTTTTGGCTGAGTTTGTCCGGCGCTGGATGAAGCTGGGTGGGGTTTCTTATGGTGGTGATTGTGTCAGCTACGGCAAAAAAACTCCCTACTTACCTTGGCGAGGAATTATTTCTTCGGTGGCCGGACTATCGCCTCGTCTCACCTCTGAGCAACGGGCCAATCGTTTGCAGGGGATTCTCTATCGTTTGCCTGAACCGGAAGGAACCGTCGAAACGCCGATTTTGACCCATCAAATTAGCCCAAATGATGAAAATAATGAGAACGATGAGAATGACGAGAATGATGAGAACGATGAAGCAACCGGCTACTGGATTGAACGTCTACCCCTAGTGGCCCAAATTTTAGGACTTGAGGTTGAGGATAACGATTTAACCCGCTCCATGCCCGATAATTTGCGACGGGACAACGTGTTTGCCACGATTCAAACCATCCTCCTGCAAGAATCGCAAGAACGACCAGCCCTGATTATCATCGAGGATACCCATTGGAGTGACACCCTATCGCTCGATTTAGCCACCTACATCTCCGGCACGGTACGGGAGCAAAAATTGCTCATTCTGATAGCCCATCGCCCCCTTGACGATGCCCGTTCCGACCCTGACGATGTCAAACGGAAACTGTCCCATGAACAGTTACAAGCATTGGCTTACAGTACCCAAATGCAGGTCAACGAACTGTCACCCGAATCGAGCTTGAAACTGGTGCAAAACAAGTTGGGGGTGAAATTCCTACCGCCCGATTTAGCCAATCTTATCAAACGTAAGGGGCAGGGCAACCCATTCTTTATTGAAGAGTTGATCAACTCATTATTGGAAACTGGGATGATAATAATAGAGGAGGAGACATGTCATCTGGCCCGCGATTTGAATGATTTGGAAATGCCAGATACAGTGCAAAAAGTGGTCTTGACTCGGATTGACCGACTTGATGAGCGGGTCAAGGTCACGCTAAAGGTGGCAGCGGCAATTGGTCGCCATTTTCAGCGTGACCTGTTGGCCGCCGTCCATCCTTGGGCCACCACCGATGAAAAGTTGAACATCCATCTCAAACAGTTACAGGCTGAAGATTTCACGCGGCAAGAGGTGCGAGAAGATGACCTCGACTTCTTGTTTAAGCATGTCATCACCCAAGAAGTGGCCTACGAGACCATGCTCTACTCTCAGCGTCGCCAACTCCACACCACCATTGGCACAGTATTGGAGGAACGATATGCCCATAATGAGGGGGATGAGTATGTTGATTTGTTGTCCCATCATTATAGTCGGAGTGATAATCGTCCTAAAGCATTGGAGTATTTGCGACGGGCTGGACAACGAGCAATCGATAATTACGCCTCAGAAGCGGCAATCAGTTACTTTTCTGAGGCGATTGCCGTCACCGAGGAGTTGAACGACACCTCAGTGCAGTTCAGCCTATTGGCCGGACGAGAGCAAGCCTATAATCGTCTCGGCAACCGGGCCGCGCAGGCCCAAGATTTAGAACAGATGCACATGTTGGCCTTGGGACATCGTAATTTGTTGGAACAGATTGAAACAGGTAATCGACGGTTACAACTCGCCACTAATTTGGGCAAATATGACGAAGCTATTAAGCTGGCTGAAGCCACCATTAACTTGGCCCAACAGTCCCACAACATGCGCTTAGAGGCCGCAGTTATGTTAAATTTGGGCATTACCTATTGGCGGCAGGGGAACTACGAAGAGGCCCGGCGCGTCATGCAATCGATGCTGAAACTGAACAAAGCGGCTGGTTCGGAGCAGTTGACGGCCACAGGTTTGAACTATTTGGGGCTGATTCATACCCAAATCGCGGAATATGAGCAAGCTCGGCAAGATTATCAACAATCGCTACAGGTTTTTCGTGATATTGGCGATAAGGGGGGCGAGGCTGGCACGGCCAATAATTTAGGACTTCTGGAATCGAGTTTGGGACGTTATCGGGAAGCTCGACAATGTTACAGTCAAGCGTTGAGCATCTGCCAAACGATTGGCGACCGCCTGCGGGAGGGGATTAGCCTGAACACGTTGGGGCAGGTGCAGACGATTTTGGGTGATTATGAGCAAGCGACCCAACAGCTTGAACGCTCGCTGGAGATTCGGCGCAATATCGACGACCGGCGGGGTGAGGCGTTTGGACTACACGATTTGGGCTATCTGCTATTGGCTAAGGGGGAGACGGCCGCGGCCATTGACAAGTTTGAGGCCGCAGTCAATTTGCGTCAATCGCTCGGAGAAAAAGGGAACTATGTGGCGAGTCTCGCGGCCAAAGGGGAGGCCCATTTGGCTCATGGTGAGGTCATGGCGGCCAACATCGCACTCGGCACGGCGATTACTAATATGCAAGAAGGCTCTGGCAGTGGTGAATATCCGCCTCAAAATATCTGGTGGGCGCATTATCTGTTTTGCCACAGCCAAAACAACCATGTCGAAGCAGTTGCGGCCCTGAAACACGCCTATCAAATAGTGCGAGAAAAAGCCAAACTGATTAGCGATCCATCCCTACGAATTAGTTATTTGGAACAGGTGCGCGTCAACGCCAACATCGTCGAGTCCATGGTCGAGTTTCAGTTGGCGCAGATGGATGCGTGAGGAGTGAAATGTGAGGAGTGAAACGTGAGGAGTGAGGAGTGAAACGTGATTTCACATATTCACGTTTCACACATCACGTTTCACATATTCACGTTTTACATATTCACGTTTCACACATCACGTTTCACATATTCACATATTCACGCATCACGTTTCACATATTCACGTTTCACGCCTCGCCAACTCTCTCACCTTGTCCCCCACGTTGTCCGAGACAACCAACGCCTCACCGACCAAGATCGCATCAACCCCCTCTGTTTTTAACCATGCCACATCGGCTGATGTGCGAATCCCACTCTCGGCCACAAAACAGACCTCGGTGGGTACATATTGCCGCAGGTTGATACAGGTGTTCAAATCGACGCTGAAATCTCGCAAATCTCGATTGTTGACCCCGATGAGGCGTGGTTTTAGGGGTAACACTCGTTCTAGCTCGGCGCGGTCATGCACCTCTATTAAAGCGGTCAGGTTGAGGGAGCGGGCTAAGGTCAACAACTCGGCTAACAGTTGGTCGTTGAGGACGGCGGCAATTAAGAGAATCGCATCCGCTCCGGCCAGGCAAGCCTCATAAAGCTGATACGGGTCGAAGATAAAATCTTTTCGCAAAATAGGCGTGTTGACCGTTTGCCGAATCTGACTCAAATAGGCCAACTGCCCCTGAAAATATTTCATGTCGGTCAAGACCGAAATCGCGGAAGCTCCGTTATCGGCGTAGGTGGTGGCTAACGATAACGGATCAAAATCAGGTCGCAACACCCCTTTGCTGGGCGAGGCTTTTTTCACCTCAGCAATCAAGGCCACCTCGTTTGAGTGTCGGAGCGCGGCCACAAAGTCACGCGGTTGAGGTGCGGTCTCGACCTCTGCTTGGATGGTGGCTAACGGGTGAGCCTGCTTTTGCACAGGCAGTTCCTCGGTTTTTTTGTACTGTACAATGTCGTCTAGGATAGTCATTATGGGCCTCTTGGGAAGTATGTATTAATTTGTAACCGTTCACCCTCACGTCTTATGCCTCATTCATCACTGCCCGATAGGTTTCGTCCAGTCGTTTTGCGGCCATATTCCAATCATGGTGGGTTTCGACATACGTTCGTCCAGCCTGCCCGATCTGCTGTTGACGGGTCGGGTTGTTGAATAGTTTGATGATTGCTTGGGCCATTTCGGGCGGTTTTTCGGCCACCATTACATCCTCCTCAGCCTTAAGTTGCAAGGCCGAAACCGCTTGGGGCGAGCTAACCACTGGCGTAGCCATCGCCATCGCTTCCAATACCTTATTTTGAATCCCAACCCCGTATCGAATCGGAGTTACGGCGATGGTGGCTTGGGCCAAATAAGGACGTAAATCTGGCACAGTGCCAGTTACGTCGATACGACTGTCTGAGGTCAGGGCGCGCAACTCGGCGGAGGGGTCTTTTCCAGCGATGACTAGTTTGGCGGTTGGCATATCTTGCCACACCAGCGGCATCACCTTGGTCGCTAAATCAAGCCCAGCTGCAATGTTGGCATGGTAGCTCATCTTGCCGGTAAAGATGACCGTACTCGGCGCTCGTTCTAAGTCCATCGGTTGGAAATAATCCAAATCAACCCCATTTGGTAAGACCACCAGTCGGTCTCCATTTTTGTTGGACGAAATTCGCTCCAATGCCTCTCGGTCAAGGGGTGAGGTGACGAGAACTCGCTTGAATTTTTCTTGCAATCGGCCCTCATAATGGCGAGTGCGAGACAAATCAAGCCAAGCTAAAAAACGACTTTTCAGGTTTGGCCCCGCGGCCAAGACTCGCTCAAATAATAGGGTAATCGAATCAACCGAATCGAACACCACTGGAATGTCGTTGATGGCTTGACTCAATTCGGCTCCACGCAGATGCTCCACATGCACCACATCGAACTGGTTTTGTTGTTGCAACTGCTTGAGCCTAGCCGTCATTTCTGGAGAGCGGGAGTAGGCTGCTTGTAAAGGTGTGCGACTTGGCAGGGCGCTGAGAGCATTCCAAAAGGGTCGCCAGCGAGGGAGTGTAACCAAATGCACCTGATGACACCAGCGGCGCAACTCGACCAAACCGCTTTGGTCTTCGCCACTTGGCTCTAGGGCGACGAGGGTAATTTTGTGTTGATGTTGGGCTAGATATTTAAGGAAATTATAGGGACGTACCCGAATCATTGAGGGTAAATACGGACTGATAAACAAGATATGTAAAGGTTTCATGAGATTTTTTTTATAGACTAGGGAGCGCAGGCTTCTAGCCTGCGACAGGCTGGAAGCCTGCGCTCCCATACGAATTAAGGAATCGGAATTAAATAAGTTGCGCGTTTCGCCTTCGACAAGCTCAGGCTACGTCGCGCCGCCTGAGCGTTCGACTGAACTCACGCCGAAGTCTTGTCGAAGGCGAACTATCAGCATGCACCATGTTAATTAATGCTCATTCCTAAGCAGTTAACCGTTGAGCCACATCGCGGAATTCAGGCTCTTCGGCATATAATTTTTCTAACTCTTCTCTGGCGCGGCTCTTTTTGCCACTATCTTGGTATGCCAAGGCTCGCCAGTAGCGACCATCACGCAAGATGGCGGGGGAACGATTTTTTTTGCGCCGCAGAGCTTTGCTCAACGTGCTGATTGCTGCATCGGGCATGCCTTTGGCTCGGAGGGCTATGCCGTAAAATATCACAATAGCCAAGGTTATGTCATCCTCCGATTCAACCTGACTAGCTCGTTTGATGATGGCATCCCAATCCTCGACCTCGGCGTACAGGTCACACAACGAGAGGCGTAGGGCGTTGGTTCCAGCTAATTGTTCAATATCCTCTAATAAACCAATCGCCTCGTCGAGCCGTTTTTGCTCTTGATACAGTTCGACCAACATCAGGGCCGCAGCCAGCCCCTCAATAGGAATGTAGGCAGCTAAGTTCGGAATAATCAGCACCTCCATTTGAACATTGCTCAGGTACTTTTCCATCAACGGGCTGGGGAACTCCTCCTCACTCTGTAACACGTTTTCAAGTAGGAGGATGGCTTGTTGTTTTTGACTAGCATCCTGTTTAGCCAAAATCTCCGCGGCCATAATCGCTGCACCCGGCTCCTTGGTAGCCGCTTTCCGCAGATGTTGCAACGCCTCGTTAACCTCGCCTGCCCAATAAATCTCTAATCCTTTGGCTAGATTCTTCTCCTCGCTAGAGGCGAACATGCCCGGTGAGGGTAACGGTGGAAAATCCTCCTCATCGGCGGCACTGGCTTTGGCCGATTTTTTATCGTCGCCCCCAGAAAACATGCCGAACCAACTTAACCCTCGTCCAGCACCTATTCGTTTGGTGTAACTTAGCCCTGTGCCGGGCAAGCCAAAAGTAAACTGGGTGCCTCTTGGCCCGGTGCTAAAACGTAAGCCCGGCACCCCGACGCTGGCCCCGACTCCTGATTTGCTGATATTCAAGCGTAAAAGTTTGCCTAATTGTATCCGTTTTTGATACCGTAGTCCCATTGTTGAGTTTAAAATTTTAGATTGTCGATTATTTTTTCTAAAATCGACAATCTAAAATCGGGTAATTTTTTTGAGATATTATAAACGTGGAAAATTCATGCTACAATTTTACCACAAATCAAGGTTCACGCCTAATAGGAAAATAGGCTGTATTCGAAACGTGAGATAATTAACACGGAGATGTTCCTCTGTGAACTCTGTGTTAATTAGTTCAGACTAAATTTTCTGTCAGGTACTAAGATACTTGCTTGAATAGCGAATTTGGTTATCATGATGATATGTAACATCAAACACCATCTTACTACCCGACAAAAATTTTTACCCTGAACTAATTAACACAGAGTTTCACAGAGGAACACGGAGATTCACAGAGAAAAAGCGATTTATTTTTTTCCTCTGTGTCCCTCTGTGCATCTCTGTGAAACTCTGTGTTCCTGTTTTAGCCTTTCCTAAACTACTTTGTCGGGTAACAAGTACGTGTGCAGGATAAATTTTTTGGAAACAATTCGTGCTTTTATTGCGATTGAATTATCGACGGAGGTTAAAACGGCGGTAGGTCAACTCCAAAGCCGTTTGAAGCCGATAGTGCCTTACCATGCGATGCGGTGGACCACACCGAAGAACATACATTTAACCCTCCATTTTTTGGGTAATACGCCCATCTCTCAAATTGAGACGATTAAGACGGTTATGAAACAAGCCGTACAAGGGAGTACCACATTTTTATTACAGGTCGAAAATGTGGGGTGTTTTCCAAATTTACATCGCCCCCGAGTCGTTTGGGTCGGTTTAACCGGAAATGTTATGCCCTTGTTGACCTTACATAAAAAGCTGGGACAACATCTGGCTCGCGAGATTGACTTTAAGGTTGATCGCCGCGTTTACTCACCCCATTTAACGATTGGCCGAGTAAAGAATCTACTGGCACCGCCCAAACTTCGTCAATTTGGTCAGGCGATTGAACGACAAAACGCCAATAAACTAGGTATATTGCCTATTCATGGTATCGTTTTAATACAAAGTGAATTAACTCCAAAAGGGCCTATCTATACCTCAATCGCCCACGCAGAATTTTGAGATGTATTCGACAGACTTTTCATAAAAATGAATTGCCTCCATGTCAAGTGGCAAATTAAAGATGATAAGATGATAAAGGAATGAGGCCTAAAATCCGATTCCTAAGGAGTACCACCGTGACGAATATTAATATAATGATAGTAGATGATGATCCCGAAATAGCGTCAAGTCTCAAATATCGCCTACGCGCACTTGGCTATAATATCTTGAATATCGCTTATTCGGGTGAAGTGGCGGTTGAAAATGCGATAAAATATTTACCAGATTTAATATTAATGGATATCGTCTTGGTCGGAGGAATAGATGGGGTTGAAGCCTATCGCCAAATTCAGGAGCAGTTACAAATTCCGGTATTATTCATGACCGGCTATGCGGATGAGGATACTCTGCACCGAGCCAAATTAACCAAACCATACGGATATATTTTTAAGCCCTTTTCCGACCGTCAACTAGGGGCGGTGATTGAAACAGCCATATATCGGCATGGGGTTGAAAAAGAGCTAATCAAGATTAAACAGAAACAACAGTTGGCTTATGCGCTAGGTCAAGAGCTTACCACCTTACTTGATCCACAAGATTTATTATCGGTCACAGTTAACCGGTTACTAGAAACTTTTGACTATTATCATGCCCATATTTATCTGTTACTTCAAACCGATGTTGACCAAGATGAGCAGGTTTGGACACTTTTTTTGCGGAGTGGAACAGGTAAAGCAGGAAAAAAACTTCTTCAAGAAGGGCATTTTATACGCCTAGATGCCGAGCAGAGTTTGGTCGCTCAAGCGGCTCGTTCAAAAAAACCGGTTGCGGTTAACGATATATCTAAAGACTCTAACCATTTGCCCAACAAATATTTGCCCAAAACACAGTCGGAGGTGGCCGTGCCGTTGCTCTCTGGTGAGCAGGTTTTGGGGGTGCTTGATGTACAACATGCCACCGCCAATCTTTTTGGTGCCGACGAAATTCAAACCTTACAGATTGTAGCAGGACAGTTGTCCGCCGCCCTCTCTAACGCCCGATCTTTTAGTGAAAATTCCAGAAAATCAGCAATTATCGAAAATTCAGCCGCTTTTGTCACCTTGAGTGAGCTAGTATCAGGTCAGATCATTTACATTAATTCAGCCGGGGTTGAGATGACCGGGTACGATTCACCAGACCAGTTAATCGGCAAACAGATTGACACGCTATGTTCCATTTGTTTTGTTCAGGATGATGATAAACGAACCGTATGGCGTGAAGAAACGGAACTCCAGCGAGTTGATGGAACGATATTATCTGTCGAACAAACCTGTTTCATCATCCCCAAAGACCGCTCTCGTTGGACTATGTTAGCCACAGTGATGACCGATATAACGGCACGCAAAAAAAGCGAAGAGGCAATCAACCGCTATGCCAATCGGTTGCAAATTCTACGAAAAATTGATCAATCCATATTAGCGGCTCAATCAGCCACTGAGATAGCCTCCGTTACCCTAGACCATGTGAAAAATCTGTTACCTTGTCTACGAGCGAATGTGCTGATTTTTGATTTAACAACATACGAAGCTATAATATTGGCCCATTTTGGAGAGCCAGATCTACATATCGGCACGACAATTTCAATTGATTCTCAAGATGATATCCTTTTTAGACTGGAGCAAGGTGAGATTTGTCGAATTGATGATATTGCTGACCTAGATTATGTCGCCTCCCACAAAACAACGTTGGAGCAAGTAGGTGTTCATTCGTTGATTATGGTGCCGTTAATAGCTCAAAAACAACTGATTGGGACGCTTATGTTAGGGGTTAATGATCTAGCTGATTTTGGTGAGGAGCAAGACGATATAGCACGTGAAGTGGCCGATTTGTTAGCCATCTCTATTCGACAAGCGAAACAAAGCCAAGCCCTTAAAGAGGCTGAGGAACGTTATCATGGTTTGTTTGATGGTATGCCAGTTGGACTGTATCGGGCCTCGCCTGAGGGCCGTATTCTGGATGCTAATTCAGTCTTGATTAACATGTTGGGCTACCCAAGTCGTGAGGCGCTAATGATGGTAAACATATTCCATCTCTATGTTTCTACAGAACAGCGGAAAAAATGGCAGGAAATGATTGCCTCTAAGGAAACGATTCGAGGCTTCCAAATCCATCTGCGCCGTAGTGACGGGACAACCATGTGGGCTAAAAATAGAGTTAATGTGGTTCGGGATACAAACGATGAGATATTGTATTATGAGGGTGCATTGATAACATAAGGTAGTTCCAATTTTAAAATTCTCCCAAATATCGTTGGCTGACGACGCGTAGCTAGTGTCGAAGCCAATCCCCTTCGGCCCCTGAGTGACTCGATTACACCGCAGAGGCACAGAGAAACACAGAGAATTTGCGATTTTACAGATGTTCTCTGTGTTTCTCCGCGTCTCTGCGGTTAGTTCAAATCCAATAAGTCAGCTAGGGCCTTCGGCAAGACTTCGGCGTGAGCTCAGTCGAACGCTCAGGGAACGTTGGAGGTTTATTTTTCTGGAACTCCCTGAGGGCAATTCGCTATGTCGCCGGTTGAATTTGTGTAACAGGTAAGGGGGTACCGGCTAACAACGCGTAGTATATTGCCTCAATCTGTTGACCTGCTTTATTCCATGAATAGTGATGTTTGACTCGTCGTCGCAGGTAGTGACCCAATCGTTGGCGTTCATCATCTGACAAATCCAAAGCTCGGTTTAAGGCCGCGGCCAAGGCCGCGCTACTAATCTCAGAGGCGTAGATGCCCCCATCGCCCAAAAATTCACGACTAACCGGCAAACTATAGGCTACTGTGGGTAAAGACATTGCCATGTAGTTTAAAATTTTGCCACTTCCTTCCGTCGCCGAAATCTTTGGTGCAGTGGCAATATCACCCAAGGCCAAATAACGGGGTGCATCTTCATAAGAGACTTTGCCCGTAAAAGTCACTTGCTCAAACACCCCCAACTCCTGCGCTAACTCTTGATATTGAGCCACCGCTGGGAAACCCATCAGTAAAAGATGATAATCATTTCGCAGAGGATCCAACAGGGTGAGGGCTTCTAACAGTTTGTTCACCCCCTGATGTGGAGCGAGTAAACCCAAATAGGCAATCACTTTTTTATGGGCCGGAATCTCCAAAGATTGTTTTAGCTCCTCTTTTTCGGCTGGGGAGATAATGGATGGGCTAAAAATATCGGCATTCACACAATCTGGGGTCGGGTCGATGCGGGCACTAGAGATATTGAACTCGTTTGATAATAGGTTGGCCGCGTGCGCCGAACTGGGCATGACCACATCTGCGGCATGGTCAATTCGGTTTTCTAGCCAATACATCAGCTTATGACGTAAACCACCCGAACGCAGGAAGTTATGGTCGATCATTTCGCTGGTCAAACTGCCTTGAAAATCGAAGACCAACGGCGCGCCGGTTAGCTGGCTCAAAAACCAACCTATCAGCGCCCCTTCATGGAGATGGGCATGGATAATATCGGGCGTATCTCGTAAGGTATGCCATAATGACATAGCTCCTAACAAGGCATCCAAATAGACTTTATGGCGTGAAGAGCCGACAATAACCCGATAATTAAACGGAACTCCCCAACAACGCCGGACATCAATCCCCTCTATATCGCGACCATTCGGGTAAGCCAAAATTTTAACCTTGTGGCCTCGTTTTTGTAAGGTGCGGGTCTCTTCCAAGATTCGAACATGCGCCCCGTAGTCAGCAAAAAACATGGTGGGCGACAACATCAGAACATTTAACGATTTCTTCTCTGTATTTGATGCTAACAAACGCCTCTCCTCTATAAAGTAGGAATACAAATTTTGGTTTGCAAGACTTACATTCCTTAAAACGTGTTATTTACTTTACAAACGGAGTTAATCTTAGCACAAACAAAGGTATCCGCAAATTCAGTACTGGACGGCTACCAACTTAATATCGTAACACAGTCTTTAGACTGTGCGGCACAGGCTGAAGCATGTGCTACATGTCTCGGCTTCAGTTGATAGTCGTACTGGACAGAAAAAATCAGTTATGGCTAATTTTATAGTGTTCAGATAAACATTTTCAGCCGTTACCTTCCCGCAAGTTTAGAACTTGCGGGAAGGTTGGTCTTGAATTGAAAACCATTATCTGAAAGACTGTACAATTATAATTCACCATTCACCATTTATTCCCACTACACCTTTATCACAACAATCGTCATGTCGTCATGCTGTTCTGCGCCTTCGGTAAAGGTCAGCACATTCTTTTTGATATGGTCGAGCATGTTCTCGGCGGTTTTCATTGGGCCGGTGATAACGGTTTGTTCTAGCCGGTCGAAGCCAAACATTTCGCCATTGGCGTTATTGGCCTCAATCACCCCATCACTGGTCAAAATGATAAAATCACCGGTGGCTATTTTGAGGGATAGTTCTTTGTACCCCAACTGCAACCCAAGCCCGACTCCGAGCGGCATGCCACCGATATCGACCCACTCCACGAGGCCGTTGGCTCGTTTTATGATGGGGGTGACACAACCAGCATTGGCAACCCGCAATATCCCCTTTTTGTTCGGGTCTAAAACATTGGCCGAGGGTGGGGTGATTTCGGCAAAAACTAGGGCGCAGTTTTGACGAGTTGTTTTAGTATAGGGCATAATAGCTCGATCAAGATGGTTTAATAAGCGACTAGGACGCAAAGTATGGCGCGAAAAGGCTTGGAGCATGACTAATGAGACGGCCATGAGCAAGGCGGCGGGCATGCCCTTACCCGACACATCCCCCAAGGCCACGATGTAATGGTCAGGCGTGACTTGATAAGGCAACGGACTGTTGTCGTTAATCTCTTGTCCACTACCTCGAGTCATCAATTTGAACTGCTTGTAGACGTACAAATCGCCTCCAACTTGAAGCGCAGGTTCGCTATAACAGATTACGTCAAGGTCAGGCCAATCCGGTTTGCCGGGCGGTAATAACCCTTGCTGAATGTCGTGAGCGAGGTGTAGTTCTTGTTGCAGGTGACTATTGAGGCTGTTCACATCTTGATAGGCTTTTAGGAGTTTTGCCTCCATTTTTTGCCGCTCAGTAGTATCTCGACCCACGGCAACATAGTGAGTAATCCGTCCTAGATGGTCAATAATTGGTGTAATCGACTGCTCTTGGCAATATAATTGTCCATTCTTACGACGGTTGATAAATTCGGCCCGGAAAAAATTCCCCGCCTGAATGGTCTGCCACAGATCCTCATAAAACTCCGGCAAATGTTGGTCAGATTTAACTAGCCGATGGGTATGCCCCAAAATATCCTTTTGTTTATAACCACTCTCTCGCCCAAAGGCAGGATTAGTATATTGAATAATTCCATCATTATCAGTAATAGCGATACTATCCGTAGCTTGTTCAATCGCATTATATAACCTTACCAATGCCGATTCAGCACTCTTTCGCTCGGTAATATCAACCAGAGTGCCGTAACTTTTTATAATCTTGTTGCTTGCACCTCGCTCAAACAATGTTTCGGCATACAGATACCGCACCATGCCATTCTTTTGTATAATACGGTATTCTAGGCTGTAGGTCGTCTGGTTGGCGATGGCATTATTATAGGCGTTTTCAAAAATCTTCACATCCTCATGGTGGATATGCTCTTTGAAACGGGCGAAATTAGGCACAAACTCGTCAGGTTGATACCCTAACAGGCGATAAAGTTGATCTGACCAGAAAGTCTCATCAGTGTCCCAATCATATTCAAAGCTACCCGTTTTGGCAATCCGTTGAGCCAATTTTAATCGAAACTCGCTATTTTTTAGAGCATTTACGGCTATTTTTCTTTTTGTAATATCTCGCACAAAGGCCAACACTGCTTTATGATCCGCGTAATCAATCACACTAGCGTTGATTTCAACGGGCACAGGTTGACCAGCGGCGTTGTACAACGCAACTTCAACTCGACCGGCGATTAAGTCATTGTTATACTCATCCATGTATCTCTGCTGGATTTTGGCTTGATCTTGGCGCGCAACCAGTTCATCAATGTTACGCCCTACTAGTTGGTCAGGCCCATAATCGAGCATATCGGCCATTTGGGGGTTGTGGTACTCAATACAGCCTTTATTGATGATCACAATCCCGTCATTGCCCCGCTCAACTACATTCCGATAGTTCTCTTTACTGCGCTCCAAAATTTGCTGAATCTGTTTCCGTTTGGCAATCTCTTTTTCTAACTGCTGATTTTTGACTTGGAGTTCACGATGCATTTGCCCCAGAGCTAGATGCGCGTTAATACGGACCAATATCTCTTCGGCCTGAAGTGGTTTGGTCACATAATCAACGCCACCTACAGAATAGGCTCTAATTTTATCGGCTGATTTGTGGGATGCGCTGATAAAAATAACGGGGATGTGTTGGGTATGCTCGTTGGCTTTTAACTGCTCGCACAACTGATAGCCAGATATGTTGGGCAAAACACCGTCGAGAATAATCAAGTCGGGTTTAGTAGCGATGGCAATGGAGAACAACCGCCGATCATCGGCAATGCCATTGATTCGATACCCTTGCTCGGTGAGAATTTGAACTAAAAAACGAATATCTTCAAGATTATCGTCAAGAGCTAAAATTTTAATCTGTGTGTTGTTTTCTGGTAAGTTATCCATACGATGAACCACCTTTTTATAAGATTTGTCGAATCTACCGTCTTTCAGGTAATGATTTTGGTAGTGGTGCAGATGTAGTCAAGACTCCACCTTCCCGCAAATTCAAAACTTGCGGGAAGGTGACGACTGAAATGTTTATCTGAACATCTATACGACTATCTCTATATTGTAACACAAAATTCAAATACAAAACATCTGACTAATTTCCCTAATAACCTCTTCAGCCTGCGCGCTCGGTCAATCCGATTTCTTGTTACCCGACAGACTTGTTTAGGAAAGGCTAAAAACGGTAACACAGAGTTTCACAGAGATGCACAGAGATACACAGAGGAAAAATAAATCTCTTTTTTAAAAAACTCTGTGAAACTCTGTGTTCCTCTGTGAAACTCTGTGTTCCTCTGTGAAACTCTGTGTTAATTAGTCTAGGCTAAGAATTTTTGTCGGGTAGTAAGTCCGATTTCTAAGTTAAGCTCGGAAAGCTATCCAGAATTTGCGCGAAATAAGAAAACGTCTATTCTATCCTCTCATCATCAAATCAGGAGCATAAATTGGCTAATCAAAACAGCGCCAAAACATCCTCATCATTACAACACTGGTTCAACAATTTAGGACGTAGCTTTGAACGGCATTGGTTAGCGATATTCAACGGGGTGTGGGGCATTTTTGTGGCCGGGCCGTTTGTCGCTCCTATTTTGATGGCGATTGGTCTAACCACCCCCGGTCGAGTGGTCTACTTTATTTATAACTTTTTTTGTCATCAACTCCCAGAGCGGTCATGGTTTCTGTTTGGCTCGCAATCTAGCTACACCAAGGAGCAAATCGCCGAGTCATTTTGTCAACATCCGGCCGAGCAGGCTTGGTTTCCTTTTAGCGAGCAGTTGAACATCAGCCCAGAACATATTGCCGCCTCCTGCCAATATCCACTCAACGCCATCAGTAACGAACTCGTGCGCCGATTATTTATCGGCACCTCCGATTTTGGCTGGAAAGTGGCCTGGTCTGATCGCATGGTCTCTATGTATACCAGTATCTTTATCTTTGGCGTAATATATGCCATTTTGAAACGCTATGGATTCAGGTTCAACCCGCTTCACTGGGCACTGTTTCTACTGTTGATTGTACCTCTCGCGGTTGACGGAACCACGCACCTGATTAACGATGCCTTCCGTCTCAGTTTTCGAGACACCAACACCTGGGCCGCCATCTTGACTGGATACATATTCTCCCCCAACTTCTACGCCGGAGACGCGCTTGGCTCAGTAAACTCCCTGCTCCGTATCCTTAGCGGGCTATTTTTTGGCTTTGCTGTAGTCGGTTTTTTGTGGCCGATTATGGATGATGAGTTTAAGTAACACGTATTAATTCATATTATTTCCGTGGTGAATTTTACTCCACAATGTATAAAAGGTAGTGGTGCAGAAGTAGTGATATATGTCAGTTACCTACCCGCAAGTTTGGAACTTGCGGGTAGGTGATCACTACATGTGCAGGACTACCTGTATAAAAACTAAAAACAGAGGTATTTACATGAAATCTAAAAAACGTCAAAACAAAAAACAACGTCATGCTATAAAAAGAAAACAGCGCAAAAAACAACTTAGCCGTAAAAAACAACTTAAACAAGGGAGTAAACAAACCCTCAATCACCCAAATAATATAGTAGGCTACGGGAATGCCGATCTTTCCAAATATGAGGGTATGTTAGCGGCCACCACAACGGGGGAACATTTTCAGCCTGTGCGCTTACATTATACCGTTCCTGATACGAAACGGTTAATCGCTATCTTTGATCGGTTAAAGTGTATTGACTATGATAAGAGCCAAAAACGGTGGGTTTGGCTCTTAAGTGATGAGGCTAAAGATCTAAAGTTTAAGAAATTGCCTCCTGAGTTTGATGATGAGCAAGTGATTATTATTGGTGAATTTTTAATCAAAGATAAGCAAGAGGTGGTCTTAAATCTACGTTCCCATGAGCGGGCATTAATTGCCATCGAATTTTTCGACCAACATATCCCTCGTGATGTGGCGAAATTGACCGACATGACCACTATCAACCGCTTATTTAACATTCCAGAAATGGCAAATCTTGTCCCGTTAGATAACGTTTTTAACAAGTATCAACTCACAGTCACTGACCCAGACAAAATGATCAAAGATATGGAGGCCATAGCGGAGCGCGCTTCAAATCAAATGGAGAGCATAACAATGTTAAACGATTATCTAGCAAAACGAGAGAAACAGCCAGAACCTATAATGGAAAAACGCCCCTTATATTTTTATGAGGATGGAATATCGTCTATCAAGCTTCAGCTAAAAATACACCATATTGTGTCCATGAAACATTGGACGGGTAACACAGACTATACAACAATGGATGCCATCCGGGAGATGTCAGTTGAGTAGTGTTGCAAAGGTAAGACCGATAAACTGAATGACTGAACACAAAATTATATTTTTTCAGCGTTGGCTGATACCATTAGCTATTTTTGGTTTAGCCTTAGCAATACGAACTTCATCGTTAGGCACATTTACCACTGCTGATGAGCCATTGTGGATACAACGTTCTCGTTGGTTCACCGCAGGCTTGTTTTTTTCTGATATCGAATGTCCACCGGCCAAGGATGGTCGCCCAACCCCTGCATCGGGTTTGAGTTGCACTCTGCAATCAGGGCATCCCGGCATCATAACCATGTGGAGTGGTAGCTTGGGAATATTAGCTTATTATTGGCAATTTATTCGCCCGAACTCGGTTGATTTACGAATGTTTCTGCAAACATTTCCAGTAAATCACCAAGATTCAATGTTACTTATATGGATGCGCCTACCATTGGCTATATTATCATCAGTCTTTATCGCTCTATTTTACACACTACTTCGCCGTTTGCTGACTTTTCCAATAGCTTTGCTGGCGACATTACTATTGGCTTTACATCCATTTCATGTCGCACTCTCGCGGGTGCTACATCATGATGCCGCAAATACAACGTTTATGGTGCTTTCAGCTTTGGCAATGATTGGATATTGGCTACGAGGATGGCGATGGTATTGGCTACTTTTTTCGGCAATGATGGCCGGTTTAGCCTTTTTGAGTAAACTGATCGGACTGCTATTACTTCCTTACGCGGCGGTCATCGGAGGTTTGAGTTTATTCTATCGTCAGCCACGTTCAGTATGGAAGGTATTAGGAGAAGGTATTTTTTTTGGATGTTCGGCTTTTTTGACCTTCGCCATTTTTTTCCCGGCGATGTGGGTTGTCCCTAGTCAAGTAATGGCGGTTGTTTTTGGGCAAAATTTTGAGATGGTTGAACGGGGTCATAATCACTATTTCTTGGGAGAGGTCTCTAATGACCCCGGCCCGTTGTTTTATCCAATTGGCTGGCTATGGCAAGCTACACCACTTGAACTTATTGGTTTACTTATGCTACCTATTGCTGGCTTACTTTGGCAAAAGCAATCTCAAAAAAATGATGGTTTACTGAAAGGCAACGTTATTGCTAATCATCCGGTTGAGGTAGCCTTGCTTATTTTTCCGATGATGTTATATTTATTAGAGATGTCATCTGGTAAGAAGATGATACGCTACTTTCTGCCTGCCTTCCCGATGATTGCAATTTTCTCGACGTATGGCCTTCTATGGTTGAGTAACTCTCTTTTACAGAGAACGAATGGTACTCACCCAAATAGGCTAAAACATTCGCTGTTAGTTAGCATAATCGTTCTCGTTCATGGTGGATTATTATTGATGCACCGTCCCTATTACTTCACTTATTATAACCCATTATTGGGTGGCCCTAGGATCGCGGCCCAGTTTATGACCGTTGGCTGGGGAGAGGGGCTTGAAGAAGCGGCCCATCGTCTCAATAACATGCCAAATGCTGACGCTCTGGTTGTCTCTAGTTGGTATAATGATATTTTTCAACCCTATTTTGTGGGTCAAGAGGCTAGTTTTGCCGATGATGGACGAGCGCAACTTGGAGCAGATTATGTGTTGTTTTATATCAGCCAAATCCAACGTCAAAAACCTTATGCCGGTTTTGTCGATTACTTCCGAGCTAAAGAGCCAATTTTTACCATTGATGCTCCAACTTTCTACCGTGACAAAGTTCATTGGATTGAGGTATATAAATCTCCAGCGGCTCAAACAGTCAGTGGAGCGCCAGAAGTCGAAGGGATAGCCCAACTCTTAGCATACAAAATAACAAGTGATAAGGGAATAGAATTACAAAGTGATATTTCAGAAGATGATATAATACTGATTCTGTTCTTGCGTGTACTTGGCCCACTCCCAGATAACACGACATTTAATATCGCTCTGCGGGATACATTTGGCAATCGGTGGGGGGATTGGCAATACCTGACTCTTGCTGGTGAATGGGAGAAAGGTAATCTCGTTGAATGGTCGGGCAAATTAAGATTACCAGCCGACATGCCCCCCGGTCAATATCGGCCTTGGGTTGCTTTCCAATTTGAAGATGGGCCGGTAATCGCAGAATTTGCTATATCTGATAAAAATCCAACGATTGAAATATATCCTTTCCGATAACCCGCTAAGGAATGAGTCCTAAATAAGTTGCGCGTTTGGCAATCGTAGGGGCTAGGCAAGGCGGTGTAGCGTTGGTTTGAAATCAGAACTCCAATCCGCCTTGCCTCGCCCTGAATCTACGGAATGACGGGCGAGGCAGGGGCGGAGAGAACATGGATGTACGTTCCAAAATCAGACCGCCCTGCCTAGCCCCTACCATAATCTCCGATACAAACGCGCAAGTTATTAAAATCCCGTTCATTAGGCAATTCCAGAAAAATATGCCCACAGAACCCACCAACGACGAAATCGAAGAACTGCTCCGTCAAGCCAAAGAAAAGGGACTCAGCACCAATCTCTCTTTTGATAAGTTGCCCGCGCCCAACTTAGACCAAACCGTGGGCGAGCCTGACGACACAGAGCAAGCAGAACAACCGCTCGAGGTTGTTCCGTTTGATGATTTGCCCGCGCCTAGTGCGCCCCCAACGCGTCCCATGCCGGTTGATTCTGCCCCGGCCCATGCTGATACGACACAAAAAACCTCCAAGCCACGCCGAGCGATTTCTCGACTCACTAACATGGCCTCTTCCGACACCGATCAAAAAACCGATTTCTGGCTTATGTTGCCACTATTCGTCATTTTTCGGGGCCTGACGTTACTCCTCCTGCGACCGGGTGGCTTCATCCGTGACTGGTCAGACTTTGACACCTACTTTGGCATCGCCGCTTTATCAGACTACAACCTCTACCCGTTCCTAAACTTTTGGCTCGAATGGCCGCCGATTCTGCCGTGGCTGGCCGTCGGATCATACAAATTGGCCCTCTTTTTGCCCCCTTGGTCAGACGACCCGCGTTTATGGTTTATATTGATTCTCGGCATGCTCTTCCTCCTGTTTGAAGTGGGCAACTTCGTTCTCATCTACCGCCTGAGCCAACGGCTAGAACTCTCGCCGAATGGACAGACCCTAAGGGTTTCTAATACTCAGACCCTAAAGGTTTCCAAAACCTTTAGGGTCTTATGGCTCTACATGGGCCTCTTCCCGCCCTTGTACGCCATGCTCGGCTTTTTCGACTGCATGGCCCTGTTCTGCATCCTGCTCGCCCTAGAGCTACTATTAGCAGAACGTTATCTCGGCTCGGCGGTGGTCGTCGGCGTGGGAATTGGGATCAAGCTGATACCTGTGCTAATCGTTCCGGTTGCGCTCCGGTATTTCTGGTCGCAACATCAATACTCCCCCCAAAAGGGCAAGTCCGTTAAGTTAAGGGGTTCAGCCCGCCCCCTAACCCCCTCCCAAGGGGAGGGGGAACTGGCTTCCCTCCCTTTGGGGGGGATTGAGGGGCAATCCCTCCCTTTGGGGGGAATTAGAGGAGGACTATACCTCCTAACCGTTGGATTAACTGTCTTTTTGATATTTGCTCCATTCTTGATTTACGGGCCACAATGGGTCATGACCTCTGTCCGCTCCATCATGAATCGGGGCGCGTGGGAGACGATTTGGGCCGTCATGGACGGTTACTACGGCTTTGGCGTGGTGCTGGGCGACCGGCTCAATCCGGCGGAGACCACCTTCACCACCCATACCAGTATTCTGCCATGGTGGCTCATCACCCTTTTGTTTGCGGGCTGGTACATCCTCATCGCCACCACCCACGCCGATTATACCAAACCTCGCTTGATAATTGCCTTCACAGGTTTTACCATCATGGTGCTGTTTATGTACAGCAAAGGATACAGTCCTCAATTTTTAATCTATATTTTGCCTGTTATTCTGCTCCTCTTTCCCGACGGGCGGGGACTGACCTACGCTCTGGTGCTAACCGGACTGAACATATTAGAACAGCCTATTTACTTTGTCCTCCTGCCCGATGCCACCTGGCTCTTGACCATTGTGGTCACGGCCCGCTTTTTGATTTGGCTCATGCTGGCCGTTGAGTTCTTGCTGATAATCTGGCCCGACTTAAAGCAAATGCCTCGCTTTGAGCCGATTTATCGTCGAATTCCCCTCGCCTTGGGGGTGCTGACCGCGTTTGGTTTGTTGATTTTGACTCCCCTGTCGTTACAAGCCTACAATAGTCAACGTTTGACCGACTCGCCGCTCATGCCCGTGATTCGGTTTATGCAGGCCCAAAGTCAGCAGAGTTCCACGCCACCGCGCCTGATTGTCAGTGACCAAGCCACCTATCGACAGTTGTACCCCTACCTCTATAATCGGCTTGATTTGCGGTTAGCCGGAGGGGATGCCATGTATCAACACGCCCCCGCCGTCTCGGAGCTATTGACCAACGCGGAATCAGTCTGGCTTTTGCCGACGGGGAATCAACAACAAATCGTTAGCAATGCCGTCGCGAATACGGGCGCGGCGATTGGTCGCTATGAGTTTGCTGACATCGGCATACTGATCCACTATAATTTAACTGGACAATTTAATCCCAATCAAGCGGTTAAAGCCAGATTTATCGGTGGGATTGAGCTAGTGGCCCATGATATTCAAATCGGCGGTGACATGGCAAATGTTACCCTCTTTTGGCGGACTAGTTCGCCAGTATCAGGTAACTACAAAGTGTTCACCCAAATTTTAGATGCCAATGGGCAGTTGATTTCGGGGCATGACGGTGTTCCGGCCAATGGGCTGACCCCGACAAACAGTTGGTCAACCAACATGGTTTACATCGACCAGCACCAGATTATTTTACCCCCCGATAAATCCCTCACCGGAGCGCGGGTCATTGCTGGCTTATACAACAACGTCGGCGAGCGTCTGATTGTAACCGCCCCCAATGGAGTTTCCTACCCTGATCGAGCTGTTCCTCTGAATTAGTGATGGGGAAATCCGGAGTGGGCTATCAACGTAAGCCGAGACATGTAGCACATGCTTCAGCCTGTGCCGCACAGTCTAAAGACTGTGTTACGATATTATCTGTCGCACGTTAAGTTGGTAGCCTCCGGAGTGCAAGG
>JAUCGB010000187.1 GCA_030377895.1 Anaerolineales bacterium HSG24
GCGAAACGGATATCCGCTGCTGGGGTAATTTGCCTCATCATTGGATTCTTCGTCAACCTTATGAGTTTGAACGATCCTTCCTTATCCCGATTGTCCTTGGGATTACTCGCCGTCGGGGGTTTTTCCGCGTTCATCACCTCCGGCCTGGTCAACTCTTGGATTCGTGAGCCACGCGCTGATCAGTTTTTAAGCGAAATGTTGAAGCAGTTTAGCGGCGAGTACATGCTGTTTAACTACACCGTCTCGACGAGCAATATTATTCTGACCCCAACCCGCCTCTATCTGGTCGTGGTTAAAAACCTAGACGGAGAGATCACGGTTGAGGGGGACAAGTTCAAAAAGCCACTCACATGGCGTAAGATTTTACGACTTTTTGCCACTGACGGGCTAGGTAATCCGGTGAAGGAGGCAAAAAAAGGCATACTGGAGCTGAATGAGTTGTTAGCAGAAAATCTTCCAGAGCAATCAATTCCAGAGATTGAGGCGCTGGTTGTTTTTTCGAGCAAATATCTTGAACTGAAAGTTAACAATCCGGTTCTTCCGGTGTTACACAATAAGGAAATACGCACTTACTTGAAGAAACATAATCGAGAAAAACGTATTTCTAAAACAGAACGGCAGGAACTCGCCAACATTATTGGCGGTCAATATAGTGAATTCTAGTAAGGATATGAAGTTAGGAATTAGGAATTAGGAATTAATTTCTCATATCTAACTTTAACCAAAATCATGGGACTCGATCATCAAGCATACAACAAAAAGTTTTTAGAATCACTCAAATCAACTGGCAAATATTTTGACGATGCCACCCAAAACTATGCGGTAGAGGTTGTAGAAGCCGACGTAGCTGAAGGAGAAACATATTGGCGATTGGCAGGTATTCATCATCTGTTACCCCGCGAAAATGGAGGCAATCATCATGTTTATCTTGATGTGCTGGACGAAAATGGCAAACGGATTAGACCAACTGCCTGGATCGGTTGGAGTTGGCTCGGTAGGCGACCCGAAGAGCACGCCCCCCCCATCCCGTCTGACAAGCCAGACAACGAACCCGGCACCAACGTGGTCATCAATCGTGGTCAAACCATAGAGGTATGGGTCGTAGGAACTAGTCGTGAGGCCAAAGATAAAAGTGACATGGTCAAAAACCTACACGCCAATCATCCTGATGAAGTATTGCCGGACGGCGCAAAATTGAACACGATTGGACACCACTCTTTTTATGTAGCCTTCCAGCGTACCAAAAAGACGGCCAGTGACCCAATCGTCGTCGAACCCCCTGCCGAGATTCCCCAAGAACCACCTGTCGTCAGTGGTGGAGCCAAAAACAGCGCAATCAGCGGCAAAGTGACTGGCGGCACTGGTAAAACTGTGTTGCTGATTCAAAATGGCACCCCGATTGACCGGCGGGCGGTTTCCGATAAGGGCTACTATCGTTTCGCCCCCCTTGGTGCAGGAAATTACACGATTCAAATCGAAAATAGCACCGTCAGCAAAGCGGTTCAGGTTGATGGTACTAACCGTCAAATTGCCAACCTTACTCTTGGCGATCAATCAGGGAAAAAACCGAGCAGTGGTGGCGTACCGTCCGGAGCGAACGTGACCAGTGTCCCCGGCAAAACAATCCAACATTATGTCCTGCTTGGCCCAGAAAATAGCAAAACCAATCTAGCGATTGCGGCCAGTTATATCCTAAAATTTGGTCTGACCGTCGGCTTTAGCGTGGCTGAAGCGAAACAGGCCAGCCGCGTGACCATCGTTGGAGCGGGTATTCGTCAAGCCGACCAGAACGCCATCAAATCCGGTGGCTGTCAACTTGAGGTGTTGACCGACGACGCTTATGACATTGAAGAGGAGTTGACGGCTCGTGTGAATCGCGGCCAAGCATTTGCCGCATGAAGTTCGGGCTGATTCTCATTGCTGTATGTTGGGCGAGCAGTTATCTGCTCGCCCGACGGTATATTACCCCCAAACCTGACGGGTCATTCCAGACCGTCAGGTTTTTGCTTCCTGAAATCATCGCCGCTAGTGGCCTACTAGCCTTGTTGACGGTGGGCTTCTTCTGGCAGATTTTGCTGACCGAGGCTTGGATGCCCGCCGGTGGTGGCGACCTAGCCCCCTACCTCTACCCCAACTATCGTTTTGCCGCCGAACACCTCAAACAAGGCACGCTCCCCCTCTGGAATCCGCATCTATACAGCGGTACGCCCTTTGCCGCCGATATTCAGTCCGGTCTATTTTACCCCATCAACCTACTTGTCTTTCTTCTTGTGCCAGATTTAAGCTACGAATGGATGGAATATCTGGCCGTGTTCCATTTTTGGACGGCGGACATGTCTCAAGTAGATTGGCAAAAAATCTACAAGCGGTATCAGAAATTGCTCGACCGAGTGGCGACTCGTACCGAGTTCTCCGACCTAGTGTGGGAGATGCAGGGCGAG
>JAUCGB010000048.1 GCA_030377895.1 Anaerolineales bacterium HSG24
AAAAAACTCTTTTTTTCCGCCTCTATCTTCTTTTCCTCAAGATGACGCAAATACTGTTTTAAGGCTTGTTGCATGAGTTCATTAGCATCAAGGTTGTATTGAACTGCCGTATTTTCCAAAAATATTAGATTTTCAGTTGAGACATAAATGGTCATAATATATCCTTTAAAGTTTGATGTACTCCTCCCTCTAGACCTGACAGGTTTTGGAAACCTGTCAGGTCTTAAGTTGACACTTATGATTGCAGTATATCACCCTACAGGGCATTGTACAAAAGTTCACAATATAAATTGCCTAACCATTTTCTGACATTATCCCGTGTCTATTTTAACCCATCTTAAGCTCATAATCAATGAGGGAATCCCCTGATTCATGCAGGGAAACCCTGACTATGTACATCATATTACTCTTCTTGGTTTATAGACCTGCCTATGGCATATTTTTCTAGAATCATGTATTAAACTTTACTTTCCGCTAGGGCAGGATGCTCTTTCCAACAACTGCAAATGGTAAAAAACAAACGATTTTTCAGGCTTTCTTCTGGATACCCACCGGAATGGGCGGTGTATAACGTAACCGTTCACCTCCCCTATTGCAAGAAACAAAAAACCCGCTTTCTTCGATGAGCAAGCGGGTTTTACATTTACATGAATGGTCATAATATCCCTTAAAGTGGGTATTAATTAAGTCGTTCAATTTCTTCCAGATCTGACAGGTTTTCAAAATCTGTCAGGTCTTAAGTTGTCTTAAGTTGACACTTATGGTTGCAGTATATCACCCTACAGGGCATTGTAGCAAGCTACCCGATGTTAGCCGATAAACAGTTGCCACACCGAGGCGATGGCAAAACAGAGGCCGACACCCATCGCTGCTGGCAACAGAGAGGCAATCATTGTCCATTTAACGCTTCCAGTCTCTTTGTAGATGGTGTAAATGGTGGTGCTACAGGGATTATGTAGGAGGCTAAAAACCATCAGGTTGACGGCGGTCAGCAAGGTCCAGTTCCCCATACTGAGCAGGGCCATGGTTTCTGTCTCTGAGCCTTCAAACATCACGCCGGGGCCTGCGCCCATACCGTTGGCGGCACCGGTAGAGAGAACGGTCAACATCAAAACGGTGGGGATGACAATCTCGTTGGCCGGAATAGCTACGATGTAGGCTACTAAAATCACCCCGTTGAGACCAATCAGCAGGCCAAACGGATTCAGGAAGTTAATCATGTGTTCGGCAATGCTGAGGTTGCCGATTTGGATGTTGGCACTGAGCCAAATCACTGCGCCGGCAGGGGCAGCAAACAGGATGGCTCGCCATAATACAACCAAAGTGCGGTCAATAACAGAAGTGTAGATAGTTTGCAAAATGTTCGGCGGACGGTAGGGCGGAAGTTCTAAACTAAAGGTTGATACCTCACCCTTAAGCACCGTTTTCGATAAGCCCCAAGAGACGGCAAAACTAAAGAATACTCCTAGCAAGGCCACCCCAACCACCGACAGGGCCGAGATAAGTCCGCCCCAATATGAGGGGACGAGCGCGCCCATAAACAGGCTGGCGACAAGAATTTGGGTCGGCCAACGCCCATTACACAGGGCAAAATTATTGGTGATAATGGCGATAAGGCGTTCGCGCGGGCTGTCGATAATTCGGGTCGAGATGACACCGGCGGCGTTACAGCCAAAGCCCATCATCATCGACAAGGATTGTTTGCCATGCGCGCCCGATTTTTTGAACATGTTGTCCAGATTAAAGGCCACACGGGGCAAGTAGCCGAAATCCTCAAGCAGGGTGAACAGGGGGAAAAAGATGGCCATGGGCGGCAACATCACCGCAATGACCCAAGCCGTCGCCAGATAAACCCCATCAATCAGCAAACCGTCCAGCCACCATGGTATGCCAATCGTGCCTACGGTCGATTTAAGCGCCGGATAGATGGTGTCGAGTAAAAGGGTGGCCAACATGGCCGAGGGGGTGTTGGCCCCTTCAATCGTCAGCCAAAAAACCAGCGTAAAGAGCAAAATCATCAACGGAAAGCCCCAAATCCGGCTGGTGACAATCTTATCGAGGGTGCGGTCAAAATCAAAACGGGGTTTCTCGTTCGGGAGCGTCACCGCTCGGTCGGCAATGCGGGCCGCGTCGGTGTAGAGGGCTTCGGTTATCTGGTCATGCACGTTGGTGTCGAGTTTGCCTCGAATTGAGTCTACATTGTCAAAAATATCGTTAATGGTGAGCGTATTCATTATGCCACCTCCAGTTGTAAGGTTAGGGGAGTGTTTTGATGCAGTTTGCCCAGTTCTCCATTTTTAACCGCTTCGATAATCCGTTGATCGCCGTCCAAGAGGCGGAGGGCCACCCAGCGAGTATTTGGCAGAGTTGGAAACAGACTCTGAATTTGCTTGACTAACGGTGCTATCAATGTTTCTATTTTTTTGGAGAGGTCTTTGACCCGATGCGGGCGACAAACCACCTTGCCACTTGCTACTTCGTCAACCGCTTTGAGCAGTTCTGGCAGACCCTCTTTTTGACGCATTGAGGTCGCCACGACGGGGACACCTAAATCACGAGCCAGACAGCGCTCATCAACCTTAAGTCCTTTTCGTTTGGCCTCATCCATCAGATTCAGGCAAACCACCACTCGGTCGGTGATTTCTAGCACTTGTAGCACCAGATTCAAGTTTCGCTCTAAGCGGGTGGCATCAACTACCACCACAGTCACATCGGGTTGCCCAAATAGAACAAAATCACGGGCAATCTCTTCATCTAAACTGGTTGCCATGAGGGAGTAAGTGCCGGGCAGATCGACTAATTTGTAGTTGGAATCACTGTAGTTGTAGCCCCCCTCGGCCCGTGTGACGGTTTTACCGGGCCAGTTGCCCGTATGTTGACGTAGCCCCGTGAGGGCGTTAAAGACAGTGCTTTTCCCCGTGTTGGGGTTTCCGACTAAGGCAACCATGTAGTCCCAGTTGGTCATGTTAAAGCCTAATTTTTTTAGATTGGCCGCGTTGTGAATAGCACAATTTTCGCAAGCGGGATGAAATTTCGGTACTGCGGTTCCGACAGCCATTATTGTATCTCCTCTATGTTAGTAACATTAATCAGTTGAGTTTGCTCACGACGTAGAGCAATTATCGCGCCGCGAATTTTGTAAGCGGTTGGATCACCGCTCGGACTGTTCATCTCGGCGGTGATGATGGTGTCGCCTAATATTCCTAAATCCATAAAGCGGCGACGCTCGGCCCCTTGACAATGGTCTGATAAGTTGACCACTTTGGCCTGTTGACCCGGTTTTAAGTCGGCCAGAGTAGGGCCGGTGGTTGTATTTTGTATCGTTGTCATTGATTGCTGTGACATGACTTTTCTCCTATTAATTTGAGTGCTGGCTAATCAAGAATTTAGCCTTAGCTAAAAATATTGTGTAGATTATATCGCTTTCTTGGGAGTTTGTCAACCCCTAAATTTGAGCAGATGGCGCATGCGCGTGAATTCTACATCTTGTTAATGGTGATGTATTTGCTCCAAGAGCTTATAATAGACTATTTTTAATTATTTTATGTTCTCAGAAGACTTTTAAGGTGAGGGTAAAATAGCTTTGATTGTGGGATGAAAGTACTAAGTGGATTCTATGTACAGGACAAAAAAATAATCATTCCGTGGATTCCGTGGATTCAGGGCGAGGCAAGGCGGATTGGAGTTCTGATTTCAAAACAACGCTACACCGCCTTGCCTAGCCCCTACGATTGCCAAACGCGCAACTTATTTAGGACTCATTCCTAAATGGAGTACGCCTACCAAAGATTTGAATGGAACAGTTACCGAAAGATTTACGCCGCCTAGGCTTAGATTTGTCATTAACAGAATTTAGTTTAGAATATATAACTTACGTCGACGAAGACCTCAGAGGGCAATTGCCCCTCTGAGGTTTCTGTTTATTATGGCCTGTTGAACTGTTTTGGTTCATGGATCGGGTCAAATTTATTGAGGTTTAGTGACATGCTAAACAGAACAAACGGTGTTAAGCGGGCGACAGATATGCAACGATTTGTCGCCCCGGTCATCAACTGAGTTATCCTAATCACGAATTTGATGAGGCAGTTCATAACTTAATCATAAAAAACATTTATTACTAGGAGACTCAAGATGACAGAACAGATATTTTTATACGATACAACTTTACGTGATGGAACCCAAGGTGAAGGAGTCTATTTGTCTTGCAATGACAAACTAAAAGTGGCTCAACGCCTTGACAATTTGGGGGTACATTACATTGAAGGCGGTTGGCCCGGTTCAAATCCTAAAGATGTAGAGTTTTTTGCTCGACAGGATGAACTTAATCTCAAACAGGCCAAAATATCGGCCTTTGGTAGTACCCGTTATAAAAACACAACCTGTGATAAAGATCCGAACACACAGGCGTTGGTTGAGGCAAACACACCCGTTGTAACATTGGTTGGCAAAAGTTGGGACTTGCATGTTCACCATATTTTAGAGACCGATGAAGAAGAAAATCTGGACATGATTGCTGAAAGTGTAAAATATTTCAAAGATTTGGGCAAAGAGGTAATCTACGATGCCGAGCATTTCTTTGATGGCTACAAAGCCAATCCTAATTACACGCTGTTGACTCTGCAAGCAGCTTCTCAAAATGGGGCTGACTGTTTGGTGCTGTGTGATACCAACGGCGGCACCACTCCGTGGGAGATAGAAACAATTATCAACACTGTCAGAGAACGCATGCCCGACCAAGCCATCGGCATCCATGCTCATAATGATAGCGAGTTGGGCGTAGCCAACACGCTGGCCGGGGTTCGAGCCGGAGCGCGCCATGTCCAAGCGACCGTTAACGGTTATGGTGAGCGGGTTGGTAATGCCAACATGGTCAGTGTTATTCCTGACCTGCAACTCAAGTTGGGGTATCGATGCGTGAGTGATGAGAAACTTGCTTCGCTAACCTCTATCTCCCGTTATGTGGATGAGTTGGCGAACATTACCCCGAACAGCCATCAGCCTTTTGTTGGCTCGAGTGCTTTTGCCCACAAAGGCGGGATTCATGTGGCGGCGGTGATGAAAGTGGAAGAGAGTTATCAGCACATGGATCCGACCTTGGTCGGAAATGTGAAACGGGCCGTCGTCTCCGAACTATCGGGCCGAGGCAACATCATGTATAAAGCGGTTGAATTTGGTCTGGATACCGACCGAGCCGAGGCCAAAAAGGTGTTAAGCCAGATTAAAGAGATGGAGAATGAGGGCTACACCTTTGAAGGTGCAGAGGCTTCTATCGACCTGATGATGCGACGAGCTACGGACGGTTATGAAACGCCTTTTCAGATTATCGACTTTATGGTGGTGACAGAGAATCGGAAGGGGTTAGGCTTGTTTACCGAAGCCACTGTAAAAATAAAATTTGATGATACAATTCGACATACAGTTGCCGAGGGAAATGGGCCGGTGAACGCTCTAAATCTGGCCTTACGCAAGGCGTTATATGCCGGTTTTCCCCAACTGAAGACAATTCATCTGACCGATTACAAAGTCCGTATTTTGGATAGCGATTCGGGGACTGCGGCTAAAACACGGGTTCTCATAGACTTTTTTGATGAGGCCAATAGTGAATCGTGGACAACTGTTGGAGCGCATACCAACATCATCGAAGCGAGTTGGCGCGCTTTAGTCGATAGTATGGAGTATATTTTGGTGAGCCGTCGAAATGGGAAATAATCCAGAAACCAGCATGAGCGCGGTTGATTCGGCTGACCTGCACCCGACGGCTCAAAAGTTGGCTGAGTTTGCCCATGGGCATGGCTTAGAACTTGCCATTAAGCAGTTTACCGTCAGCACCCGCACCGCTCAGGATGCGGCGGACGCGATTGGTTGTGAGTTGGCTCAGATTGTGAAGTCGTTGGTCTTTGTGGTCAATGGCGAGCCGATTATGGCCTTGGTTAGCGGAACAAATCAACTCGGCCAGAAAAAGTTAGCTGGATTGTGTGAGGTGGGTAAAAAGAAAGTCAAACGGGCCAGTGCCGACATGGTTCGAGAGGCTACCGGCTTTGCTATTGGGGGTGTGCCGCCTTTTGGGCATGCTCAACCTTTGCGTCTCTTTATCGACCAAGATTTTTGGCAGTATGATTTGATCTGGGCCGCGGCTGGGACTCCGAACACTGTTTTTCCGATTACACCTGACGACCTGAAACGGATTACTCAGGGCGTTGTGGCCGACTTACGAGCGGTGTAACGTCGATTATCATGAAATGAATAAAAGAAATGAATGGAAATGAATGAAAAAACAGCCTGCACATTTTGTGTGGGCTGTTTTGTTTGCTCAATGGCCCATGCAAATAATAAAGCTAGGTTTTTGCGTTTTATCATACATTTGTTATACTTATCGAAAATAGCCCTATGAGTTACAGACCCATCATAAAAAACAATGGTTACTTTGGCAAAAATTAACCAGAAGGAGTCCCCTCTTGCCCACTGATTATATACCAATTCTTCTATTCATTGGTGTTACTTTCGCTTTATCGGCTATTGCCGTTGCTTTACCCCACATCCCTTTTATAAATCCATTACGCCCTAACAAAGCAAAATCAGAAGTGGTTGAATCAGGAAAATTGGCTTATGGTGATGCCAAACGTAAAATCCCGATTCAATATTACACCACCGCCATGCTCTTTATCCTATTCGATATTGAAGTTCTGTTTTTCTATCCTTGGGCAGTTGTTTTTTGGGAACTGCGCTGGTATGGCATTATGGCAATGAGTGTATTTACTTTTTTATTGATTATCGGGTTTGTGTATGAATGGAAAAAAGGAGCGATGGAATGGGATTAGATACAGATGTAACTGTTCCTGAAACTGGGACTAAAACTGGAGAGGCCGGTTTTGTTATTGCAACATTAGAAGAGGCAGTTAACTGGGGACGCTCCAATTCGGTTTGGCCCCTGTTGTTTGGGTTAGCCTGTTGTGCTATTGAACAGATTAGCGTGGGCATGGCTCGGTTTGACTTGGCCCGTTTTGGTTCAGAGGTGTTCCGTGCTTCTCCCCGTCAGGCCGATTTGTTGATTGTGTCGGGCCGAGTTTCTACCAAGATGGCTCCGGTTATTCGACGTGTTTATGACCAGATGTCAGACCCAAAATGGGTGATTGCTATGGGTGATTGTGCTTCTTGCGGTGGGCCATTTAATAACTATGCCATCGTACAGGGCGTTGATAAAATCATCCCCGTCGATGTATATGTGCCGGGCTGTCCGCCTCGACCCGAAGCCTTAATTTATGCTCTCATGATGCTACAACGTAAAATTAGGGCCGAAGGTACATTAGGAACTCGTGAATAGCTAACAGGGATTGTAATAAATATGACTAACCAAGTTATTGAAAAAATTCAAGCCAAATACCCATCATCCATCAAAGAGCATGTTGAGTTTCGGGATGAAACCTCAATCACTGTCTCCGCCGACGACTTTCATGACCTAGCCTCGTTTTTACGGGATGATGAAGATTTGCGGTACGATTTGTTGGTTGATGTGTTTGGAACAGACCGCCTAAAACTCGGTCACAAAACGCGTTTTGCGGCAAATTATGAACTCTACTCGATTCCTCATGATCGGTTTTTACGAGTCATTGTTGAGACGAATGATCCCGAAACAAACGGGAGTTCAAATGGCACGCAGAGCCTCGAAAAATCAGCCTTGCCTTTATTAAATCAATCGGAACTGCCATCTATTCCCACTGTAACCGATATTTGGTCTACAGCCGATTGGCTAGAGCGTGAGACCTACGACTTGGTAGGGATAAATTTTATCGGCCATAAAAACTTGTGCCGGATTATGATGCCCGATAACTGGGTAGGGCATCCATTACGTAAAGATTTCCCTCTTGGTGGTGAGCCGGTCTATTTTAATCATGACCGTGAGAATCCCCGTTTTGCTCATTTGGGTAAACCGCTTATCGTTGGCCCATCTTATGAAACAAAATTACCAGAAGAGATGGATCCCGAAAAAAATATGGTCGTTAATCTTGGCCCGCACCACCCCGCCACACACGGCGTGTTACGTATCGCTCTGGAGATAAAAGGTGAGAAAATTATCCGAGCCTTGCCAGAGATGGGGTATTTACATTCTGGTTTCGAGAAAACGGGTGAAAATAACCGATACGAAAAATTCATTCCCTATTGTGATCGCATGGATTATGCCTCGCCCATGTGCAACAATCTGGCTTACGTCATGGCCGTCGAGAAGATGCTTGATGTTGAAATCCCTGAGCATGTGCAGTACGTCCGAGTGATTTTATCGGAATTGCAACGAATTTCCAGTCATCTAATTTGGCTTGGTACGCACAGTATGGATGTAGGTGGTACGACCCATGCCTTGCCCATGTACTGTTTTCAACAGCGAGAGTTAATTTTAGATATATTCGAGATGGTTTGTGGGGCCAGGATGACCACCAGTTATATAAGTGTCGGTGGATTACGTTGGCCCTTACCCGGTGCGTTTATTGATGCCGTTAATGCGTTCCTAGAAGAGTTTTCTAGTGAGTTAAAAGATTTTGAAGGGATGTTGACCAAGCATCCGATATGGATTAGGCGACTCACGGGTGTTGGTCATTTACCAGCTGATGTAGCGATTGATTTGGGGATAACCGGCCCCATGTTACGGGGTGCAGGCGTTCCGCTTGATTTGCGTAAAATCCGCCCGTATTCTAGTTACGATCAGTTCGATTTTGATGTGCCAACCGCAACCGAAGCTGATTGTTATGCTCGTTATCTAGTCCGAGTTGAAGAATTACGGCAATCAATGCGAATTATCGAGCAAGGCATAGAGAAAATCAAAGCCGTGCCGGGTCCATATCGTACCCCTAACCGTAAAGTCGCGTTGCCTCCCCGATCCGAAATTTCGACTAGCATGGAATCATTGATTCATCACTTTAAACTGGTTACAGAAGGATACCGTCCTCCTCAAGGGCAAGTTTATTTCATCAATGAAAACCCTAAAGGCTGGCTTGGTTTTGGTTTAATCAGTGATGGAACCGCAGTGCCGCACAGATTGCGAGTTCGTGGGCCATCATTTGTAAACCTGCAAGCCACCGATTACATGGCTAGAGGCGGGTTTGTCTCAGATATGATTACCATTATTGGTTCGATAGATATTGTTTTGGGGGAGGTAGACCGATAGCGTTGCGACTTATCTCTATTCGTTTTCATTGTCCAAACCTCCAACATCAAAAATCGGAAATTAACTATGTGGTCTGAAAAAGAACAACAAGAGCTTGATAAAATTCTTGAGAAATATCCGCCTGACCGAAAAATGTCAGCCGTTTTGCCTGCCCTTTATGTGGTTCAACAAAGAAAAAACTATTTAGATGATGATGACATCAAGGATGTCGCCGAAGCCCTTGATGTTACCGTTACCCATGTTCATTCGGTAATCGGTTTTTATACCCTGTTTCGTAAAGAACCAACTGGCAAATATATGGTTCAAGTTTGTACTGATTTACCCTGTGCCTTAAGAGGTGCAGAAGATTTTTATCGTCGTTTATGTGAACGCCTAGAGGTCGGCTCTCATGGTGGTACTACTGATGATGACCTCTTTACGATTGAAAGCGTTGTCTGCATTGCTGCTTGTGATAAAGCACCATGCATGCAGATAAATCTAGAGTTTTTTGAAAATTTAACGGATGACCAAATTGATGAAGTCATCAAACGTTTACGCCAAGGTGAGTCGCTAACTACTGTTGCGACCAACTATTAGGAATTTGACAGTATACCTGTTACCATCAGGCCATGACTGTCAACTTAAGAAGTTCGTAGTAGGCACTTCAGTGGGCGATGAATCGCCTACTACAGTCTTTCAGATAAAGATTTTCACTCGGATAGACAGACCCTAAAGGTTTCTAAAACCTTTAGGGTATTGAACTGCAAAACATTATCTGAACATCTATACAAACGTTCATGGCTAACGTCTGACGGTTTGTGGGAGTATATCGGGCAACATCTGTTTGATCTCCCAATTTTACTAAACAATACAATCTGACTACATCACTCATGTCCTTCTTTCCTTTTTTGGTCTTACGTTTGGTTCGACGAAGTGATTTCTTTGCTAATTTGTTTGCCCACTTTTAATGCGTCGCTTGGCTTTTTTTGACATCTGAACCCCCTTAACTTAAACAGCTTAAAGGGGTATTTATACTCACTTACACTTTTCGCAAATCTTGAGAGTATACGATGGTGAATTCCTTCGTAAATGATACCTCTTACCCAAAATAGCCACGTAAGAAATGAAGTTACCCATTGTCTTTTGGTAGTCCTGCACATGTAGTGAGCACCCGCAAGTTTGAAACTTGCGGGTAGGTAACTGACCTATATCACTACTTCTGCACCACTACCTATCTTTTTTCCAAATTTATCGTTTTGACACCCTAGCAGTTTTATTGATAATTATCGCTGGTTCACTGGCACTGTTCTTTAAAATAGGCGACACACCACCTTTATATCCTTGGTCGGATGAAAGCGAAATTGCCGCTGACGCGGTGGCTACCCTACAAAACGGGCCAAACCTGTTCTATCCGAGACAGTTAGCCGGTGGTTCTTTAGCGGTGTGGCTCGAAAGCGGCTGGATGCTCATGGCTGGTCGCTCATTGATAGCTCTGCGTTTTCTCAATGGACTGCTGAATCTACTGACCGTCATCTCTCTGTATTTTCTGGTGCGTGAATTACCATTTGGTAACACGATCTACAATCGTTGGCTGGCCTTAACGTCAGCCATGCTGATGACCACATCAACATGGTTGCTCGGCTTGGGACGGATTGCCACGCCAAACTGGTCACTCGTACCGTTGATAACGGTGTGGGTTCTGTACTGCTTTTGGCGGGGCGTACATCAACAAAAACATCGTTACTTTATCGGCATGGGCGTGTTGATGGGGCTACTATTTTATGGGTACATCCCCGGTTATTTCGTTCCGATTATCCCGATAGTTTTTGTGATCGCGATGCGGGTGCTAAACCGAGAATCGGCGATTGTTGCTCAATCATACAGTCCGCTCGTTTTATCTTATGTAATTCTGTTAATTGTTGCTACTCCAATCCTGATTTTTTTTCTCCTAAATGCTGATGCTGTGTTACAACGCCCCATGCAACTGAGCGACACCAACGAGTTATCTGGTGCGACATTATGGGGACAAAGTAGCCTCGACATGTTAGCTACCTTTGGCTTATGGCCGATGTGGCTCATCCAAGGCAACTTTGAGCAGTTGGCCTTTAACCCACCCCTGACCATTTTATTTGTTATCGGCTTGGTCATTACTTTACGTCGCTGGCGACAACCTGTTTACCTTTTTGGGTTGATTTGGCTCGGTATGATGTTGACCCCGGCTTTTTTGTCCCGCTCGGCTAGTCAAGGATTTATATTTGAACTGTGGCGACGTGGCATTGGTGCAGAGCCGGTAGCCTTTATTTTTCCGGCGATTGCGGTTGTCAGTTTGGCTCGTTTCTTAGAAACAGAACTGTTTTACCTTTTCCAAACTAAGGTTGGAACTTCTGTTCAACCGAATCGGCTCAAACGGTTTGTGATTCCGGTAACGATCTTATCAGTCACCATCTTGTCTGCATGGTCTAGTTACCAGCTCTATTTTGACAAGTGGGCGCATAGTGAGGCCATTCCGGCCTTATTTGCCAAATCGCCCGTCGAAATGGTCGATTGGATGATGGTAAATGGTGACACGGATACCCTATTTTTATTCCCAATTCGCCCCCATGTCAGCCCAACCACTCGGCCTGAACTGTTTACGGTGCGCTATCTGTATGACGGTTACGCCACAACTGCCTTTCCCGTATTAGATGAAGGAAGCATCAACGATACACTCGATAATCTACTGAGGGAAGGCGACATTAAGACGGTTCGACTGATGATGTCTGCTCGAGTTCCGGTTGACCCCAAAGGGTATTTTGCACACGTTTTAGGGCAATGGGGAACGGTTTCGCATCATCAGACTCTACCAGATTATCTGGTAACGACCTATCAGCTTAACCCGAAACCACCAGCTAATCTTACCTCGACGAATCAAGAGATACAGTTTGGTAATGACCTTGTTCTATCAAGCTCTCAACGTCAAACCGATGGAATTTACGCCGGACAATCGTTAGCTGTAGCGACCTCGTGGCAGAAAACGACTGATTTAGTCGCTGATTATAATAGTAGTTTGATACTGGCCGATTCGCAAGGATATGAATTAACCAAACTCGACAAGCCGTTGTTGAGCCATGAGAAATACTATACAACGGGAGCATGGTCAGTTGGGGATGAATCGACAATTTATTACAGCCTGCCGATTTCACCGGACACACCTCCCGGCAGGTATTCCCTAAGACTGGTTGCCTACAATGCCGAAACGGGGCAACTGTTATCACCAAATCAGGGCAATGTCGATTTGTCGGTTGACTTAGGAACGGTTGATATTTTGCCTAACCCGACTCCGGTTGATGTAGCCGATTTACCCATCAGCCAACCCTTTGAGACCGAGTTTCCTAACGGATTACGCCTCTTAGGCATGCATGGCTTGATGGCTGATCGTAATCGCCCAGGTGATTTATTACGACTGTCCATGTGGTGGCAAACCACAAGAACATTGTCTCAAAATATCGGACTGGTGTTGGCCTTAGCCGTACCTGACGGCGAGCCGGTACCATTATTTGAACAACCGCAACCTCTGATTGAAGGGTATCCGACCAAAGAATGGCCTGATGATGGGATCTATCGAGTAAACTATCCGATATTATTGCCGCCAACATTGTCGAGCGGCGATTATCTGTTGGTGGCACGGCTATATGATTTGGACAGCCTAGAGATTGTTGGTGAGCAACTGCTGACCCCCATCTCGATTGAGGTTCGACCGCATCTGTTTGACGCTTTGCCCTATCCAAACCAGTATGGGCTAAATTTTGATGAAGTCATTCAATTGGTCAGTAGTGAGTTTGACCTTTCATCACCCAACCTGCTAACAGTCAAGTTGCAGTGGCAAGCATTGCAAGAGATGCAAACATCCTATAAAATGTTTCTGCATGTGATTGATGGGCAGGGTCAGATTGTGGCTCAAATTGATACCCTTCCGCAACAAGGTGAAGCCTCGACAACGAGTTGGGTCACGGGCGAATTTATCGACGATACGGTGACATTATCATTGTCAAATCAAGACCTGCCAGAAGAGTATCAGTTGATTGTAGGTTGGTACAATCCTAAAACTGGTGAACGATTATTAGCCAATAAACAAAATTATGTTGTTTTATTTGAGACAGAGTAAGGTGCGGAGTCGGTTGTAAAGGGTCATAAATCAAGCAGGAGGTGTATCCAATGAGTGTAACAATAGAAGATATTCGAGCTTTACAGGGTGATTTAACCAAAACCAATGGTTTATTAGTTGAAGTTCGTGAACTTTTATATGAAATGATTAAACACTCTAATGAGGCGCAAGAAAGAGCCGATCAAGAATGGGAAAGAATTCGTCAAAAACAAGAAAAGGCTCGTCAAGAACGAGAGAAGGCTCGTCAAGATTTTGATAGTGAAATAAGGGCTTCTCGTCAAGAGTTTGATCGGCAGATGACGATTGCGGTGGCAGAACGTAAGCGGATGAATAAATTTCAGGAAAATTTGGCCCATAAGTTAGGAACCTTGGTTGAGGATTTTGTCGCCCCAGATATGTATCGGATTCTACATCTAGTTTCAGATTATCCGCTAGAGGATATTTCAGATGTGTATGTGCGGCAAAAACGTCGCTTGCCCCATGATAAAGGGCAACATCTTGAGATTGATGCTTATGTGGAATGTGATGATTTAGTACTCATCAATGAGACCAATGAGACGATGAAAATAAGTTATATTGATCATTTTCTGAACAATCAGTTGGCTCGTTTTAAGGAATTTTTTCCCGAATATCGGGATTATAAGTTGTGGGGCTGTATATCTTCTTTTCGTTTGGAACCGAGTCTGGTAAAATATGCTAATCGACAGGGTATCATCACTTTAGCCTTGAGTGATGGATTGATGCAGATTCAGGATGCTCCAGATTTTAAGCCAAAGACGTTTTAGGCATTGTTTCAGTTTAAAAGGCTCAAAGGTTAAAAGGCTCAAATTTTTGCTATTGTAGAACTCATTGCATCATAACATTCCAACCATATATGGTGATTTATAAAACGGAGCGTAATCATGTCAAAAGTTTTAGACAAACATCTCATTTTTCGTCATCGAGATATTGAAAATATCCATAATATAGATGTTTATATAAAAGATAACGGCTATGAAGCCTTAAAAAATGCGCTCAATGAGATGAAAACGGTTGACGTAACGAATCAAGTTAAGGCAGCTGGCTTACGTGGACGCGGCGGCGCGGGATTCCCGGCTGGGGTGAAATGGAGCTTTATTCCCAAAGATATTTTCCCCAAATATGTGGTGGTTAATGCCGATGAGAGCGAACCCGGTACATTTAAGGATCGGGAAATCATGGAGAAAAATCCTCACCTATTGTTGGAAGGGATTGCGCTGTGTGCTTACGCGGTGGGAGCTTCTGCCTCATATATCTATGGTCGGGGTGAATTTTTAAGCACCTTCCGCCCCTTGCAACAAGCGATTGACGACGCTTATAAGCATGGTTTTTTAGGCCAGAACATTCTTGGTTCAGGGTTTTCTTTGGATATACGCCTTCATTTAGGGGCTGGAGCCTATATTTGTGGCGAAGAAACTGCTCTCCTAAATAGTTTAGAGGGATTGATGGGCCAACCTCGTAACCGTCCACCCTTCCCGGCTGTGGCAGGACTATATGCCAAGCCAACCGTTATCAACAACGTTGAGACCTTGTCCGGTGTGCCATATATCATCCTAAATGGGGCAGATGCTTACCGTAAATATGGTACAGACAGAAGCCCAGGTACAAAAATATTCAGCCTCAGTGGTCGAGTCAACAAACCAGGGAACTATGAATTACCGTTAGGTACGCCCCTCCGTTATTTGATTGAAGAGTGTGGCGGTGGTGTAATTGATGGTAAACGGGTTAAGGGAATCTTGCCATCAGGCGCGGCCTCTAGTATTATGGGGGGCGACAAGTTAGACACTCATTTAGACTATGAATCGATGGTTGAAGCAGGTTCCATGTTGGGGTCAGGTTCGGTCATTGTTTTGGATGAGACCATCAACTGTGTTTGGGCGGCCAAGAAGAATATCGACTTTTTTAGGCACGAGAGTTGTGGCAAATGTAGCCCATGCCGAGAAGGAACCCACTGGCTAAAATCCGTCTATAGTAAAATTGTGGACGGGCGTGGTACCAAACAAGATGTAGAGCTGCTGGCAACAATTATCGGCCAGATGGAAGGCAACTGTTTTTGCCCATTGGGTGAGTTTGTTGTTCCGGGTGTCCGAACTAGCTTAGGGTTGTACATGGATGAATATTTAGAGATGGTAGCTGGTAATGAAGAAGCACCTCAATGATAAAAAGGTGATTTATCTCTTTCTAAGAGACAGGTGATAAGTATGTCAGACCAAGTTACATTAACGATAGACGGCAAAACAGTAACCGTCCCCAAAGGAACATTGATTGTTGAGGCGGCTAAACAGATTGAACAGGAGATTCCTGTCTTCTGTTATCATGACAAACTCAACTCGGTTGGGGTGTGTCGCATGTGTTTGGTAGAAGTCGGAACGCCAATGTTTGATCGAGCCACCCGTGAACCTGTGCTTGATGAAAACGGGGCGCAAAAGATCGGTTTCTTCCCCAAACCCATGACGGCCTGCACGATGCCTGTCTCGGAGGGCATGGTAGTTAAGGTTGATTCTGGCGTTGCTCACGATGACCGTAAAGCGGTGTTGGAGTTTTTGCTGACCAGCCATCCGCTGGATTGTCCGGTTTGTGATAAAGGGGGCGAATGTCCTCTGCAAGATTTGACCATAAGGTATGGGCCGGATGTTAGCCGTTTTAACCATGAGGGAAAGCAACATTTCCCCAAAAAATACCCATTGGGTGATTTGATTGTGTTGGATATGGAACGGTGCGTGTTATGTACTCGCTGTATCCGCTTCCAATCAGAGATTGCCCATGACCCTGTGTTAGCGATTGAAAATCGGGGTCGTAATGCCCATGTTGTTAGCTACTCTGACCCGCAGTTTGATAGCCATTATTCCGGTAACACGGCTGACGTTTGCCCCGTTGGAGCCTTGACCACTAAGGATTTCCGGTTTGGGGCGCGCTCATGGGAAATGCAGAATGTGCCGAGTATCTGTAACCATTGCGCTGTCGGTTGTAACACCGTTTTGGGAACCCGTAAAGGTGGCTCTGGCAAAGGGCAATTAAAGCGAATTATGCCCCGTCAAAATGAAACGGTTAATGAACTTTGGATATGTGATAAAGGTCGCTTTGGACACCATTTTAATGGAAGTCCTAACCGTCTGACCACGCCACTTATTCGTCAAGATGGACAGTTGGTCGCATCGACATGGGCCGATGTTCTACCTTTAATTGGTGAAAAGATTAGCTCACTTAAGTCAGATCATGGCCCCACAGCTTTAGGCGGTATTGCGGGTGCTCGGTTGTCTAATGAGGATTTGTATCTTTTCCAGAAGCTATTCCGTCAAATTATTGGCTCAAATAACATTGACCATCGAGTTGGTTTGAACGCTAATTTTGAAGATACAACAGCCTATACCGTCGGGGTTGGTGTTGGGACTGATTTAAGCCAAGTCGGCAAAGGTAGTACCATTTTAGTCATCGGTTCTGACCTTGATCAGGAAGCACCGGTATTATATTTACGAGTCGCCGGGGCTTCGGTGAAACGTGGCGCGCATGTTATCAACATTGGTGGGCGACGAACTAAACTTGATGCCCAAGCCCAAACCTCAGCCTACTATCGGTATGGAACATCGCCCCATTTGGTATTAGGTATCTTGGCCTCGGTTGTGGCTCAAGGTCTAGTTGACCAAGAATGGGTTGATCGCCATACAACCGGTTTTTCAGAAATAACCAAATTATTACAAGATTTCGCGCCTGATAAGGTGGCTGATATAACGGGTGTTGCCACGCCTGAGATTGAAGCCATTGCCAAATCTTACGCCGAAGCTGAGAATGGAATCATTTTGTTTGGTCATGAAGCAGGCAACGACCCCGCGTTGGGAGCGGCGATTGAAGCGTTGGCGGCGGTCACGGGTCATGCTGGTAAACCGAATAATGGGGTCATCGCGATACTGCCTCATGCTAATAGTCGAGGCGCGGCTGATATGGGCGTTGTGCCTGATCGTCTACTCGGCTACTTGCCACTTGAGGGCGAGGCCGGACTGTCTGCCGAGCAGATGTTAAGCGGTACCTCTTCCATTAAAGGGATGATTATTGCCGGCGCTGATCCTGTTTCTGAAAATGATTCTTATCGGCAAGCCTTAGAAGACCTTGACTTTCTAGTCGTTCAAGACCTATTCTTGACTGAAACGGCTCAGTTGGCTGATGTGGTTTTACCCGCTAAAGCGGTTGCTGAACGAGATGGCACCTTTACCAATCTTGAGCGACGGGTTCAGGCGTTTGATGTCGGAATCGATTCTCCACTTTTGGCTTGGTCTGATTGGTTGATATTGGCCGCGATTGCTGGTCAGCTGGGGGCTAATTGGAGCTATGCCTCTGCCGACGGGGTGATGAAAGAAATCACTGAGCAAGTTTCGCTTTATCAAGGCATGTCCTTTGAAAATTTGGTCACTCCTGTTTCTTTAGACCGTCAAACCGACCACTATATATATGAAGGGATGAGTTTCACCACCGATGTGCGTGATGGGCTTCAATGGGCGACGGTTGCTGAAAGTGAGCAACAAAAAATAACTTTACGGCTTATTGCGCCACAAAGTTGTACTAGTTCGGATGAGATGACCCTTGTTACGCCTCGAATGTTATATGATAGTGGGCGTTTATTAGCTGAGACCGAGCTACTTCAAGGTCATATATTCCAGTCTAAAGCCTTGTTGTCATCACTAGATGCGAAAAAATTAGAATTAAACAGTGGTGATACTGTCACCGTTTCTCGAAACGGGACAGCAGTTAACCTACCCATTCAAATTAGTCGAATGTTAAATGAGGGTATGATTCTAATTCCTCGTAATATCGAGGGACGGCCAGCCGAAAAGTTGGTTGGTGCTAGTGAAATGCATACCTCAATTCAAATTAAAAAGAGTTAAATTCTATGTCACAACAAACTGTCCAGATTTTGGTTGACATTGTTAAATTGAGTATTGTCGCCAGTGTGATTATGGGTATCTTTGTTTTTATTCTCTTGGTCGAGCGTAAATTGATTGGCCGTTTTACCCGTCGCTACGGGCCTAATCGGGTCGGCCCGTTTGGTTTGTTGCAAAGTATTGCGGACGCAATCAAGATGATGCTCAAAGAAGAGATGGTTCCCGGTCATGTTAATAAAATTGTTTATGTGATTGCTCCGGGCATGGCCTTGATGTCTGCCTTGTCAGTGTTTGCCGTTATCCCCTTTGCTCGTGATACAATCACCCTTCCATTAGAGAGCCTGATAGGTTTTTCCGTCATCCTAACGCCTTGGGTTGCTGATGTGAATGTGGGAGTTTTATATTTATTAGCCGTCGGGACATTAGGAAGTTACGGGATTATTCTTGGTGGTTGGTCGAGCAATAACAAATACTCTTTGTTAGGTGCATTACGAACTAGCGCCCAAATGTTGAGCTATGAACTTCCATTAGGAGTAGCAATACTCAGTGTCGTCGTCATGACGGGGACGCTACGAGTGACAGAGATTGTGGAGTGGCAAACACAATTTGCGGGTTTCGCTTGGCTCGCATTTTTGCAACCGATAGCATTTTTAATCTTTTTTATTAGTGCCTTAGCCGAATCTGGACGTGCCCCGTTTGATTTGCCAGAAACTGAGAATGAGTTGATTAGCGGATTTATGACGGAATATGGCGCATTGAAGTTTGGTCTGTTCCAAGCAGCTGAATTCGTCCATGCCATGATGTTTTGTACGATTACTGTGACCATTTTTCTTGGCGGATGGAATCTTCCTTTCTTAAATGAAATCTTGAGCGTGTTACCCTCTCCGATTCAAGCTCTCGCACCAGTTATTCATGTTGGAATTTTTATCGGAAAATCACTGGTTGTGTACTGTAGTTTGATTTGGATTAGGGCAAGTGTACCGCGAATGCGTTTTGACCAACTAATGGCTTTTTGTTGGAAATGGTTATTGCCAATCGCCTTGCTTAACTTATTGGTAACCGTCTTTGTGTTAGCAATTATAGCAGAGCTTTTGGGGCTTTGGTAATCTGGATTTGTGAGGAGAGTAATTTATGCTAAACGAAGTTAAAGAAGTGATTACCGCACCGATAGAAGTCGCCAAAGCGATGGGCATTACCTTAAAACAGCTTCTTCGTGGGCCTGTAACCAACCAGTTTCCTGATGAACCTGCTCAGGTTTACCCCCGTTTCCGTGGGCGGCATACTCTGAAACGTTACGAAAATGGTCTAGAGCGATGTATCGGTTGTGCCTTATGTGCGGCGGCTTGTCCTACAGGATGTATTTATGTCGAAGCCGCAGAAAACACCGATGAAGACCGACATTCTCCTGGGGAAAGATACGCGAAAATTTACGACATCAATATGCTCAGATGTATATTTTGTGGCTACTGTGCCGAAGCATGCCCCACTGAAGCGATTGTCCTTGAGCATGACTTTACTCTAGCTGAGTATGACCGCTGGGATGCTGTCTACAGCAAAGAACGACTCTTAGAACCTAATAACCCTGAATATCTTGTTGTGCGCGATGATGAGGTATTTGTTAAAGCAAAAACTTGGAGTAATAAATAGGCCAATGGAATTAACTATATTTATTATCACTGCTGTTATATCTGTTGTATCGGCTCTCGGCGTAATCTTCAATAAAAATGTCGTACATAGTGCCATGTTTTTGTTGGCTCACTTCCTAACCTTAGCTGTCTTTTATTTTATGCTAAATGCCCAATTTTTGGGTATGGTACAGATATTAGTCTACGCAGGCGCAATTGTCGTGTTGATTTTGTTTGTGGTGATGTTATTAGGCGAGCAGTTGGGCGAGGATATTCCCCGTTGGGTTACACCGACAAATGGCGTACTCGTCTTATTAGCCCTTGTATTATTGACCATCGTCGGTACAGCGGTCGTTGAACACCCAACAACTGGCGCAAAAGGTGATTTTACCCCTGAACTGATTCAAGAACATGGTCAGGCCGAAATGATAGGAGCAGTATTGTTTACAGATTACATCCTGTCGGTTCAGTTAGCGGGTATTTTGTTGTTGGTCGGTATCGTTGGGGTGATATGGCTTGCTCGTAATGAAAACCTGCCCGTTATAGCAGGAGATATTCCTACGGAAGAAGTGTAGTATATATGAAGGAGAGGTTATGATTGGTGCAGTTCCACTATCATACTATTTATTACTGAGTGCGATACTCTTTACAATTGGCGCAGGTGGCGTGTTGATTCGACGAAATGCTATTATCATTTTGATGTGTGTTGAGATGATGATGAACGCGGTTAACTTAACCTTTGTCGCATTTTCTAGTTATTTAGACTCGGCAACCGGGCAGATATTTGTCTTTATGATCATGGTTGTTGCCGCAGTCGAAGTCGCGGTTGGTTTAGCATTGTTGGTTGAACTAAACCGCCATAAAGAGGCTGTAAATATTGATGAGTTTAATTCCTTGAAAGGGTAGGGAGTCACTCATAATCGTCAGTTGAACAACAACTGATAACATGTGATTGGCAAATAACTTATGACAAATTTAATCTGGCTTGTTATCGCCTTGCCTCTCGCCGGGGCATTATTTAACGGAATATTCGGTCGTCGAGTAGGCTACCAAGTTGTCGCTAAAGTTGCGCCTACTACGGTATTTTTAGCCTTTTTAGTCGGACTAGGTGGTGCTTTTGAGACTTACGCCCGACATGGGGAGGCTCAACTGGTTACTCTATGGACTTGGGCTGAGATTGGTGAGCTTAACATTCCAATCAGCTTTCTCGTTGATCCGCTATCAATGACTATGGTTTTGGTCGTCACTGGCGTTGGTTTCCTCATCCATATTTATGCGACTGACTACATGGTTCATCATCATCACGGGGAAGTCCATCCTGACCGCGATTTCGCGCGATTTTTTGCCTTCTTAAATCTGTTTATCGCATCCATGTTGGTTCTGGTTTTAGGCGATAACTACCTCATGATGTTTATTGGTTGGGAACTTGTGGGGGCTTGTTCATATCTCCTCATCGGTTTTTGGCATGACCGCCCTGACGACCCGCAAGCGGCAATTGAAGTTGAAGGTGGTGAGTCCGTTGAAGTCGCTCCATTACTATCCCCTGCGGCATCCGGTATGAAAGCCTTTGTCGTCAACCGGATTGGTGATGTTGGTTTTGCCTTGGGGGTCTTTTTAATCTGGACGACGTTTGGCACCTTACAGTTTGACCAACTATTTTCCAGAATTGCTTCATCAGCAGAAATGTATAGAGAAAGCGCGCTTCATGGTGACTTTACAGTCATCTCCGCGATTGCACTATTGCTTTTTATTGGAGCAATGGGAAAAAGTGCTCAATTTCTGTTATATGTTTGGCTACCAGATGCTATGGCAGGGCCTACACCTGTTTCTGCGCTTATTCATGCCGCTACGATGGTCACGGCGGGTGTCTATATGATTGTGCGTAGCAATGTCATATATGCCTCAGCGCCAAATGTTTCATTCTTTGTGGCGGTGGTAGGCGCGTTTACGTCCTTTTTTGCCGCAACCATTGCTCTTGTTCAGGTTGATTTGAAACGGGTTTTAGCTTACTCCACAGTCAGCCAGTTAGGGTATATGTTTATGGCTGTCGGAGTTGGAGCCTATACTGCCGGAATATTCCATCTCGTGACCCATGCCTTTTTCAAAGCCTGTCTCTTTTTAGCGGCTGGTTCAGTCATGCATGCCTTGGGCGATGTGATTGATATACGACGCATGGGCGGCTTACGAAAGAAGATGCCCCACACGGCAATGACCTTTTATCTCGGTGGCTTGGCCTTAGCTGGTTTTCCTTTAACCGCAGGATTCTTTTCTAAAGATGAAATTTTAGCCAAGGCTTTTGAGTATAGCCCATTGTTGTGGGGCATAGGAATTGTTACGGCGGGCATGACGGCTTTTTATACCTTTCGAGCGATTTTCTTGGCCTTTGAAGGTGAACCTCGTGACCAAGAACTGTATGACCATGCTCATGAAAATCGCCTAGCAGTTACTGGCCCATTATGGATATTGGCCGTGTTAGCCATATTCGGTGGTTTACTTGGTCTACCTGCCCCGGTGTTGCATGAACTGGGCATTGATGTTCCTCATGTGATGGAGAACTGGTTGCATCCAATCATTCAGGAAGTTGGACATCATGAAGAGCATCATCCTTCACTCACCACAGAACTGATTTTACTCGCCTCATCAGGTGGCTTGGCAGTTATCTCGATTTTAGTAGCCTACTATTTCTACATGATAAACCGCTCTATTCCTCAGACTTTGGCCCGTTCTACTCGCCCGCTCTTTGCCTTGTTGGTCAATAAATATTATATTGACGAGCTTTATAATACAGTTTTTGTAGAACCAGCCTTAACTCTCTCAAATACAATGTCTCGTGGTATTGATCAAACATTGATAGATGGCATTGTTGATGGCTCGGCGTATGGAATTGCCGAATTGGGTAAATATTTAAGCCAGCTTCAAAGTGGCTTTATTAGTCGTTATGCTTTAGCTACATTTATAGGTGTTCTATTTCTAGTTGGTTATTTCTTCTTGCTCGGACAATTTCCTAATTGGATTAACTAGTTGGAGCGCATGGGTGTTCAGTTCTAACTCATATGGGCATAATCGTGACGCTACAAGCGTCACCTACAGTAATTTGGTCGGACATGGATGTAGGTCACGCTTGTAGCGTGACAAAACGGAGAACTGAACAGCCCTGAGTTGGAGCGCAGGCATCCTGCCTGCATCCGCACAGTGCGAAGATTTTAACTTACCGGAGAACATCTGCCGAACAGTTACAGACCATTTTTTGTTGAAAACAGGGTTACATAAAAGATGATACTTACATTCTTACTGGTAGTACCCATCATTGGGGCAATTAGTTTAATATTTTTGCCTCGTGAAAATAAGCAGTTGATAAATTGGTTTGCCTTTGCGGTAACAGTTGTAAACGTGGTCATATCTTTACACCTATATCTTTTGTATGATGTATCTTCAGAGGGCTATCAATTTACCTTAAAAATTGCTTGGATACCCTCCCTAAATGTGTATTATCACATTGGGATTGATGGACTTAGTGTATTTCTAATTCTACTAACAACCTTTTTATCAGCCATAGCGGTTATCAGTTCTTGGACGGCAATTGATGAGCAGGTCAAGGAGTACATGGCCTTAATGTTACTTCTTGAGACTGCCGTAATCGGGGTCTTCATCTCTCTTGACCTTTTCCTATTCTATCTTTTCTGGGAAGCAAGCCTCATCCCAATGGCCCTATTAATTGGTCGTTGGGGAGGGAAAGATAGAATTTACGCCTCCATTAAATTTATCCTATACACGATGTCCGGTAGTGCTTTGATGTTGGTTGCGGCTATTGTTGTATATAACTTTGGGGATGGCGTTAACCCTACTTCCGACTTACCTACTTTAGTCGCTCACTCCCATCTCATATCGGAAGATATGCAAAAATTACTTTTCTTTGCCTTTATTTTAGCCTTCTCAGTCAAAGTTCCCCTGTTCCCCCTTCACACATGGTTGCCTGCCGCTCACGTTCAAGCTCCAACCGCAGGGTCAATTATTCTAGCAGGTGTCCTGCTTAAACTTGGTACATACAGTATGATGCGTTTTGCCATCCCCTTGTTTCCAAAGGCCGTGGCATTTTGGTCACCGTTGCTCGTAACGTTAGCCGTTATAGGAATACTCTACGGAGCCTTAGTTGCTTTAGTACAAGACGATGTTAAAAAACTCGTTGCTTATTCTTCCGTGGCTCACATGGGATTTGTGGTGCTAGGGATTTTTGTTATGGACCAAAATGGCATGATGAGTCGACAGGCCATGAGTGCCGCAGTTCTTCAAATGGTTAATCATGGTCTTAGTACAGGAATGCTCTTCTTTTTAGTAGGAGTGTTATATGAACGTCGTCATACTCGAGAGTTTTCTCAGTACGGAGGCATTTGGGTTAAGGTTCCTGTCTTCGGATCCTTTTTTATCCTAGCCGCTTTTTCCTCTGTGGGTTTACCCGGACTCAACGGCTTTGTCGGTGAGTTCCTTATTTTGATGGGGACATTTAGTCGAAATCCAGTCGCCGCACTATTTGCCACGTTTGGAATAGTTTTGGCCGCGTGGTATATCTTGACCGCCGTTCGTAAAATATTGTTTGGGCCATTTAATCCAGCCAATAACAACTTAACGGATATGAATCCTAGAGAGATAGGTATTTCTTTAGCATTTATAATCCCATGCTTTTTTATCGGCTTTTTCCCAAATACTTTACTTAAAATAATAAATCCTTCTACTGAAAGTATAGCAAGTTTGGTTGATACAGCCATACTAATTGTGAGCAAGTAATTTTACATACTGCCAAATAAAGGTAATCTAATGCCCATAGAATTTCCTATTTTGAATTTTTTCGCTTTATCGCCAATAATAGTCGTAATTGTGTTAGCATTGATTGTTATGGTTGTAGACATGCTTTCGCAAGATAAGACTGCTTTAGGGTATCTCAGTGCGCTTGGGTTGCTTGGTGCGTTGATACCTTGTGTAACATTGCTTAATCAAACAAAATCACCTACTTTTCAAAACATGGTAGTCAGTGATGGATATGCCGTAGTATTTTACATCATTTTCATTATCGCCGCATTGCTTTCCATATTGATAGCACTTACATATCTTGAAGAAAGAGGCATGCAACAAGGAGAGTATTATATTTTAATATTACTCTCAACCTGTGGCATGATGTTAATGGCCGCCTCCACTGACCTAATTGTAACCTTTCTTGGCCTAGAGATAATGTCTATAGCCTTATACGTTTTAGCTGGCTTCAATCGGCGATTAATTAGTTCAGGTGAAGCAGGGTTGAAATATTTTCTATTAGGTGCTTTTGCCTCAGCCTTTTTCTTATATGGTGTAGCTTTCATCTATGGTGCAACTGGTTCCACAAATATCCACGATATTGGAACTTGGTTTACTGATAACCCAAGCTATCAAAGTAACCCGATTGCCTTAGTGGGATTAGCCTTATTGATTATAGGCTTTGCCTTTAAGGTTGCCGCCGTACCTTTCCATTGGTGGACACCTGATGTGTATCATGGGGCACCAACTTCTGCGACTGCTTTTATGGCTGTTGGTGCTAAAGCCGCAGGATTTGCCGCGTTAGTGCGAATATTATCAATATCCTTTGGTGGTGTTTTTACCGTTCAATGGCAAGTTGCAATTAGCCTATTAGCCGTCATCACCATGACGGGAGGAAATATTGCCGCCCTTGCCCAGAAAGATGTTAAGCGCATGTTGGCTTACTCAAGCATTGCCCATGCCGGATATTTACTCGTCGGTGTTGCGGCCTTACCTCCAACGGGTGACGAACTCTATCGTGTTCAAGCCGTTAGTGGCCTCCTACTCTATCTCATGTCGTACACCTTTATCAATATCGGAGCCTTTGCTGTCGTAGCTTTGTTAGAGAAACGAGGAGAAATCGGCACAAAGCTCTCTGATTACACGGCCCTTTCAACGCGACAACCTTTCATAGCTTTTGTAATGTTACTGTTTATGTTTTCACTGACAGGTATTCCACCTTTTATTGGCTTTTGGGGTAAGTGGTATGTATTTTGGGCGGCTGTTGATGCTCAGTTAAGTTGGTTAGCCGCTATAGGGATGATTAATAGTGCTATCTCCGCCTTCTATTACCTATCTGTTGTTGTCCAAATGTATATGCGTACCGAGCCGGCAGGTGATGAAGCGGTTCCTATCGCCTTACCTGCACCTATTGTTGTAACGGTTGCAGTTACAGCAATGTTCACCTTATTGTTTGGACTTTGGCCTACTCCATTAATCGATTTAATGTCATTAGGTATGTTCGGTTAGTTCTATTCTGACAAAAAATTCCAGAAGCATAGGACTAGATTTTCTCATCATACAGACCATGCTGAATAAAGTACCACTAAAAAAACGCGTCATAAAACGCGTTTTTTTAATTTCAATTCACATGTTCTTTACTCAGGCAATGGTGCAGAAGTAGTGATAAGGATCCGTTAGCTACCCGCAAGTTTAGAACTTGCGCGTAGCTGACCACTACCTATGCAGGACTACCTTTACTCACAGGCATGCGGACAACGGTCGGTGTAGCAGATTGTTAGCGGCGATGAAACGATATGCCCATGATTCAATCAAGTTATCTTCTTCAAATCAATAAAATCTATTGTTAGCCTCATCACTTGTTCTATGTTCTCAGAATCGGTACTATACTTTGATGAGTTCACCCAACTATTTTTTTCATCAAAATATTTTCCTGTGATATGACTTACTTCATCGGATGTAGCTAAATATGTATATGTTTTAGCCATCTCTTCAGGGGGCATAGTAAATTTCATCTTCAACGAATAAAGAAATCTGAGAAATCTTGGTAAGTTTGAATATTTGCTGATGTCAACCCGCACATTGGGAACGCGAATACAATTGACCGTAACCTTTGTTTCTTTTAACTTTTCTGCGAGCCAATAGGTATACATTATCTGGGCTATTTTTGACTGATAATACGCTGTGGCCACACCGAATTCCATATCCCGAAACTCTGGATTTTTCAGATACACTTGAAGAAAGGGCATTGCCATTAAACCCTTTGAAGCGATAGTAATGACACGTCCTTGCGAACTTTGCCGAAGCGGGTCAAGTAAAAGTTGTGTTAACAGAACCGATCCTATATGATTGGTGGCCCAAACATGTTCAATTCCTTCTTCGGTGAACATGATGCCCTTTTGCGTTATATCAAAGATGGCAGCATTTTGGATAAGAACATCCAATACCTCATAATTGTCTTTGAAGCATTGTGCCAAATCTTTTACTGATGGGCTATCAATTTAAGGCGAAATGCCTTGATACTCAAGGGATGTAGAGCTTTCTGAAAAGCCTCTTTCGATAGGTAATACTACCAAAGTAGTACACAATATATAGTAGCTCACAATTTTTTAACTACTATATATCGAACTTGATAATGAGGGTCATGAAAATGACTATGTGGAAACCTCGTTAATTGTTTCGGCTTATGTTGATAGCCTACTGATGCTTGCAAAGACATATCTACGAGCATCAATTCGATTGAGTCGCTTCCGCTTTTCTCTTTTATTTCTTGAAGGGCAGCCTCACCTCTGATACGATTTCGACAGGCGATGATGACACGATACCCTTTCTCCGCAATCTGAATGGCTGATGCTTTGCCAATGCCAGAATTTGCGCCCGTAATCAGACAAATTCTCTTGTCCATAATGATCTCTCTTCCCTGCAACAGGAACACAGAGTTTCACAGAGAAAAAGCGAATTATTTTTTCTCTGTGAAACTCTGTGTTCCTCTGTGAAACTCTGTGCTAATTAGTTTTGGCTAACTTTTCTGTCGGGTATTGAGATAAGTTGTGCGTTTCAACATCGCTTTCGATATCGCCTTCGACAAGCTCAGGCTCCGCGCTCCGCCTGAGTTTGTCGAAGGCGAACTATCAGCATGCACATGTTAATTAATGCTCATTCCTTATCCACAAATGCGGTCAGGATGTATGTACTTGGTTATCGCCAAAGGGTTGTTTCGCCAAAATCACTCCATTTCAATCCCGTCTTACAGCTAAAGACAATGGTACAAATATACCAAATGAGGCTACCGCAATACCATATAATGCCCAACTAGATAGTATCATTGGCGCAATCATAAAAACAAGCGCTGAAATAAAACTGACGTACTTACTCAAACCGCTTAATAGTCCCAAACGAATCGAACCAATCACCACATTCAACAATCCCAGACCGAATACAACCGTGCCGGCAACAAATGTGCCAATCACCCACAGACTGCTTCCATCAAAGAATATCACAGGTGAATATCCCGCAGACTGGACAGCCAAAGGTCCAATCCCGTCCGCACCAAGTCCGGCAGCGTAAAGCCCTGCTCCAATCGTAATAAATGGCAATGTCAACACAGGTAAAGATCGGGAAGAATGTTGCAGATATTTCTCTATCGAGCTAACAGAAAGAATTGAAATCGCAAAGGCGATTGCAGAGATGATATGGCCGAAGAACCAGCGCGCGGTTTGACCCGCAGCTTGCTCGGCAAGGCGATGATCGGAGTAGTCAGGCACGACAGGGATGAGCGCAATCCCGATAGTGAGTACAACAGGAAACGCAAGAATGGATATAATTTGCAATCGTTTACTATTCATATTATGGATGTTTGAGCACCCTTAATTTTGACGCTGAATTCACCAAGCAAGCACGTCACACGACCAACTTCATTGCCGCCAATTTACTTCAAATCTATAGCTCAACCGCGATATCCAATTCTTTTGCCAAATCGAGACTAAACTGGATCTCATTGATACCAAAATCAGCTTTCTTCTGCTCTTTTTCCTCATATATCCTAATAAAATCTTCAGCTGTACACTCAACGAACTCTTTTACTGATTTGATACCAACATCATAAATCATTCGGGCAAATACTGGTCCAACGCCATATACTCTGGACAGGTCCGATAGACAAACAAGTTCGGTTAACGTTTCGATTGGAATTTCTGTTGTTTGCGATAATTGTTGTCTATCTTTCCTATCCTTGGCTTTATTGAATAGCTGTCGAGAATTTCTGATGCCAACAACATCTAGCCTATCCATATATTTGGCTGGTATGTCAAGAAATTTATCCAATCGAGTTGGATTTGAGAGGTAACTTTTAGCTTCTCTTTTTACGAGTGTCAAGTATTCTATGGTCAACCCTGTTTTTTTTGAAAACAATTCGATTTTCTGCTTCGTTTTCAATACGTCAATGAGTTCTTTCAGGTTTGTTATGCCATTGATTTCAAGTATTGTGAATCTTTCATCCAATTCATCCTTCAAACTGACCCGACTAGGAATCATATCTCTGGATTCAATATTACGTTTGAATTTATGCAGACTATATTTTTCTAAATCTATCTGGTATTGATCTCTCACCTTTTCTCCTTCAAGCCGCCCACTTGTGACCTTGGGCCTGATACCAAGAGATTTACGCGACGGATGCCTCTATTAAAAAACCGCTTTTGGGGTCAGCTTGATTTTGATTGTTAGATTTTGTTATTAGGTTACAGTGATGACTACACTTCCCTTTTTGTGCCCTGTTTCAACATACCGATGAGCTTCGGCAACCTGCTCCAGCGGATATTGTCTATCTATAACTGCTTTGAACTTCCCCATTTCAATCAGCTCTTTGAGGAAATTGAGAGCTTCAGTCTTATCGACTGACCATGCAAATATGACTTTTTTACTGCCTATCACTCTAGTCCATAACGATTGAAACACCGGCACCAGTCCATGGATTGTTACAATATAGGGTAGTGTTGTTATCTTGACTGATGACGCATCGGAATCAATCCTGATGCTAAAAGCTAAAGCAGGCTGAAGCCAGCTATTTAGGCCGCTTTTAGCGGTCTTGAGCTTTTAGCCTTGTGGCTTTAGC
>JAUCGB010000188.1 GCA_030377895.1 Anaerolineales bacterium HSG24
CATGAGAAACGTAGCTGGACGCTGGTACAACTGGTATCCGGCGGAAATTCGGTTTGGATCATGCGAACTTTCCTTGCGGCCGATAGTCGCCTCATGGCCCAAATTCCAGAGGTGTCCGCGCCCGCCGTGCCTGTGGCTGAAGCGGCAACCACCACGCTAGGCGGACAACGAATCACTCCGCAGGGGACGCTGGTTTTCCAACGTTCTAGCGGTGATGATATTATGGTGATTAATGCTGATGGAAGCAGCTTACGCACCCTGACCAAGGGGATTGATCCCATGCTCTCTCCTGATGGTCAACAGGTGGCCTTTACTCGTTGGCAGGGCAATAACGGCTCGGTCTGGACGATTAACCTCAATGGCACGAATGAGCGTCAGGTGGTCGCTGGTATCATCAAACCGAAAGGGGCTGACTGGTCGCCGGATGGTTCAAAGTTGGTGATCAACTACGAATCGAACTATAAAGGAGAACGGCAGAAGTGTTTCAATTTGGCAAAAGGCTCCCGAACACCGCCTCGTGATGCCAAAAAAATTACGGTGAAAATAAAAGACGAAGGTGTCCCCTACCTGTGCTGGGTGTTGCCGCCTAGTGCATTGTGGAATCTAAAACTGATTAATCTGGCTGATGGAGCGACTCAAGATTTTGATGGTGGTTCGTTTGCCTTCCGCCCGACCTGGGACCCGACCAACGCGCTTCGGATTGTCTCCTCTGGTGGTGGTGGATTGGTGGATACTCGCTTAGATACGGCCAACATCGACAAGAGTGAGACAATTCTGTTGACCGATTTGGTCAAAGATCGAGTGCCTGTCTTCTCGCCGAATGGACAGTATCTGGTGGTAGAGCATGGCAGTATGTCTAGTAGTGGGCGTGATTTGTATCGGCTGAACAGCAATGGCAATGGCCGGATTCGCTTGACTCAGACCCCCATGTTTGTCAACACCGATCTTGATTCTGATGGCAAAAATTGGGATAACGTCGCCCCCACATGGTCGCCGGATGGGCAGTTGATTGCCTTTTTGACCAATCGAGACGGAGGTTGGCAGGTGTGGGTCATGAACGCAGACGGATCCGACCCCCGCCCCATGTTCTCCGACGAGGTTCAGGCTCAATTGAACATTCAATATAATTATGTGGATGAACGGGTGATTAGTTGGCGGTAGAAAGATTCAAGGTTCTGCTGGCTTAATCTTCATTAATATCAAAGCGGCCTAGAGGTGATTGACCTCTAGGCCGCTTTTGCATAAGTGTTAGGAATGTTGGGAAATTATTTGGTGGTGTTGACCTGTTGACTGATAGCCTTGGGCTAAAGCCACAAGGCTAAAAGCTCAAGACCGCTAAAAGCGGCCTAAATAGCGACGCGTAGCTAGTGCCATTGGTGCTGGCTTCAGCCTGCTTTAGCTTTTAGCATCGGGATTGATTCCGATGCGTCATCAGTCAAGATAACAATATCGTAACACAGTCTTTAGACTGTGCGGCACAGGCTGAAGCATGTGCTACATGTCTCGGCTTACGTTGATAGCCCCCGCTTCATTCTTAGCCGCCCAGCGCTCCATGCTAATCACCAAGCTAAAGCCAATTAGAGCTAACACAATGGCGATGACTAATTCCATGCTCATGGGCGGAGGAGTATTGGCTTGCACGAGCGGAATCACCTCGCCGCTTGATTTGGTGTAAGTTTGTAGCGTTTCTTTCCACGGCCAAATTTTCACCAGCGAGCCAACCATCAAGCCGATGAGGAACGAAATGGTTTGGTCTTGGTATCGCTTAAAGAGCCAACTGACCACCTGAGCAAAGGTCACAATCCCCACAGCAGTCCCCAAAACAAACCACAATAAAGTCAATATATCGCGGTCATTCACCGCTCCCAAAATCTGTTCATATTTACCCAAAATCACCAGCAAAAATGAGCCGGATATGCCGGGCAGAATCATGGCCGAAATCGCAATCGTTCCACTCAAAAATATCGCTAGTGGCGTGTTGGGAGTTTCAACTGGCACGAGCGTGATTACCAAATAACCAAAAATCGTACCGACGACCAAGCCGATATAGGTTTGAACATTCCAAACTTCAACTCGATTACGAACCACAATAATCGAGGCCACAATCAGGCCAAAGAAAAATGACCACAACATGACAGGTTGATTCTCTAACAACCACTCTAAGGGACGGGCCATAATTATTATTGCCATAATAATTCCAGTTCCTAGCGATAATAAAAAACGCCAAGGTAATTCAGCGATGGCCCATTTTACATCAAACCTGAGTAGGTTTTTGATGGTATCCGGCATGGTAAAGGTTTTAATCGAGTTGATTAACTCCTCATAAATACCTAAGATAAAAGCCATTGTCCCGCCAGATACACCCGGTACAACATCAGCACTG
>JAUCGB010000049.1 GCA_030377895.1 Anaerolineales bacterium HSG24
CCTTGCACTCCGGAGGCTACCAACTTAACGTGCGACAGATAATATCGTAACACAGTCTTTAGACTGTGCGGCACAGGCTGAAGCATGTGCTACATGTCTCGGCTTACGTTGATAGCCCACTCCGGATCACTCGATTCTAATATTATACTGACTTCACCAAGCAAAGGAAAAAAGAACCTATCGTCCCAAGAAACCAATATCTGACAGTACCTTCGGAAAACTTTTGCCTTTAATCCTATAAATTATTGTAAATTCTATTGGGTTTAGCCTCGATTAAGTTAATATATCGGGTAACAAATCATGACCTTTGCGAAAATTAAATAGTTGGTGGTACAATGGCTGTCTAATATATTTTTTGCCGAGTAGCTATATGCCCAAAAATTCAAAAAAACCTATGGAAAAACAATTGATTTGGCAAGATGAAACAGAACAACCCCGCTCAAAATTTCGAGTGGCGATGATCGCTTGGGAAATTGGTCGAGCGGATAGCGGGTTCGGAGTAAAAATCGGTAGTCTTGGTAATATTTTGTCAGAACTACCGGCTGAATTGATCAAGACGGCGCGTCAACAAAATTTAGAGTTAGAGATAGAGATTTTATCGCCATGTTTTGGTCATTATGACCGGAATCGGCTAACAAAACTTGACGACCTTTTACCGACAATGGTTGATGGAAATCGTTACGAGTTTGAAATTTATAAACATATATTTGTTGACGGACAAAAAGCAACCTATTTTTGGAATCACGAGCAACTTCATTGGACAAATGCAACCAACATCTACCCTACCGATACTCAAAAGGGGCTTGAACTGTTTGCATCGGTGAATCAGGCTCTAGCCGCGTATATCAAACAGAACGATTTCGACACCATCCATTTGCATGACCATCATGTCGGGTTGCTTCCATTTTATTTGGGGGATGCCTATCTACAACAAATGCCAGTTCATTTCACCATCCATAACGCCACCTATCAAGGCACAACACCGTTACGGGGTAACGGGTATGAATCGCTCAATCGAATTGGGTTGTCTGGATGGCAACTGTTCCACAAATATTTCGATTTTTTTGGTTCTCTGAATCCCATGAAGGCATGTTTGCTCAAAGTGTTTGAAAATGGGGGTAAGATTACCACGGTAAGTGGTGATTTACAAGGCAGTTGGGGCTATGCCGCAGAACTAAAAGAGAGCAATGACGTGATTATAGCTAAGGCTTGGGCGCAAAAAGGCAGTCCTCCAATGGGTGTGTTTGTGCCTAATCAGCACCTCGACCTGTTTGAGAAACTGCCCATCACCGGAATTACAAACGGTCTGGCTGAGAAAAATTATCCCCAAAACATGCCTGAGTTAAACGCTACCTATCTCAATGTGTTACAAGAAAAGCAAGGGAGTGATTCTCCGCTGTTTCAACATCCACTGACTCAACAAAAAATGTTAGCCAAAAACCATAACTTTGGCCGCAACAATTTAACCAATAAAAGTGAACTACGTCGGCTATTACATATAGAAGCTTTTGGGACAGAACCGGCTTTTGACCCGATTATCATTACTGCGGTGGGGCGTTTGGTTGACCAGAAAAATTTAGGTTTGATTGTTGATGTGTTGGAGCGGTCGCTAGATTATGACCCCGGCATTAAATTTGTGATATTAGCCTCCGCACCCGATGGGAACCAAAACGGTAATATCAGCGAAATACAGTTGGCTAATTTAGCCAATATCTACCGAGATCGGGTCTATTTTAACAATAATTATCAGCGAGTGTTAGCTAAATTGATTTTAGCCGGTGGTGACTTTACACTCATGCCCTCTCGGTATGAGCCATGTGGTTTAATTGACTATGAAGCTTCATTATTAGGCACAATTGTGATTGGTCGGGAGACGGGCGGTTTGTTGAAGGTTAGACATTGTGCTTATTTATATAAGTGGTTGGACATAAAAGACCGTACCGGAGAGGCGAATATATTTTTTGAGCAGATTAAAATCGCCATAGATACTTATCGCCGTAACCGTGGTCAACACGAATACATGGTTCAACGAGCCATGTTGATTGACGCGGGTTGGGATAAACCGGCCCAGCAATACCTCGACATGTACAGGTTTGGTTTGCTCACAAAACGATGGTACAACGGACGACAACAACTGCTTAAGCAATTTATCGATTCGTTAGGCGATAATCAACGAATGTTTCGGCGATTTTTCCGACCCGGTCAACAAGAGTATCGTGATATCTTTGATTGGCAGTTAAAAAATACCTTAGAAGATGTAGCCAAACAGTTGGGCAATCATATCGAAATTAGTAAATATTAAGTTTCATGGTAAAATCTTATGATTGTAGTGAGGGTAGTACGGCTATCAACGTAAGCCGAGACATGTAGCACAGTCTTCAGCCTGTGCCGCACAGTCTAAAGACTGTGTTACGATATTATCTGTCGCATGTTAAGTTGGTACAGTCTTTCAGATAATGGTTTTCAATTCAAGACCAACCTTCCCGCAAGTTCTAAACTTGCGGGAAGGTAACGGCTGAAAATGTTTATCTGAACATCTATAGCCGGTAGTACTGCCATGTTGACTGATGACCATGTCACTCCTCGCTACATATCAGAATAACATAAGAAGCGCATCAGTCAATGGGGCATCATCACCGATTGGAGGTAGAAATAATGAAATATGATTATATTCAAAAAGTTTATTTCAACAAAGAATTAACTGATCGTCCCTTGGATGATTATGACGATCGTTTAGGTAAATTTTGCGTCATTGAAATGACCGAAATGAGATACAAAAGAAGAATTTGCGAAATACTAACCCATATTATGGGTCTTATGGGTTACTCTGGAGAAATCCCATACGAGGAATACTTAAATTCACTTGAAATCAATTACTGTTGGATTAATGAACATAATAAAGAAATTCATATCCAACATAAATACTGGAACGGGGGAGAAATGGCCCTGTTTTGTGATATAATGGCAGTATTAGCAAAGTACCAAGACTTTGAAATTGAATATCTGTCAGCAGAGAAGATTAGAAAATTTACCATATACTGAACAGGTAATGTAGATAACAGTGAAATAGTTGGGGTAGAGAATAATCGTCTGGCACACCTTTGACTATATGAGGTACATCATCTATAATGGGGCGGCAAAATTTAGCCGTTAGATATATGATTAACAATCTTAAATCAACATTACGGTGGTGGTTACACCCAGGCTTAGGCTTAAAACGTTGGTTATTACCACTGTTGATTGGGGTTATCATCCTAGGCTTAGGGGTGGGCCTATTCCTCCGAGATTTATACGGAGCCGCGATTTACCCGCCATTGCTACGTCTACTCTTGCTCCAAATGTTACCTCGCTGGATACGAGGCCTTATCTTTTGTGCCGTGGGGATTGTTCTAACTAGTTACAGTATTTACCAACTTAATAAAACAATACTGACTGCTTTTTTACCCTACGAAGCCTCCGCGAGTTACGTGGCCGAGCGAGTTTATCGCCATCGGCAACGTCGTCGGGGTGGGCCAAAACTGGTCGTCATAGGCGGTGGAACAGGCTTAAGCGTCCTGCTTAGTGGGTTAAAACATCACACCGAGAATATCACCGCCATTGTAACCGTCGCTGATGACGGTGGTTCGTCTGGGAAATTGCGTCGGGAACTAGGAGTACTCCCACCGGGTGATTTTCGTAACTGCATTGCCGCCCTCGCGGAGGATGATGCCCTAACCACTCAACTGTTTCAGTATCGATTTAGGAGTGGACAGGGGCTAGAAGGTCATAGTTTTGGTAATCTGTTTATTACCGCGATGACGAGTGTGGCCGGTAGTTTTGAGAATGCCCTCTATGAAAGCGGACGGGTATTAAATAGTAAGGGAAGAATTTTACCGAGCACACTAGAAAATGTAACCTTATTTGCCGAGCTAATTGAAGGCTCGCAAACTCGTAAAGTACGAGGCGAGAGCGCGATTCCAGAAGCCAAGCTTCCGATTGACCGAGTTTATTTTGAACCGGATGAACCGTTGGCCTTTCCGCCCGCTTTGCAAGCTATCCTTAACGCCGATTTGATTATCGCCGGGCCGGGTAGCCTCTATACCAGCATCATCCCCAATCTGCTGGTGCGAGAAATCAGCACCGCAATTGAGGCTAGTGATGCGACAAAAATATATATCTGTAATGTCGCCACTCAACCGGGTGAGACTGACCATTATTCGGTTGATGACCATGTTCAAGTGATTGAACGACACACCAATTTTGACGACCCTCATCATAAAAAACCATTGTTCGAGTTTGTACTAGTAAACAATAACCAAAAGCAGGTTATTCCTGCCGATATGAATTTGCAACCTGTTTTACCAAGACATCCCGAACAGACAAAATATAACCTAATAAAGGTTGATGTGGTTGATGAGCAAAACCCGTGGCGGCATGATCCAATCAAGTTAGCCAACCAGCTTATGCGTTGGTATAAAAACTATAATCGTAGGTGTGATTCACACACCCACATCACACATTTTAACAAAAATTCAGGAGATTTTTCAAATGACAACAAAAGTTGGTATTAATGGATTTGGCCGAATTGGCCGACAAGTGCTCAAAGTAATTCGTGATAATTATGGCGATACGTTAGAAGTTGTGGCCGTAAACGACATTGGTGATGTTCCCACCATGGCCCACCTGCTCAAGTACGACTCCAACTATGGCAGATTTAATGCTGAGGTTGAAGTGGTAGAAGGCGGTCTTAACATTGACGGTAAACACCTGAAAGTGTTAGCCCAACGTGACCCCGCTCAACTTGGTTGGGGCGACTTAGGCGTTGACATCGTTGTAGAAGCCACCGGATTCTTCCGTGACCGAGCCGGAGCCAGCAAACACATTGAAGCCGGAGCCAAAAAAGTAATTATCAGCGCACCAGCCAAAGGGGAAGATTTAACTGTCGTGTTGGGTGTGAATGATGAACTGTATGACTCTGAAAAACACCACATCTTATCAAATGCCTCTTGTACCACCAACTGCTTGGCTCCACCTGCAAAAGTGGTTAATGACACCTTCGGGATTGTCAAAGGCTTGATGACTACGATTCATGCTTACACCAATGACCAAAAAATCCTCGATTTACCGCACTCAGACCTACGCCGCGCTCGCGCCGCCGCTATGAGCATGATTCCGACCACTACCGGAGCTGCCAAAGCCGTCGCCTTGGTCATTCCTGAACTGAAAGGGAAAGTTGATGGCTACGCCATTCGCGTGCCGACCAGTACTGTCTCTCTAGTTGACTGTACTATGCTTGTAGAAAAAGAAACCACCACCGAAGAGCTACGCGCTGCCTTGAAAGAAGGCGCAACCAACGGCTCTATGAAAAACGTCATGGAATACGTGGAAGAACCACTCGTCTCTATCGACTACAAAGGCGATCCAGCCTCTAGCTCGGTTGATGCCTCTCTATGTCAAGTGATTGGCGGCAACTTGGTGAAATTTGTAACTTGGTACGATAACGAATGGGGTTACTCCAACCGTACCGCCGATTTTGCTGACATTATCGCCAGCAAACTGTAAATCGATTATGTTCGTTTAAGAGAATAGAATCAAAAAGACCCAACGTCTTATCGATGTTGGGTCTTTTTTGTCTTATTCCGTAGCGTATCCTTGTTCCTTCAAGGTTAGGATAGCAACGGTTTTGGAGTAAATCGGCTGAGAGGGCCTAAACCAGAATCAACCAATGATTAGGCTGGCACCAATTGGACAAATCAATCCATCGGTTTTATCATCATGCCTAAACTAATTCTAAGGAATGGGCATTAATTAACATGTGCATGCTGAAACGCGCAACTTATTTAATTTCGATTCCTAAACAAGGTAGAGGTTACGCTGTCCGCTAACAATCAATCCGCAACCGCAAAAATATTTCGAGCCGCTACATTGGTAATGGCCTTATTCATCGTCAGCCGAGCGTTGGGGCTTTTTAGAGAGATGGTGATTGCTTATCAGTTTGGCACCACCGCCGAGATGGACGCATATCTGGCCGCGTTTCGTGTGCCAGATTTTTTGTTCTATGTCGTTTCCGGTGGTGCGCTAGGGTCGGCCTTTATTCCGGTTTTTACCGGACATTTAACTCGGCAAGACATGTCCGGCGCATGGCGGTTGGCCTCGGCGGTCATCAACACCGTGTTGATCGTGTTGGGGCTGTTGTGTCTGCTCATGGCGATATTTGCTCCGACGCTAGTAAGCAATCTCTACCCTTATTTGAGCCTCGCTCAACAAAGCCTAACCATCGAGTTGATGCGCTGGATGCTCATTTCGACGGTGATTTTTGGGGTAAGCGGGGTAGCCATGGGGATTCTCAACGCGCATCAACATTTTTTACTGCCCGCCCTAGCTCCCGTCATCTACAATGTAGGCATTATTTTTGGCGCGCTCTTTTTGGGCGAAACATGGGGCGTGAGAGGGCTGACGGTTGGGGTGGTGCTAGGGGCGCTGGGGCATCTGCTAGTACAAATACCGGGCCTCATCCACCATCAGATGGACTATCAGCCGGTTTTTGGCTGGCGAGACGATAATTTACACGAGGTATTGCGGTTGATGTTGCCTCGTATGGTCGGGATCGCCGCGGTGCAGATTAACTTTATGGTCACGGCGATATTGGCGACCCAACTCACGACAGGGAGTTTGACAGCCTTGAACTATGGCTGGATTGTCATGTTGCTTCCCCAAGGTGTAATTGCTCAATCGGTTGCCACGGCCCTCTTCCCGACCTTGTCGGCCTTAGTCAGTCAAGGCAAACGGGCTGAGATGCGCCATATTTTTGGCACAACCTTACAAAGCCTGCTCTTTTTGACCTTACCGGCCACCGCTGGTTTGGTAATTTGGGGACGACCTATCATTCGGATTTTGTTTGAGCGGGGTGAATTTGACGCTCACTCGACTGAGGCGACGGTGTGGGCCTTGACCTTCTTTTCGGTGGGCTTAGTCGGCCATGCGGTGGTCGAGATTGCCACTCGTGCTTTTTATGCCTTAAAAAACACCAAAACGCCTGTCATAGTCGCTATTGTGACCATGATTATCAACGTCATGCTGAGTATTGTTTTGATGCGCGGGTTTGCCATGTGGGGATATCCAGCCCATGCAGGGTTGGCCTTGGCGAACTCTATCGCGGTTATGTTGGAGATGGTTGTGCTGTTGTGGTTGTTGAATCCAGAGATGGGCGGCTTGGTTAGAGCGGGGTTTGGGTCAGCCTTAACCAAGATGAGCCTGGCCACAGTTGGCATGGTCGTTACGTTGCTTCTGTTGCCCGCGACAACATGGTGGCTAGATATATTTGGAGTTATTTTAGGCGGTGGAGTATATTTTGTGCTGGCCTATTTGTTGGGTTTGAAGGAGATACGAGGTCTGCGGAAGAAGTTGGCTCGTTAACCATTTTCTTGCTACCCGACAAAGTAGTTTAGGGAAAGCTAAAACAGGAACACAGAGTTTCACAGAGATGCACAGAGGGGCACAGAGGAAAAAATAATTCGCTTTTTCTCTGTGAATCTCCGTGTTCCTCTGTGAAACTCTGTGCTAATTAGTTTTGGCTAACTTTTCTGTCGGGTACTGAGAACCATTTTAGTCATCCGATGACTATTCTCCTATATTATTCTATTCCTGCCATATTTTTTTGACCAGCATTTCGGTGTCCCCCATCCAAGCATGCGTCCGTTAACGGAGTTTGCAGTAGCTTGACCAAAAGAGCATCCTCTCAGATTGACCCTAAAGGTTTTTCTCAAAGCCACCGCTTCTGGTATAATGAAGCGGTCTTTAGTTTTTTAGTTGACAAACGGAGATATCATGGCATTTAGTGATTATAGAAAATATACAGCATCTGAATTACGAAAGCTATTTCAGATAGAAATAAGAAACGGTGAAAATTTATTCCCTAATTTCACCCCGAGTGGAAACGATTATGTTGATTTGCAGGCTGATGTTATAAAAATATCTTCGCGATTGAGGTTGTCAAAATTTGATAATGAAGCAACACGAGGAAGCCTACTCGTGTCACGAATTTTGTGGAAAGCGGGTGAGGTCTATCGTTTGGGCGTTTTTTTCGAACCCGCAGTCACACTTCAAGACATTTCCCTCAATCTTCCTCATCCGTTGAGTGGTACATACGATGGAGCGTTAAGTCTTGATGAGATTGATTTTGTATCACCGATTATCTCAGTGGTTGAAGTTAAGCGAAGTAATCTTTCTGAGGGGCTAGGTCAGTGCATCGCAGAAATGTATGCTACATTACACGCCTTCGATCAAGAAAACGTATACGGGATTATTACAGATGGTGAAGTGTGGGAATTTTTTCTTTTAGAAGATTCTATTCTCTCTGTTGATGTACAGAACTATTACATTATGAATGTTGCTGACATTGTTGACCGAATTGGTTATATTTCGGCTTTATTTAAGTAGTGGGATGACTTTTCACTCCAGAGTGACATGGCCCAAATGAAGATCAAGGGTCTAATCACTCCTTGTCTGAACCTCGTATCGGTGGCATAATCTACTGCCCATGATACAACACAGTACCTACGACGGTCCCTTATGGATCGACACTGAACGGTCATATTATCCCGCTTTGGAGCAACTACTCATCGACAAAGACCACTTGATTGTCTTGAGCTATGGTCAGCCACCCTACACCGTCACCTTTGGCATACCCCATCAAACTGGCACAGGCGATTGGCGTATCTGCGAGAATCGGCGGGACGCACAAGGCAACCTCAAAGACCGCCCCGGTGATGATAATACCGTCTCCTTTGCCCTCATCGCCTTTGACCGCTTACGGCAGGCCAACATTGCCAGCCGAGTGGTGATTATGGCCCACCCCACCACCCATGACCCCAACAAAGATGTAACCAGCCCCTATTGTCAAGAAATTTTTCGCCAACCAAGTAATCTACTATTTGAGTGCCATGCCTGTAGCAAACATCGACAATTGGATTTAGAGTTGAGCGCGGGTCAGAACCATCTAGCCCAAACCGTCCAATTTGGTACGAAACTAGCTCGGCAGTTACACTATCGCTATAAGCTAGGCGTGCAAGATGGAGCCGACAAAAAAGAGGCCATCATCTTTGAGGCAGATGGCACAACAAAAGCCGGGATATTACAACTCCCGGCTCTAAAAACAACCTCTTTAATTGAAGCAGAGCGGCACGGTATGCCCGCTTTACATTTAGAAGTCAAACCTCTCTTTCGTCAGATTCTCGGCGAGCTAAACACAATCAGTCCCGCAGGACACGCACTAGGCCGAGCCATCGCCGAAACGGTACTGACAGGAAAAAACGATAAACTTCTCGGATTAATGCCATGACCAAATTACTGATTGCCACCAATAACACCCATAAAATAGAAGAATTTCAGGAGATTCTGGCTGATTTGCCCTATACCCTAACTTCGCCTAAATTGGAGGGGTTGAGCCTTGACCCCGAAGAGACTGGTACGACCTTTGAGGCCAACGCCATCATCAAAGCGGAGGCGTTTGCTCAAGCGAGTGGCTTATTAACCTTGGCCGACGACTCCGGTTTAGAGGTTGATGCCCTCGACGGCGCGCCGGGGATCTACTCAGCCCGATATGGCGATACGGCCAAAGATGACCATGCGGGGCGGTATCAACTGCTTTTGCAACAACTGACTGATTTGCCACGGGAACAGCGCACGGCTCGCTTCCGGTGTGTGATTGCCCTGGCCACACCAGAAAAAGTCGTCGGCACGGTTGATGGGGCGGTAGAAGGATTTATCGCCCTGGAGCCAAAAGGGAGCGGCGGATTCGGCTACGATCCAGTCTTTTTTGTGCCAGAATTGAATAAGATGATGGCCGAATTGACCGCTACGCAAAAACATGCTATCAGCCATCGCGGGCGAGCCGGAAAAGCCTTGATTCCATTATTGAACTCGTTCTTACTACCCGACAAAAATTCTTAGCCTAGACTAATTAACACAGAGATTCACAGAGGAACACAGAGTTTTACAGAGTTTTTTAAAAAAGAGATTTATTTTTCCTCTGTGAATCTCTGTGAATCTCTGTGTTACCGTTTTTAGCCTTTCCTAAACAAGTCTGTCGGGTAACAAGGAACTCGCTTACCAATTCATAATTCATAATTCATAATTTACCATGGCTCTCATCGGAATTGACGCGAGTCGGGCGGCGAAAGCGAACCGAACCGGCACCGAAACCTACTCGCTAGAACTGATTAAACAGTTCGCGCGGCTGGCCTCCCCAACCACCCGCCTGCGTCTTTATACGCCCCATCCACCCCAACATGCCGACTGGCCTGACTCCCCTCATGTTGAAACTCGTGTTATCCCCTGGCCGCGCCTGTGGACGCATCTCCGATTGGCCGCGGAACTACATCAACACCCCCCCGACCTGTTATTCGTTCCGGCCCATGTTTTGCCTCTCTCATGCCCTGTCCCCTCTGTGGTGACGGTGCATGATCTGGGCTACCATTTTTATCCGACTGCTCACCGAGCCTTTAGCCGTTGGTATCTCGACTGGACCACTCGCCGACATAGCCGCGTCGCCACTCACATCATCGCCGATTCAGAGGCCACCAAATCAGATTTGGTGCAGATTTATCAAGCCGATTCGTCGCAAATCACAGTCGCTCATTTAGGCCGAGACGAGACGCTGACTCGAATCGATCATCAGCCACAGCTTGAAGCAGTAAAGCGCAGGTATAAAATTAACGATGATTACCTATTATGCATTGGCACGCTACAGCCCCGCAAAAACCTACTCCGCCTGTTAGAGGCGTTTAGCATGGTCAGCCGAGCGCTGGAAAATCGGCAGATTAAGCTAGTATTGGCCGGAGGACATGGCTGGTTGCACGACGAGATTTTCGCTCGCACCGAGCAGTTGGGGCTGACTGAGCAGGTAATCTTCCCGGGTTACATCGCCGAGGTGGATAAAGCGGCCCTGTTGTCTGGGGCATTGGCCTACCTGTTTCCTTCCTTGTATGAGGGATTTGGTTTGCCAGTGTTGGAGGCCATGAGTTGTGGCACACCCGTTTTAACCAGCCGCACCTCTTCCTTGCCCGAAGTGGCCGGTGACGCGGCCTTGCTGGTTGATCCGCATGATACTCAGGCAATCGCCATCGACTTAATAGCCCTGCTGACCAATCCCATGCTCCGAGAGAGGTTGATAGAACGGGGCTACCAACAAATCCAAAATTTTTCATGGTCAACCACAGCCGAACAGATTTGGCAGGTTCTTATGACCATTTTAGCGTGATACGCATCACGCATTAGGCAACACGTTTTTGTGTCTCAACTAATTACGGTTACAATCTTAAATGTTAATATCCATGCCGTCACCAACGAGCAAACGGCTCAGTTGATTGAGCAGTTCATCGCCACCGGAGAGCCGCATCAAATCGTGACCGTCAATCCCGAATTTGTGGTTGAAGCGCAGTCGGATGAGGCGTTTCGGCAGATTATCAACCAAGCTGATTTGGCTTTGCCCGATGGAATCGGTATCCTCAAAGCGGCGCAGTTTTTGGGACAGCCGCCTGTGTCGGAGCGAGTAGCTGGTTCTGATTTGGTAGTGCGATTGGCGGAACTATCCCATCAGCATGGCTACCGCATCTATTTTTTAGGGGCATGGGAGGGGGTGGCCGAGCAGTCGATTGCCGTCCTAAAACAACGTTATCCTAAATTACGGGTGGCCGGTTGCTATGCTGGCTCGCCTCGCCTTGAGGATAACGAGGCCATCGTCGAGCGGATTCTGCCCACTCAGCCCGATATTCTGCTGGTGGCTTATGGCGCGCCCAAACAGGATAAATGGATCGCCCGTAACCGAGCAAGGTTGCAGATTCCGGTCTCTATCGGAGTCGGTGGCTCGTTTGATTTTATCGCCGGAACCGTACAACGTGCGCCGGTTTGGGTGCAACGGCTTAATCTGGAGTGGTTGCATCGGCTCATCAAACAACCGTGGCGCTGGCGACGAATCTGGAACGCTGTGCCGCGCTTTAGTTGGTTGATATTACGGAGTAAGTTTGGTAACGATTAATTTTGTTAGGCTTGTAATAATCTTAAGCTCTCCAACCATGAGAATTGGTCGTTAATTATTTAATGTTTTGAGTAATTGATTTGTTCGGTCTCGGACCCGATTTCGGCCACCAAAATTTCCTCGTCCGTCAAACTGGCTTGATTGCTGTCATCACCTTTGATGATAAGCGGCAGGTAGATTTTGGGCATACTAGCCTCAGCCGTTTCAGTGGCATTGATAGCCTGAGCCGTTTGGTTGGCTTGAACAGTCAGTAATGCGATAGCCGTTTGTGTGCCTGCCACTGCCGTACCAATTTCATCAGGCGTTGGAGGCGCTGGAGCCATAGCGGTTAGGGTGGCAGCGACAGAGGTTTGGATAGCCTGTTGTGTCGCTACTTTCCCTGCTTCGGCGGTTTGGGTGGCCGCCATAGCCTCAACAGTTTGGGCGATAGCTGTTGCTCCAAAATCAGGGGTTACCCCCGGCGGTAGGGTCGGTGTTTCGATTGGAGTAGCTGTCTCAGTTGGAGTGGGAGGTGTGATTCCTGCCTCTGCGGTCAAGGTTGCGGCGACCGCGGTTTGATTAGCCTGAGCCGTTTGGGTGGCTGATACGGAAGTCGCTGTCTGTTCAGCCTGCGCGGTGGCGGTTCGATTGAAAATTTCGGTTGCGTCCGGCGTGGTGGTCAAGTCAGCGATGGCGGTTTCGGTGGCCGCGGCGGAGGTCTGACTAGCAGACGCGGTGGCCGTTTCATTGGCTTGAGCAGTAGCGGTCTGTTCAAAACTAGCCGTAGCCGTTTGAGCCACTGAGGTTGCAGTTTGATTGGCCTGCGCGGTAGCGGTCTGTTCAAAACTGACCGTCGCTGTTTGAGCGGCCACCGTCTGTTGGGCGGAGGTTTCATTAGCTTGGGCGGTGGCAGTCTGTTCAAAACTGGCCGTTGCCGTTTGAGCCACCGAAGTCTGCTGGGCCGACGTGGCACTAGCCTGTGCCGTCGCAGTCCGTTGGAATAGCTCGGTCGCGTTGGGAGTAGTCGTCAAGTCAGCGATGGCGGTTTCGGTGGCCGCGATGGAGGTTTCAGTTGCCCCCGCCTGTGCGGTTTGGGTAGCCTGAGTTTGGACAGTAGCAGTTTGATTCGCTTGAGTAGTGGCGGTCTGTTCAAAACTAGCCGTAGCCGTTTGAGCCACTGAGGTCGCGGTTTGATTGGCCTGTGCGGTTGATGTTTCAGAAATCGAGGTCGCGGTTTGATTAGCCTGTGCGGTTGATGTTTCAGAAATCGAGGTCGCGGTTTGATTCGCTTGGGTGGTAGCGGTCTGTTCAAAACTAGCTGTCGCGGTTTGAGCGACCACCGTCTGTTGGGTAGAGGTTTCATTGGCTTGGGCGGTAGCAGTCTGCTCAAAACTAGCCGTTGCCGTTTGAGCGATCAAAGTCGCTGTCTGATTAGCCTGTGCAGTGGCAGTCTGTTCAAAACTAGCTGTCGCGGTTTGAGCCACTGAGGTAGCGGTTTGATTGGCCTGTGCGGTTGATGTTTCGGCAACTGAGGTGGCGGTTTGATTGGCGATTGCGGTTGATGTTTCGGCCACCGATGTACTGGTTTGATTAGCCTGTGCGGTTTCCGTAGCCTGAGCCTCCGCCGTTTGGGTAGCAATGACCGATGGTGAGGATGAACCATACTCATAAGCTCCCATATCCACCGTTGTGTCATGAATCCGCACATTGCCATCCAAATCAAGGGGGACGGTTTCGCTGGTGTTGCCATTATCATCAATGTCGGTGCTGTCGGTGCCAATGTTGACGTTGTTGCCTGTGTTAATGGCCGGTGAACTGGCTTGGAGGCGTAAATCGCCGGAGGTGTTGGGCAAACTACCGGAAACACTGGTTACAAATAAAGGATCTTCATCATAAATACCTCCACCTGTGCCATCTTGGAGAATGGAGTTATAAATGGTGGTTGTTCCACCATCTCGGTCTCTAATCTCAACAGGTTGATTGCCCCAGATAATACTATTGTGTATGGTTAGTGTACCACCTTCATTTTCAATTCCATCAGCTGGTCCAGAGCTATGAGCATAGTTTCTACTAATTGTTACATGTCTTAATGTTGAGTTTGTCGATGAAGATGTATAGATACCTCCGCCTCGAGCTCCTTCATTACCTGATATAACCACATGACTAAGTTGGACTGTGCCACCTAAATATACACCTGCACCATACTCACCTTCATTACCTCTAACGACTGCATGAGCTACATGGTTTGTACCAAAAATGAATATTCCAGCCCCCCATCTAGCTGAATTGTTTTCAACGGTGATATAACTGATTAGACTACCACCAGCATGCCACATTCCACCTCCAAAACTAGCCGTATTTTTTGTGATGATCAATCTTCGCAGTGTTGGATTATCACTTGTATCGATATAAACTCCACCACCGATTGTATGCGGTGAAGCATTTGCATTACCATTTTGAATGGTAAAGCCGTCTAAAATTGCGGTGTTATTTGCACCATTACCAGTAACAACGTGGTAATTATTGTCATTTCGAGTTGATTCATCTTCATCAATGTTACTGTTATCATCCCCATTCACATCCCCATCTAAAATCGTAACATTGCTTTCCCAATCCCGTTGGTTCAAAGCCGATTCTGTACCCGCAAAGCCCCCATAAATCGCCACCCCATTTTTCAGTTGGAAGGTATCGCTACGGTTACTGCCCGGTTTGTAGGTTCCGGTGGCTACCCAAATCTGGTCGCCACTGGTAGCGGCGGTTAAGGCTGACTGTAAATCGGTGTAGGCATCGTTCCATGAACTGCCGTTGTTTGCCCCACCCGCATCGGCCTTGACAAAAATGGTACTGGCCGCTTGGCTCGGCAGGGCTAGATAAAAAGTCAGCAACAATGTGGTAATGATTAAAAGTTGAACGCTATTTTTTCTGAGCATGATAAACTCCTTGCTAATTTTTCAAAAACAAAAAACCGCCCGTCCCAATCGATCATTCGATCAACCAGAGACGGCCTGTTAAATTACAATGTCGCAACCATCAGCATGCCAAGCCCACAACCCGCTTGACAAAACCAACCGCCCGACCTATACTGCGCCAAATAAAAACGCCAACTCAAACCAGCCCGCGCAAGCACAAGTCACTTTTGGTTGGCGTGAATACTAATGATCTGTTTTTGTACTACTGCAATCTGAAAATACTTACTCTGAGTAAATTGCCTCGCCCTAGCGGTTAGTAATCTAGCTCCCCATCTAGGAGAGCTTGCCTCATCCGGCGGTGGCTTTTTTCTTTGGTACATGGTCTACCACCCCAGTTGTAAAATTAGGTTCGATTATATCATCAAACCTGACCAACGAGCAAATTTTACTTAAATAGGTCAGAATGTGAGCCAGTTCTTTCAAATAGAACTTGCTACCCGACAAACTGGTTTCGAGAAAGTTAAAACAGTAACACAGAGGGACACAGAGAAAAAGCGAGTTATTCTTTCCTCTGTGAAACTCTGTGTTAATTAGTTCAGACTAAATTTTCTGTCGGGTACAAGTCATATCACTATTGATAGCCATGACTGGGTGATGTCGTTCAGTTCCGTTCTTGGCAAAATCAACCAAATTAAACCTAGCTTATGTTTCAGACCAGTCAACTCCCAAGTTAAAATATGAGCCTTTCATTACAATTTAGTAACAAACAACTTCAACGAAAATTTAAACACGCGATTGATTTTGGTATAATTGGTAACTACAGTCAAGAAAATATAGCACGTTACCACCAAGCATTATTGGCCCATATAAACGATCAGAATACCCAATTTATTCAGGGAACGTATCACAAAAATCCTGTTTTACACTATTTTAACCCAATAACAAAAATTAACGTTATTTTCGATATAAACGGTAACTTTGTAAGTGGTTGGCAACTCAGCCCTGACCAGCTCAAAAACCTTATACGCCATGGCGCACTTTGAGGAGGAAATGATGACACTCAACGACTATGAATCAATGCTAAGAGCCTTTCTGGATAAGACATTATCTGTTGAAGAGTTTGAGACAAAGTACTTGGTTGCTGTAAAAAAAGAAACTGGAAAAATGAATCCTCAGCTATATGACATTTTACAAGAGCTTTTTTGGGCGGTTGATTCCTATTGGCCTGACTGTTCGCCAGATGAGGAGACACCCTTCATTATTTCGCTTGACACGTTGCGACAGGCAGTCGAGAAAACATTATTACAGCTTGATCAATTTTATTTGGAATATCAATCATTAAAGACAGAAATCATCTCAGATTTAGACATGCTCCCCGTAGATAAACTAAAATTACTGGTAAATTTTACTGACCTCTTACGCACAGAGTCTATTCCACAAGGACAGTTGGAAAGAGTATCTGCTATTATGAAAGAGTATCAGCCTCCTGCAAGTCCACCAGCCTAGAACTAGAGGTTTCACAGAGTAACATGTTTAGCCCTCAACCAGAGTTAGCCGATTTGATTATTGAGTGGCTGAACAATCATTTGGAGTAATTCTAACAAAGTTCTAACAGTTATCTAACACAACGTTAGTATATCCATATTATAGTTGAGGTCGATAGACTGTTTTAGAGAAAACAGGCCAGTAAATGAATTGCGAATAGTTGCCATTCGCAAATTTGTCTAGAAAATACAACTCATTACTGCTATAATTGAGGAAACGATATTATTATGATGCGATTTGATAAATTTACCGAACGAGCGCAAGACGCGGCCATGCGAGCCTATGAGATTTTACAACGCTACCAACATTCGCAAGCCGACACCGAACATCTTTTTTTAGCCTTGCTTGAACAATCCGATGGCTTAATTGCCGAAATTGTTGAACATTTGAAAGTTGAGGCCGAAATGCTGATGGACCGGCTCGACCAGATATTATCTGCCACCCCCAGAGCGGGGAACGTATCCAACATGGCCGTCGGGCAGGTTTACATCACCCCTCGTTTAAAACGTGCCTTGGACAACGCTCAAGAAGAGGCCAAGAATATGGGGGATGAGTACATCTCTACCGAGCATATTTTTTTGGCAATATGTAGCGAAAAAGGCACTCCGAGCGCACGTCTCCTGCAACATGTCGGCCTAACCAAAGCAAAAATAGCGGATGCAGTTGAGAATCTGCGTGGGGGAAAAAAAGTTGATGGCCCAAGCTCTGAAGTTCGCTTTCGCACTTTAGACAAATATAGCCGCAACCTAACCAAAATGGCCGTCGAAGGGAAACTAGACCCGGTGATTGGTCGTGACCATGAGATTCTACGACTGATTCAGGTCTTATCTCGTCGGACAAAAAACAACCCCGTTTTGATTGGTGAAGCAGGAGTCGGGAAAACTGCCATTGTTGAGGGGCTGGCTCAAAAAATTGCTGATGACGATGTGCCTGAAATTTTGATGGGGACTCGCGTGGTCAGCCTAGATATTGGGGCCATGATTGCTGGTTCTCGTTTTCGGGGCGAGTTTGAGGAACGACTGAAAAATGCACTAGGAGAGATTCAGAAGGCCAAGGGCGAAATCATCCTCTTTATTGATGAGCTACACACCGTGGTTGGAGCGGGTGCGGCTCAAGGCGCGGTTGATGCTGGCAACATGATGAAACCAGCTCTCGCTCGTGGTGAGTTGCGTTGTGTGGGCGCGACCACGCTCGATGAGTTTCGCAAATATATCGAAAAAGACCCGGCCTTAGAGCGACGCTTCTCGTCGGTCTTTGTCAGCGAGCCGAATGTTGATTTGGCGATTGAGATGTTACATGGCCTTAAGCATCGCTACGAAGAGCATCATGATGTGACCTACACTGATGGTGCCATTAAATCGGCGGCCCAATTATCACACCGTTATGTTAATGACCGCAACCTGCCCGACAAAGCCATCGACCTGATTGACGAAGCGGCCAGTAAACTCCGCGTTGCTATCTTCTCCATGCCCGATGATCTGAAAAAGAAAAAGAAAGCTCTGGCAAAAACCCAAAGCGAAGAGATTGAAGCTGGACAACGGCAGAATTGGGAACAAGCGGCTCAACTGAAGGCGGAGCGTCTCCGGCTCGAAGTTGAATTTCAAGCGGAGTATAGCAAATGGCGTGAGGAGAAGAACCTCGATGAAGTAGTAAAAACGAGCGATATTGCTGAGGTTATCGCTAATTGGACGGGAATTCCACTTCAAGACATGCTTCAAACTGAGGCTCAAAAACTCCTGCGGATGGAAGATGCCCTGCATGAACGAATTATCGGTCAAGATGAGGGAATCAACGCCATCAGCGATGCCATCCGTCGAGCGCGGTCTGGCTTGCGTAACCCTCGTCGCCCCTCTGGCAGTTTCCTATTCTTGGGCAGTTCTGGAGTCGGCAAAACCGAATTGGCGAAAGCGTTGGCCGCATTCCTGTTTGATGATGAGGAAGCGTTGCTTCGCATCGACATGAGCGAATATCGAGAAGCGCATACTACCAGCCGTCTATTCGGTGCGCCTCCCGGTTACGTTGGTTACGATGAGGGGGGACAGTTGACCGAAGCCGTTCGCCGTCGCCCGTATCAAGTGGTGCTATTTGATGAGATTGAAAAGGCCCACCCAGATGTTTGGAACTCATTGCTCCAAATTTTGGAGGATGGTCGCTTGACTGATGGGCATGGTCGCGTAGTTGATTTCAGTAATACCGTTATCATCATGACCAGTAACTTGGGAACTACTTTTGGACATAAAGGTGGCACAATTGGTTTCCGTCAACAGGGCGATTTAGGAACATTCAACGATAGTCGCCTAAAAGGTGACATTCAAGATGCTTTACGCAAACATTTCCGACCCGAATTTTTGAACCGTATCGACGAGATTATCATCTTCCACTCCTTAACCAAAGAGCAAGTGACCCAAATTGTTGACCTGCAAATGAAAGAGATGTCGAAACGATTGGCCGAACATGGCATCACCATCAAACTGACCGATGCCGCTCGTAGCTGGCTGGCCGAACAAGGGTATGACCCCTCTTTTGGCGCTCGTCCTTTACGACGCACCTTACAGAAACAGGTCGAATCGCCCTTGTCGGTTAAACTGCTTGAAAAAACCTTTGGCGATGGTGATATTATAATTGTAGACTATAGTGGTGAAGATGGTTTATTATTTACCAAAGAAGATGAGTTGGTGGTAGAGATACCTGTTAATGTGTCGTTAGACAAATAGCGTCCATGACCGTCAACTTAAGAGTTCGTAGTAGGCACTTTAGTGCCGTTTGAAGGCGATGAATCGCCTACTACAAACCCTTGACAAATCGGGACTTGTATGCTAACATAGGCAACATTAGCTAGTAGAGTTGTATATATTGTTGTTAATTACCCTAACCTTTTGCAAGATTGATACAGGTTAGCGGTGTTGCTCCGTTTAGATTTATCGGGCGAATGTGCAATCTGTACAATCGCCCTTTTTTTTTAAAGTTATTCCATTATCTCCCTGTTCTTAGGTTAACGGAAAGGATTTAGTATCAACAAATGAGTATAGAGTTTATTTTTCGCTTAGTTGGTATGGTCGTTTTTGCTATTTTAGGCACTCAAATCGCACCATTTTTTGGCCCGGTTAATACCCCCGAATCTACTCGACTTATGATTATTATGGTCTTATCGGGATCCGCGATTGGCCTATTAAGCGCACCATATTTAACAATATACCCCTATAATTTTGTCAAAAATTATTTAAAACGTATCCCTGCCCCCAAGTTGGTTTTTGGGGTGGCTGGTTTAGTCGTGGCCTTGGGGATTGCCGCCCTGTTATACAGCCCGCTGTCAGCCTTACCCACTCCTTATGGCAATATCGCTCCCATCATAACTAGTATCTTATTGGCATACATTGGCGCATCGATTGCGATTATGCGTCACGAAGATATAGCCAACTATATCAAACCGAGCCTAAATCTGGGGGGAGCTTTTTTTGAGACTACTAAGAAAAAAGCCAAAGAAGATAAGTTATTACTGGATACAAGTGTAATTATTGATGGTCGTATTGCCGATATTAGCCAAACCGGCTTTATCCGCAGTACCATGCTTGTGCCTCGTTTTGTGTTGGCTGAACTCCAATATATTGCCGACTCGGCAGACTCCTTAAAACGGGCCAGAGGCCGACGGGGACTAGACATCCTCAAACAGTTGCAAGAAGATTCGATTGTGATGATTGAAATCACCGATTTAGATATTGAAGGTGTCCGCAAGGTTGATGAAAAGCTCATGCTGTTAGCCCAACAAATCGACTGCCCGATTGTCACCAACGATTATAACCTGAATAGTGTCGCCAAACTACAAGGCATCCTTATTTTGAACATTAACGACTTAGCAAATGCCGTTAAAACCGTGATTTTACCGAGCGAAACTATGGCGGTAAAAATTATTCAAGAAGGTAAAGAGTATAACCAAGGTATTGCCTACCTCAGCGACGGAACCATGATCGTGGTTGAACAGGGTAAAAAATATATCAACAGAAGAGTCGACGTTGAAGTGACCAAAGTTCTCCAAACCAGTGCCGGACGCATGATTTTTGCTAAAGTAAGTCAGAACGGAATATAATTATGAGTTTACAACTATATAACCATCTTACACGTACTCTTGAAGCGTTTATCCCAATAAACTCCGGATTTGTGGGCATGTATGTCTGCGGGCCAACCGTCTACGGCGAATCCCATCTAGGGCATGCCAAATGTTACATCACCTTTGATATTGTCCATCGTTATCTGGAGTATGCGGGTTACACCGTGCGTTATGTGCAAAATATCACCGATGTCGGGCATCTTGTTGGAGATGGTGATACTGGCGAGGATAAAATTGGAAAACAGGCTCGGTATGAGCGAGTTGAACCCATGCAGGTGGTCGAGACCTATACCCGCCACTATTTCCGAGATATGGATATGTTAAATGTGATTCGACCGGATATTTCGCCCCGTGCCAGTGGCCATGTGCTGGAACAGATTGAGCTAACCGAAACCTTAATCGAAAAAGGGCATGCTTACGAAAGTAACGGCAATGTCTATTTTGCAGTAAATAGTTGGCCTGAATACGGCAAACTCTCTCGGCGTAAGCTTGATGATTTGGAGGAAGGCATTCGCCTTGAGGACAAGGGTGATAAACGTGACCCGCGTGACTTTGCGGTATGGCGAGCGGCGACTCCGAATCATCTGATGCAGTGGCGTAGTCCGTGGGGGCAAGGCTTCCCCGGTTGGCATGCCGAATGTACGGTCATGGCTCGGCGTTACTTGGGTTTGCCGTTTGATATTCATGGCGGTGGCTTAGAGAATATCTTCCCCCATAACGAAAGCGAGATTGCTCAAAGTGAGGCCGCGTACGGTGGCGAGTTTGCCAACCATTGGTTGCTGAACAACATGGTCACGATTGATGGGGGAAAAATGGGTAAAAGTATGGGTAACTCCCTCAATATCCAGCAACTCGTTAGTGGCGACCATGCTCGACTGTCGCAAGGCTACTCACCGATGGTGATTCGCTTCTTTATTTTAAGTAGCCACTACCGTCAACATACCGATTTTAGTGATGAAGCTCTGCAAGGTGCGACCAAAGGGTACAAGCGGCTTGTCAACACCTTGACTTTGGTTCAACAACGATTAGAAGTCGCAAAATTGGGTGATATTGATGACGAGTTTCAAGATATTGTGGCAGAACATAAGAGCCGTTTTGTGACCGCGATGGATAACGACTTTAACACTCCCCAAGCCTTAGCCACCTTGTTCGACCTGAACAAAGCGGTCAACAGTTTGTTGAATGGCGATAAAACGGTCAGCAAAGCAACCTTAGAATTGATTGACCAGACCTATCAGCAACTAGGGGGCGATGTTCTGGGGCTGATACCGAGCGACGGATTAACCACCGTTACCCAAACTGACGAGTCCAAACCAGCCCTTGAAAGTGAGTTGATTCGCATGTTGATTGACCTACGCACCACCGCTCGCAAAAATAAAGATTACGCCACCAGCGATGTCATCCGTGACCAACTGGCCGAGGCGGGTGTTGTTCTTGAAGACCGTCATGATGGTACATCATGGCGGATTGAGGCGAATTAAAAGTAAACTGATTTTTATATAAAAGCATAAAAGACCTGCCTAAAAATCAAGGCAGGTCTTTGTGATTCCAAAGCAATTCGTGCCTTGGGACCGCTCAGGTCACCTTAAATCATAAAGCGTAGACGAGCCATAAAATCGCCAACCTCTTTCAATTTGCGCGCACTCGCCTCGTCTCCCCTAGTGCGATATTGTTCAACCAAACGCTCTAGTTCGGCAAAAAAAACGCCATCACATTGGCCAATATTATTACTAATAACTCTTTGTAGCTCATCCTTATTTTTGGCCTGCGTGATTTTACGTAGTAGCTCTTGAGCCGCTTGGTAGGTCATAATTTTCCGTCCTTATTGCTCATCGTTTACCAAACCGCGTCCCCAAAAAAGTCACGCGGATGCTGTCGGGCTAGAAACATCTCAATCTTGGCTCGTTTGTCGCCCAACACAAAATGCGGCCCATGCCCCGGATAACAAACCGACTCATCCGGCCAAGGTAAGATCACATCTCGTAAGGTGTTCAGGGTCTGCACAAAAGCGACATGCGACCATGTTTTGCCCGGCCCACCCTCAAAAATCGTATCTCCGACAATAATCCGAGTATCATTTTGTAGGGCAAAACAGATTTGATCACCAATATGGCCGGGGGTGTAATACACCTCACACCGATGGTTGCCTACATGCACCACATCCCCATGCTCCAGCCAATGGTTCGCCTGCGGATCGACCACATGCTTACCGGGATGAGCATAGACAGGCAGTTTCAGGCGTTGGCGCATCTCGTCAAGCGCACCAACATGGTCATGGTGGGTGTGGGTCAACCAGATGGCGACGGGTCTGCTGTCACCCAACATGGTCATTAATTTGTCCGGGTCGTCACCGGGGTCAATCAACACGCTTTGTTTCGTTTCTGGGCATATTAGGGCATAACTGTTCATGTCCCATTCGCCTACATTCGCCATTTTTAAGGTTAATTGTATCATGATTTTATTTTAAACCGTTATAATATCGGGTTTCTCCTATTTATTACTCAACTTAATTAAGGAAGTGCATTAACTAACTCGGTAGTCCTGCACAAGTAGTGATGGGGAAATCCGGAGTGCAAGGCTTGCCTTGCATGCAAAGCAAGCTTTGCACTCCTCTCACTACATCTGCACCATTACCACTAACTCTGTGCATGCCGCCGAAGTCTTGTTGAAACTTATTTTGGTAGTCTTGCACATGTAGTGATCACCTATCCGCAAGTTTGGAACTTAATTAACATGTGCATGCTGATAGTTCGCCTTCGACAAGACTTCGGCATGTAGCTCAGTCGAACACGCTCGCGGCAAGTCCGCCTTATCATGGACTAGACGGGAGTACCTGCCAGAATGGGTATTGCTTATGGCTCAAAACCATCCGTTCAATTCTCAGTGACTCAAGCCGGCATCGTCTCAATAGATGAACCCATTTTCTTCTTCACACTCAAATATTTCCGATTCACATTAGAATACCAATCAAACAAATTGGCTCCAGACAACCATACTTGAATAATCTCTACTGCATCTGCTAATGTATCCACTTTGATCCGAGCGACAGCATTATCCCATTCATCCTGATATGTCCAATCCTCCAAATCCATACCGATGATACCACCCAAATCAGTATCTATCCAAACATGGCGAACTGGATATAGTTGGCTTTGGAAAGATAAAGCTGTTAATAAGGCTTCGGCTTCATCAGTTTCATGAGCTATCGGTATTTGATAGATAATCATCTGACGTAACTTTTCGGTGGTCTTATCTTTTGGTACTAATTCAGTCATTAAAAGCTCCTTATTTACTGAACTTTTGACGACCAGAGGCGAGTAATTTGCGAACATTCCGACCATCAACCATTTGTTTTTGTAATGCTTCTTCAATGGTCATAGTAAAAACTTTTGTGGGAAGTACTGCTTTAATTCTGGTAGTGTTGACCTGTTGACTGATAGCCTTGGGCTAAAGCCACAAGGCTAAAAGTTCAAGACCGCTAAAAGCGGCCTAAATAGCTGGCTTCAGCCTGCTTTAGTTTTTAGCATCGGGATTGATTCCGATGCGTCATCAGTCAAGACAACAACACTACCTTAATTCTGCCTTTGCGGAATTTGCTGATGTATTCTTCAACCGTGAGGTGACGATTTTTAAAGACAGTCTTTCAGATAATGGTTTTCAATTCAAGACCAACCTTCCCGCAAGTTCTAAACTTGCGGGAAGGTAACGGCTGAAAATGTTTATCTGAACATCTAGAGTTGTCGTGTTGTTGCAGAATTGGGATTGATTTTTAGTTTCTTGGCCCAAACGAAGACCATCGCCCTGATTCTTTTATGTCAGAACTAGAAAACTACACCAACTTGGCTAGAATCGCTCACCCCGAAATCTCTATACCAAGTCATGATACGGCAATCGCCCAAATCGACAAACAGCCTCATCGGTTTATAACTGATGAGGCTGTTTTGATAGCCTACTCCGAGATGGAATTGACCAGCGAGGTATCTGGCCTTTTGTTCCTCTAATTCATGGTGGATCGCTAGTATCCACTTTTGAGGGGTAACAGGCTGAGGAAGGAGCTTTTTTCGATGAGGGCTTTCGCACCCTGATTTTTGATGGGCATGACTTGACTGTTGGCGAAAAATTCAAAGTCAATCTCGACCTTGTCGCCAGCTTTTAGGCCGGGGATGGGCATGAGGCGTGCGGTAAGAGGTTTGTTGAGGGTGACGGCTAAGGCGGCCATGTCTAAAAAGAGGGAGGCCATATCATCGGGTGAGGTATCACCTGGAATAGGAACGGTGTCAAGCCCAGTACCACACACGGCTGAATAAAGAAGCAGGTCGTTGACAGAAAAATGACCGTCGATGGCCCGTTGAGCCAATACACTGTCTTCCAGTACTGGCAACATCACCCCCGAAAAGCCGATGTGGGGAATCTCTGCCTGCTTGATACAACTGCTCAAAAAGGCGGTGGTGAAAACCGTGCCATGCCCACCAAAGGCATCTAGTCCCAACTTTTCCATAGTTGCGGCGATGCTAACCTCATCGTTAGGATAAGGCGCAAGGGAGAAATCTAAGCCATCAAACCGAATCTGGTGATCATCAACAAGTTCATCAACAATCTCCAAAATGTGGAGGGATGTGCCTTCAATGACGGTGATGAGTCGCCGTCGGGCCTCGTTCAGGGAACGGACATTTGCGACGGTGTTGAGAGCCATATCAGCCGCTTCGGTGGCGATGGCAAAAGAGTAGCGTCCACCATCATGATAGGAGGCGGGGAAAAAGGGGACATTAGGCGGTACATTTGCCAAAGCGGCCAAACGTAGGTTGCCAAACCCTTGCGGAGTTGACTGGGCTACCTTATGAACCGTTTTGGCAAATGCTTGAGCGGCGGCTAAGTTAATACCGCTGTTATGATCGGCAAATAACACCCCTGAGAAGATTCGCTCCGTTTCCATTATCAATCTAGGTAAGGCATAAATTGACATCAACAAAGCTAAAGGGGTGGTGGCGACCACGGGGCCAATTGAGATGAAGTCGATATGATGTTTGATGGCAAGATATTCGAGCCGTTGGGCATACTCGATTAAGGTATTAACATCCGGATCACCAATAACGTCCATAAACGGAGGGGTGGCTAGTCGCACCGTTTGCACTTCAAATCCGTTTTTATTCAGGCGTAACCGTGCGTCGGCCAAAAAACGGCTCACACTGGCAATCGTCCCCTCACCAAAAGGCCAGCTTAGGGGGGTAAATACAGTGATTGAGCGAATTTTCATTTAAAGTCCCTATTTATAGAATAATAATAGAAGCAGGGAGTACCCCTTGCTTCTTGATTAACATGTACAACTTAATTAATGCTCATTTCTTAACTTAATGAAATAACCTATCTATTCATTATTCACGACTTTCGACTCATTGTCAATATCCTCACCCGACCCCGCGACGGTAAAATCGTAAAATCATCCAGTTAAAAAGTTCGTAGTAGGCACTTCAGTGCCTTTAGGAATGAGTCCTAAATAAGTTGCGCGTTTCGCCTTCGACAAACTCAGGCTACGTAGCCCAGCCTGAGCGTTCGACTGAGCTTACGCCGAAGTCTTGTCGAAGGCGGACTACAGTCTTTCAGATAATCTTTTTCAGGTTATTGTCACGCTACAAGCGTGACCTCCAATTATCGTAGGTGACGCTTGTAGCGTCACGAGAAAAACTTTGAATCCACGGAATGACGGGCGAGGCAGGGGCGGAGCGGAGATGGTCGCACATTCCAAGTCTAGACCGCCCTGCCTAGCCCCTACCATAATCTTGCTACCCGACAAAGTGGTTTAGGGAAGGCTAAAACGGTAACACAGAGGAACACGGAGATGCACAGAGTTTCACAGAGGAAAGATTAATTCGCTTTTTCTCTGTGAAACTCTGTGTTCCTCTGTGAACTCTGTGTTAATTAGTTCAGGCTGTCGGGTACTAAGACCATAATCTCCGACGCAAATGCACATGTTAATTAATGCTCATTCCTTAAGGGCGATAAATCGCCTACTACAAACGTTAAGTTGATATTTATGGGGGAACAATCTAGCCGCAAACTCAGAGCTTGCGGGTAGATGAACTGTTTTTCATCATAATTTGAGCGGCCTCTCGACCAATTTTAACGGCGTAGTTAGTGCCACGATCCCACGGATACACTTGGCTCATGCTGGCCCAATATAACCCCTCAAGCGGTGTTTTGATTGCCGGAATATTGGCACTGTGATTGAGGTATGGAATTGGTTGGGCATATTTTGCCCGATACAACCAGCTATCCTTCAACCAACTAGGATCAAAATCGGGGTTGAAGTTTGAGAGGGTGGGCAGAAAACGCTCCACCAATTCATCCTTACTCAAGGTGAAATATTCATGGTCAACCGGCAGATAATCGCCGCAGTAGACGATATTATCATGCCCATAATGGCGAGCATCAACATAGTTGGTATGCTCAACCAGCGCGAGATAGGGTAAGCCCGCATCTTGAGGAATGTTAATCCAATAATGCTTATCGGTCAGTTTGTGCTTGAGGGCAAACACCAGCGCCACCGCGCCCATCGACTTGAGTTGTTTCAGGCTCGCCAGATACTCGTCAGGCAGAGCAGGGGTCATGCGAGAGAACAGGTGGGGTGAGGTGGTGGCCAGAATCTGGTCATACGAGGCGGTCTGCTCGTTTTCGGTATATAGATGTAGCCCACCCGCTTGAGGTTCAATCTTGATGATGTTACGGTTCAGATGAATCGTAACTTGGCGAGCGCGCACCGTTTCGGCCAGCGCGTCAACAAAGCCCTGAAACCCACCCCGAAAATAACCTAGCCGAAAACTCCGTTTATGGATTCTGGCCCAAAACCAGGCCATGTTGACATTCTTGTACTCGTCGCCAAACTTGCCGACTAACATCGGCTCCCACAAAGTGTGATATGCCTCGTGCCCAATCGTGCGACGCAACCAGTTATGGGCGGTCTCCTGCTCCAAGGCTTGCCAGTTTTTGGTGAAGCGCAGATAGAGAGCGACCAATCCAAACCGTATTTTGGGGATTAGGCCCATCTTGGGGAAAAACAGTACCCGCAGAGGGCTATCAAACGGGTAAATTTGACCATTCATGTAAAATGAGGTAGTCGGTTTGGGGAAGAAGAGTTTATCTTTGGCCCCAATCTCGGCCACTAAATCAAGAATTTCTTCATCTGTTTCAAAAAGATGGTGATAAAAATCTTCCAGCGGCCACTCCCAATTATCCGCCTTAAAGCCAGAGGCCAGCCCACCGACCTTATGGCTACTTTCATACACGGCAACCTCATGCCCTGCTCCGGCCAAATCATACGCAGCGGAGAGGCCGGCGATTCCCGCGCCAATAATTGCAATTTTCATAGGTTCTTGTTTAATTCATAATTCGTAATTCGTATTGTGTAACAAAAGTTTGTCGATTCGTCTAACAAACTTCTGCGCGTAATACAAATCACGAATTACGCAATACGAATTACGTCTCATCTTGTGAGGCCGCGACTGCTTTGCTAAAGTCCGTCCAACCCATGCTTTCGCGAAGCATATACCAACCTCCTAATATGGTGATGGGAAACCATAGCGCGGCGTGCAACACCAACGTATAAGCGGCAGCAACAGTATCTGGTATACCAAACACCTCCAGAACGGCAATGCCGGGCGCATCAAACGTGCCGATGTATCCGGGCGCAGAGGGGATGGTGGTGGCGAGATTGACTACTCCGTTCATCAACATCAGGGCGAAAAAGCTCACCGTAAAACTGAAGGCGTGCATCACGAACCAATATTTAATCGTTTCGAGTAGCCAAATCACCACCGAGGTAAAAAATATCATGACCACATTGAGTAGGCTGTTCAAACTCCTAATTCCAATCATAAAGCGATCTGCCAGCATCAGGGCCATGTCTCGATATTTAGGGGGCAGAAATCTGTTGAACCCCCATTGATACAGGGTGCGGCTTTTATCGGGGAATGCGGCCATCACCAAAAAGAGGGCTAGGGCGGTAAAAAAAGCGATACTTGCCAGAATAACGGTCTGCCGTAACCATTCGGGCAAGCCGGGGGCGTAGGGCAGGGCAATAAAGACAAACAACAGCATAACCAACCCGTCAAACACCCGCTCTACCAAAATTGTGGCGATACTCGCGCTCATACTGACCTGATGCTTACGCCGTAACACGTAAGCTCGAAGCACTTCACCGGCTCGGAAGGGGTAGATGTTATTCCCCATGTAGCCAATCACCACCGTTGTCCATAAATCTTTGGTGGGGATTAGTTTTACCGAGCGCAGAAGGTAGTGCCAGCGCCATGTCCGCACCCACACGCCGATAAAATAAACACCCACACCGGGGATAATCCAGCCGTAGTTGGCTGACTTCATATAGAACCAAACTTGGGCTAAATCAAGCCCTCGCAGGGCTATGGTAAGAAAAAGGACGCTAACTATAGCGCCCAACCAGAATTTCCAGTTTTTTAGCATGGGTTTATTTTACCATTGGAGTTGGATTCAGACAAAGAGTTGAGGTTCATAAATGATTTTTTGTCCCCAAAATGGAATGAAATTATAAATGGTAAATGGTGAATTATAAATGGTAAATTTCTGATGCTAACCTTTTTCTTTGGTTTAGCCGGAATCAACACTACAACGGATACTTAACTACGGAAC
>JAUCGB010000189.1 GCA_030377895.1 Anaerolineales bacterium HSG24
CGCAGAGACTCAAGCTGCACTGTCTCTGTATCAGATTACGACCGACGAGCTAACTCGACTCTTCACCGAGAATCGGTTGCAGGATATTAAATTGTCGAATGGCGGTAGTTGGGTAGTGTTTTATGCTACTTATTCTGACAACCCTGAGCGGGATGGATTGTGGCTGGTCAGCACCGACGGAGAAACACAACGTCAGCTTGATGTGCCGGGGCTGGTGGCTTATCAATGGCGGGATGATAATCGTCTTGTTTACATCCCCATGCGCGAACCGGACGAAACGAGCATGAAACTAATGCAGATTGATGTCGCCACAAATGAGACAATCCCCCTGACCAATCCAGCGGAGGTACCATTCTCTATCGCCAATGGAGATTGGGAACTGTCGAGCGATGGTCGAATGGTAGTGTTTGTCAATAGTGCCGATTTTAATGTGTGGTTGTTAGAGTTGGGGAGTGATTGACTCACGAAGGCGAACTATCAGCACATGTTAATTAATACTCATTCCTATGAAAAATTTTGTCTCGATTAAACATATTCGTAAAACCTTTGGCGAAAAGGTCGCCGTCGCCGATGTTAGTTTTGAGGTGGTGGCCGGAGAGGTGTTTGGTCTGCTTGGCCCAAATGGAGCCGGTAAGACGACTACCATTCGCATGGTGCTTGACCTGTTTAAGCCCGATAGCGGCTCGATTGCGGTGTTGGGGGGCAAATTGACCACCACTCGCCGAGACCGAATCGGCTACATGCCAGAGGAACGGGGGCTGTACCCCTACATGAAAGTGCTGGACTGTCTAGTTTACATGGGCAGTTTGAAAGGCATGGCTCGCAAGGTAGCCAAACAGCGGGCCATCGGCTACTTAGAACGGTTGGAGTTGGCTGACCAGCATCAGACCAAAATCGAGGAGTTGAGTCGAGGTATGACTCAAAAAGTCCAGGTGATTGCCGCTGTTTTGCATCAACCCGATCTGCTGATTATTGATGAGCCGTTTGCCAATCTTGACCCAGTCAACACCCAACTGGTGCGAGACATCATTCTTGAACTACGGGATCAGGACAAGGCAATCATCATGACCAGCCATCAACTGGCTTTGGTCGAGACATTGTGTGACCGAATCGCCCTAATTGACAAGGGAATAGTGGTGCTAGAAGGGACTGTCGCCGAGGTACGGCGACGTTTTGCCACCAACGTCATTCATCTGCATGGAACTGGAGAGTTGAGTGAGCCGTTAGCGGGCGTGACCCACATCGAACAACGCACTGTCAGCGATTGGTATTTAACCGTCTCTCCCCAAGTTTCACCCCAAGCCGTCCTCAGTACCATTATGGAACAGAATGACCTTATCATCAATCGCTTCGCCATTTCCATGCCTACCTTGGATGAGATTTTTGTGCAGGTGGTACGGCAATAAAAGTTTGTTGATTCATCGAACTACAAACTTTTGCCTTACTATCGGGGCTATCAACGTAAGCCGAGACATGTAGCACATGCTTCAGCCTGTGCCGCACAGTCTAAAGACTGTGTTACGATATTATCTGTCGCACGTTAAGTTGGTAGCCACTATCGGAAAAGTCCTTCCTCAGATATTGGAACCAAATAGGTATAGTTTCCCTCGCCGACATTGCGATTGAGGATAGCCATAATCTTCTCCGCATCATCGTAAGGGCCAGCGATAAAGAACGGTTTGCCTTCTGGCCCGCCAGTAGGTATTTTTTCGTGACATTTTTCTGGATAGGTTTTCCCCATAATTTTGAAGGCATCGCGAGTATCTGGATGAGGCTTAAAGCCGAGTGAATGGGCATATTCTTTGCCAACTTGAAGAATCTTGGCCGCTAGATTTAAGTCAACATCAACCATTGCTGATTGCCTTAACAATTTATTACGGAAATGGGCATTATATTCTGCTCGACTGGGATAAAGATTAGCAAATCCATTTTTTATGCCCAAACAAGCTAAATCGACGATGAATCCCGCCACTGACACATGCCCCTGCGGCGACTGTCGGGCCACATAAATCTGACATATCTCCTCGCTGTTTTGCCAGTTTTCACTGACCAAACATTCTTGTAGTGGCCATGTACTGGTATCTTTTGCGCTTGGGGTTCGCAGAGATCCTGATGATGTTTTGGCTTGGCTTTTCTTGCGTCGGGCCTTTTTATGGATCGACGCTTTTTGCCGTTTTTGCTGACTTCTTTTTGCCATAGCCTAAAATAAGGTAGTCCTGCACATGTAGTGATATACAGCCTTTCAGAAAAAGATTTTCATGTGACGCTACAAGCGTCACCTACGATAATTGGAGGTCACGCTTGTAGCGTGACAATA
>JAUCGB010000050.1 GCA_030377895.1 Anaerolineales bacterium HSG24
CAAGTTGTTTAGCCGCCCTGCCGTTTGGAATGGCACTTATAAGGCCATGTTTATTTACGTACAGGGTAGCCGAACTGTCTGCCTAACGACAAACACAATGTTATAATCGGTCTCGCCTCACGGTGAGGATATCACCGGGTGGAGTTTGGAGTCTGCTCCTCACTACGGGGAGTGACTCCATCCAATGGTAAAGTAAGTTTTAATGTGGCTGGATTATAACAAGCTTTTGGCGAATTGGCAAATTGGGGAGTAGTAAATGAAAAGGCGCGTTGTAGCGAATTTGGGTGAGGGAGATGATCGAGTTGGGGAATGGCGAATTTGAATCGTCCGAGTAGTTCTTGCACGGTGCGGATGTCGTAGCCTGCTTCGAGGAGCGACGCGTACTTGGTTTAATAGTTTTGGCAAATTAATAGATAGATTTCTCGTTTGACTAAATTGATAAAAAGCGTATAATAGGGGTAACTATTGGAGGTTTTATAACGATGTCCGAAAACTTTTCCGATTTAGATAGCTGGCTTGAATTTCAAGGTTTTAAACCTGACCATTACCCTTTTGATGAGGTGGTAGCCGAAAAAGAATCAAACCTGAATCAATATTTCATTGAGTTTCCCTATTTCAGCGAAATTGCTAAACCGAGAACGACGTTCCTGTTTTTAGGACGCGGCCACGGCAAAAGTGCTAACAAAATGATGTTAGAAAGACGGTGTAATGATACCCTAAGAAGAGGCCGACCTGCCTCATTAGCGGTTAATTACACAGATTTTTATTTTCTGATGAATAAAACAGACATAAAGTTGCGTGATCATGTTGAACTAATTCTACGTCAAGCTGTACCACGTTTGTTTGATCTGTTAGCTGATGATAAACGAGCCAAATTAGTGACCAAACTATCTGGTGGTGATAAAGAAGATTTTGTCTGGTATCTGGAATGATATTCAAATAGTTTAAAAATCACTTTCTTGGAAAAACATATTACGAGTATAGGATTAAAGAAAGGTTGGTCAACAGAGCAAACTACTTCTACGATTAACAAAGTATCAAAATTAGCAGTTAGCATGGCCGCTGGTACAGTTATTCCCGGCAGTAATCTGTTTTTTGAAGCTGTCTCCGCCTTGCTTGAGGCCAAAAATCAAAAAGAAGGTCTTGACCAACAGGCATTCACCACCAATCGTTACCAATCGCCAGCCAAACTCCTCAGTCGATTTTCCGAAATTGTGCAACAGTTGAACATTAAACATATTTACATTTTAGTTGACCGAGTCGACGAGTTTGCTCCAGTACCCGATTTTCCGGCGGCAGTGCGGATGTTAGCTCCTTTGACGCAAGTTGTACCGATTCTGGAATTATATCCGTATTGTTTTAAATTTTTCCTTCCTTCCGAAATTCGAACCGACTTAAAGCCATATCTACGGGAAGATAAATTTGATCTTTACACCTACACATGGAAGCAAAAAAATCTACGAGATTTACTTGAAAGACGGCTAGAACACTGCTCTGATGAAACGATGTTGCCCAGTGATGAGGAACGGCGTAGTTTCACTCGTTTGTTTGAGCCAGATGCTCGTACAGGAGTAACCCAATCAGATATGGTTGATGAACTCATTCAGTTAGCGGATGGTTCTCCCCGTCGTTTGATTCGGATTGCCAAAGCGATTTGGGATAAGCACATCAAAAACTCGTGGGAAATTAAGCCCTACATTGCTAAAGAAACGTATGAAACAATTATCAATTATCAATAAATACACCTCCGATATTGCTGGTTAAATATCATCATATTTAAATTGTGGATTGCTGTACGGTAGTGAATGTCATAAATCTCCGTAATTAGGGGTACGTAATGTTTAATTCAGAAAGGGAATGGTTAAAATACCACAAATTCAAGCCGGGGTATCATCCGTTTTCAACCCCTACAGCTGATAAAGAAGAGGATTTGGATTGGTATTTAACGAATAAACTATCCTATTTTAACCAATTGATAAAGCCCGAAACCACTTTTTTATTTGCGAAACGAGGCATGGGTAAAACAGCGTATCGGCTTGTTTTAGAGAAAGAATTTAGTAGAAAAAATGTACTTATTGTACGTTGTACAGACTTCTACTCCTTATTAAAGAAAGGACAGGTAACATTAACTGATCATATTGAGCTTATATTACGAGAGGCAATGACAAAGTTGTTTCACATGCTTCTTAATGGTGAGATTGACGTTAGTTTGCTGGATAGCATGCCAGATTATCAATTACAGGAGTTGGCTTGGTTTACATATCACTATATCAGTGGAGCCAAAGGCGGTTTCTTGAATTATACAATTCCAAACAAGAACGATGTTGAATGTTATACAGATCAGGAGTTCGAGGATTTAATTGTATTATGTTATGACAATAAGGAGTTTCATACCGTCTATAAACTTTTAAACCAACAATCAACAAAAGATCATATTATTCATCTTATTACAGTCTTGTTAGTAACTCGAGCATGGTCAAAAGGCAATATTGAAATTTATGAAGGTGTAATTAGTTTTATGGCAAGGTTGTTACAAGCAGAAACCGACATGCCTCAATCAGATACACTAGATTTTTATAATAATGAATATAGCGCTCCAAAAGATTTAATGGCTGGTTTTTTCTCACTTTTAGACAACTTCAATATAGAACAGATTTGTATTTTTGTAGACCGTGTAAGTGATTATCACCGAAATGGTTACACTCAAACCCCTCAAATGTTAGAACCACTTATTAGAGCTGTACCAATTCTTGAAATGAACGGCTATGTGTTTAAGTTTTTTTTCCCTTCTGAAATAAAAAATGAGTTAATAAGTCGTTTTCGTAAAGACCGTTTTCTACCCTATGAGCTTGAGTGGGAGGAGGACGATTTAAAGAGACTCATTGCACATCGTTTGTGGGTTGCTACGTACGACAATGCAAGAGATTCTAACTGTAAAAATATAAAACGTTTATTTGAAATAGATATTCACCATGTTGATTTTGCGAAGGATATTGTTGAAATATCGAACGGTTCACCGCGTAATGTGGTTTGGTTTCTGAGAACCATATTTAACATACATACAAAAAATATACCTATATCTTCTCATATAGTACGTGAAACTTATTTTAATGCTATCAGGGAATTTATAGATGATTAAATATTGTATTTTTATACAACTTAAAAGAGGTTAAGGCATTGAATTTGATATATCGCTCTCGATTCGTTAATAGGGAGACAGAACTAAAGTTTATCACCTCTAAACTGATAGCCTTGCCAACAAGCCGCCGAAACTTTGATTTTATCTTGACTGTATCGGGAGTGGCCGGTATTGGTAAAACCAGTTTACTCAAACGGGTTGAACAAGAGGCACAGGCCAAGAATATCCCTGTAATATGGATAACATTTGATGCACCAGAAGCCAAACAGGATAATTTGTTGTACCTATTTCAGCAACTTATCCAAACCATCTCCAACCCAACCATTCAATCGGCTTGGCAAGAGTATGAGAGTAGTCGAGGGGTGGTTGAAGAAGCCTTCCCCTTTGTTCGAGACCGATTGATTCAGACTCTTGTTGATGAACTGGTTGACCGTCCTATGGTGTGGCAGTTTGATGATACGCATCTGATGTCTACGGAGGTCAGAGAGGTTGTGGAAGATATTTTGACCCATATAGGAAATGACCATCGGCTATTCCTCATTATGGCTGGACGGGATACAGTACGGTGGAACAGTTTTGAGTTACGCCGTCGCACCCGTTCTTTTCCTTTAGCGTCATTACCGAAAGATGCCGCCCAGCAACTTGCGCCTGATGCGTTGTACGCGCCCATCACTGACCAAATGTATGATTTAACTCGTGGTTATCCGAAAGCCAGTGTGATGGCTTATGAGTGGATTGCCAATAATCTAGCCACTAAAACGGCTAATTTATCACAGGCACTAAAAAGCCATGAATCTGAGCTGATTTTGGCCTTATTTGATGATCTATTTGAACAGTATATTCTGGGTGATATTCCAGACCGAGCTAAAACGAGTCAGTTGTTACGCTATATTAGTCCGCTACGTCGGTTTGATGACCATCTCTTATCAAATTTATTGCCTGCCTTAAATAAAGAGCTATTTGCCGAGTTATCTATTTTAGAAGCTCGTTCTTTAACTCGACAGGTAGCTATTCAAACCTATCTGATTAAATGGCATAGTGGTCGCATGGCTTATATTTTGGAGCCACCGGTACGGCAACTACTTTATTTAGACTTAAAGTATCGAGATAATCGTAAGTTACAACAAATCCATGAATTTATGCGGAACTGGTACAAACAAGCGATTGATGAAACCTTACAAAAGGATGCTAGTTCTCCACAAAGTGTCGTTTATTTCTTGGAGTACTTGTATCATTATATGGAATTGGAGCGACTGACGGGGCGTTCAGTTGAAACGATTAACCAAGCGATACGCCAGAAAATCGATCAGCAGTTTACCCATTATCAATTGCGAGAACGCAACCATTTTTTGGAAGAATTAAAACGTGATACCATTATACTTGAGATATTAGCCGATGATAGAACATTAATAGACCACGTTACCCGTATTGTGGAATAGAAACTAGGAGGAACTATGCCTGAACAGATATTTGTTGGTCGTGAAAAATATATTCAAACATTCCGAGAGATATTGTCTGCTCCTGTGGGGAACCCGTATATTTTGAACTTGCGTGGATCAGGGGGCATGGGAAAGACAAAGATATTGGAAAGAATCGTAGAAATTTGCGAAAAAGAGGAACTTCCGAATACAGGAATTATTGATTTTTACAATTATGAGCTAAATTCCCAAATTAGTGCGTTAGAACTTCATATTATAAATAAACTTGCTAATAAACGAGAGAGCATGTCCTTCTTCAATTATCAGAAGATGCGCCAAGAATTTCACAACAAACGAGATGCTATACGTAGACAGAAGCTAAAAGAACAATTTATACTAGATTTAACCCAGTGGTCACAGCGCAAAGCAGGTTTGATTGGTAGCAAAAGAGGTGTTTTTATCTTTGACACTTTTGAAAATATCAAAAATAACATTGTGGGGCAACGAGTCATAAACGATTGGCTACCAATTCTTAACTCTTCAATTGTCATCCTCTCAGGTCGTCAAAAAGAAGGAGAGTTAGAGTTTCCTACCGATATAGCAAATGCTGTCATAGATAAAGTTGTTGAAACATTTACTGAAGATGAGGCCAAAAAATACCTTTCTTCTCATGATGTATGGCAGGCAATTGTCGGTGATGGAATGATTGAAAAATGCTTTGAGGTTACAGAGTTACGACCTTTACGTTTAGCCTTGAGTGTAGATTGGCTTATTCAAAATAATACGGGTGATGTTACACCTACAAATTTATTTGGTCGTGAAAAGGAAGAGTTTGAATACGAATTAGTTGTTGGCTTAGAGGATGTCACCAAACGTCCAGAGAGTGTTATTATTCCATATATGGCCCATTTACCTCGCCCATTTGACGTAAAGTTACTAGAATTTTTAAACTTGCCAGTGTTTACAGGTTATAGTTCGGAAGCCCTCTTTGCCAACTTAAGTAAGCTTTCTTTTGTAAAGCATACCCGTGATGCTAGAGGTCGAGATTTTTATTGGTTTCAAGATGAATTAAGAGAGTTGTATCATAAATATATTTTTAAACAATCTAACCGAGTTAATGAAATTCGGATAGAATCCAGCCAAAAAATGTTAGAATTTTATGATTTACAAATTAAACAGGCTTCAGATGTACGAGATGCTCAAAGGTATCAAGCACGTCGGTTACATCATGAAATATATCTAAATCATACGGAGGGAATTGCTCACTATCGCAAGCTATTCCAAGAAGCGAGACAATCGGATGAAATAGGATTTACATCCATGTTAATCGAAGCAGTACGTGGTTTAATGGATAGTTTTTTAGATGAAGAACAAATCTTCTCTTTCAGGATTGATGAAGCACGTTGGTTAAGAGACATAGGTAACGCAAAGTTAGCTCAAAAGAGAGGTTTTGAGCTATTAGACCAATATGAAAGAATTCCTCAAGCTAGGATGCACATTTATAATGCTTTGGGGGGGAGTACGGAGCGTTTGGGTGATTTAAATAAGGCCCTTGAGTTTTACACTAAATCTCTTGAGTTAAGTAAAGAATTAGGTCAAATGGAACGATTATGTTTAGAGGAAATGAATATTGGTGAAGTTAATCGAGTAATGGGGAAAATAAAAACGGCTGTTGAAAATTTTGACCTAGCTTATGAACATGGAATGAAATATAATACCGCTGATATAGTAACCGTTGCCAAAGCATCTTCGGAATTGGGGTATACTTATGCATTAGCAGGACAACCAGAAATTGGACTTGATTATTGCAATGGAGCTATTGATATTGTAGAAGGCAAAGATGAATATCGTTCTACTTATGCCCGATTCAAAGTTGTTCGAGGTTCGATTTACATAATGTTATTTAATTATCAAAAATCAAAACAAGATATTGAAGATGCGATTGATATTTATTCTCAGAAAAATTATCTTAGTCATCATGCTTTAGCCCAGGCTTATTTTGAGTTAGCTTTCACCCAATGGCTTGAAAGTGACGAAATCGACGATTCAACGTTACAAAACACGGCACTACAAAACTTTGAGATCAGTATTAGTTTTGCCAGAGATTATAACCAACAGATTTTGCATCGTGCTTTGAATCAAGTAAGTAATATTTATTGGAAGAAAGGTAATAAAACCCTTGCTCATAAAACTAATTTCGAATCTTATAGGTTAGCTAAAGAACACAACGACATCCAGTACACAATAGATAGTCTGTCGGCTATGGCTGAATTTGATTATGGTGATAATAAATATGACAAATTATTGGAATATGCTCAAGAACTTGAAAATGATTTTGAGACAAAAGGATATGAGTACCCGTTATTCTACGGTAGAATGAAACGGATTTTGGCAGAAGTAGCTTTTGATCAAGGTGATTATGATAATGCCACAAATTATTATAAAGTTGGATTATACCAAATATCAAAACACAGAGGCCATGCTACCATATATGATTTGAGGTATGAATTAATAAGATTTGAGAATAGATTGCACTCAATTTTAACTACTGATTCATTAAAAATATGCCAGCAATTAAAAAAATATTGGATTCAGCAAGAAGAAGACAGATTAAACTCTAAATTAATAAGTTGGGTCACTCGTCTTATTAATCGATTTACTTTTCAAACCGAGAATTAAATTCATGAAAACTAAAGATAAAACGTCTTTAATGCTAAATGATGCATCTAATTCATGGGACTGCGACTGCGATTGTGATTGTCATGCTCTACCAACACTCCAGTCCAAATTATCCTCCACCTACCTCGAACTCACCCCCGCCTGCAACAGCCGATGTGTAGGATGTAGCAACGTCTTCATTACCGACAAACCGACCCGCAACATGGAGATAGCCCAAGCACCCTTGCCCATTGACGCGTGGCGAACTATTCTCAGCAAATTATCCCCCCATGTGGAACGGGTCAGCATCACTGGTGGAGAGCCGACGTTGTACAAATATTTTCCTCAATTTATGGATTTACTGAATGAATTTGGCCTGCGCTTCACCCTGTTTACCAATGCGCGATGGGTGAAACCGCAGGAAACGGTCACAGCCTTAGCCCAAACCGACCATCTGAATGGTCTGCTCATCTCCATGCATGGGGCGGACGCGGCAACCCATGAAGCGTTCACCCTCATCAAAGGTTCTTATCAAGAAACGATAAAGAATATCAAACTGGCTACCTCTGCCGATATCCCAGTGACCATGAGTTGTATCATCACCCGACATAGTTACGACCAAGTTGAGGCAGTCTATCAACTGAGCCAATCGTTAGGCGTGCGGAGTGTGGTCTTTAATCGCTATGTCGGCACTTTGACCGATGAACCTGCCCCGGACTCGGCGCAACTCAAGCAAGCCCTCATCGACGTGGAACGGTTGCGGGTAGCGGGGGAACGGGTCAAACTGAGTGTGACTGTGCCACAATGTTTCCATCCCACCTCGACCACTGGCTGTGGGGCGGGTGAAAGTTTCTACACCATCGACCCGTGGGGAAATGTGAAGCCTTGTAACCATACTCCCATGATTTTGGGCAATCTACGGCATGACTCTCTGGAGCAGATTCAAGCCTCCGAGCAGTTGACCTATTGGCGTAATCTAGTCCCGGCGGGGTGTCACAGTTGTTCGGCCCAAACGATATGTGGGGGTGGCTGTCGAGCGGAGGCCATGCTCAATCAGGCTCAGAGCGATACCCTAATTCAAGACCCTTATTTGCCGGAACATAACACTGAATTCCTCATCCTGCCCGAATATTTACATCCTCTCGCTACCCATCAGTTTTCACAAGATGACTTTCTGCCAAACATCGACTGTCAAACTCGTCAGGTCTTATCCGAACAACTGAATGGCGCAGTCAGCCTGAAAGCGTTGGGACAACAACATGGGCAACGCCCGGTTGAGCAGTTGTTGACCGAAGCTGTCACAGCCGTCGCCGGTCATTGATACAGTCCTACCTGAGAGCGTGTTTTAAATAATATCGTATTGGCTTGAAATAGGGCAAAACGGACATTATGTCAATAGAAATAATTTAAAACAAGTTCATAAGTCAAGATATGGCGTTGTGTCCTTTGACCAGTTTTCCGCCATCAGCAGTACGGGTGGTTAATTTTTAGTACTATTTAAATGTTATGGTCATTGTTTTACCTTGTTGATTAGAATTTTACAATCTCCGTCCTCAATCCTCCCTATGATATTGCCAATCCACAAATTTAGCTAATACATTCGGTGATTTCGCCAATAAATCCTGTCGATTTTTCCAGAATAGTGCCAAATCCTGACCAAGTTTAGCCACGATGGGTTTATCAAGGCAAATAATCCGTTCGTAGGTTTGGTTTAGTTGGGTTTCGACGATATATGGTTGGTAATATTCGTAGGTCGCTATCAGAGGCAAGCCTAGTTTGTAAAATTTTAGGGCCGCCTCATAGTTACCATCCCTAATTGCTAGATCACCAATATGCCGATAAAAAGAACCTCGTAACCGTAGAAAGAACTCGTTATTGGTGTTGGTATATTGTTTCTCATGGGCTTCATACAAATCCTGCCATTGATGACAATTTTTAAACTCCCACATCAGGGCGGTTAAATCAACAAAGCTCTTATAATCATTGAATAATTCTCCCACCTGTTGGCTAATTTGACGGCATTTCTGAAACCAGTCCCGAGCCGCGACCAGATTTCCCTGTTTCCAGTAAGCCTGAGCTTGCCAGAAAAAAACTTCTGGTTTTAGGCTAACCGGGCCATTTTCTAAGGCCCACTTAAGATGTTTATCCGCCTCATCTAACTGCCCCAACATCATCAACGTATTCGCCATCTGACAACGTACCGTACTCATCAGTTCGATATTATCCGTTTGGGTGAAAATATCAAGGGCTTGGTCATAATAACCAATGGCATGTTTGGGTTGGTTGAAACGCCAAGAGATTTCGCCCAAAGTTTTGTAGGCCATCCCTAGCCCTTTGGGGAACTCTAATTTTTTCCATAGTTCTAACGCTTCACGACTGTTTTGAAAAGCGGTCTCCTGATTTCCCTTCATGGCATTAACATAAGCCAGATTATTGAGCGTCCAAGCGACTTGTGGTCTATTGTTTTGTTCGACGCTCAAGGTAAAAGCAGTCAGATAATCCTCTAACGCAGCATCATAGTTACCTCGGTTTTCGTATACCCATCCCCGTCCGGTTAGGGCACGTAATAACTTGTCAACCAAACCATGCTGATGACATATCGAAACCGCTTCATTATAAGTGGCAATCCCGACCAATAGGTGACCTAGCCTAATTTCGGCCTTGGCTCGTTGAATGAGAAACTCAGCCTGATGAGATAAGGAGAGGTTTGCTTGTGAGGCTAGATGGCTGGCTAACTGGTTCATAGGGCCATATTGACCTCGATCAGCTAGATACCATAATTGACGAATATTCACCTGATAGGCTTGGTCAACGGTAAGTTGGTCAAGGTAAGGACGAATAGCTGTCAGCAAAATATCTCGAAATGGGAGTTGATGGGTTAATGCTTGGTCAAATAGGTCAATAAATAGCTTAAACCCATTGTTTAACGCTACTACTAATACATGAGACAACTGTTGACCCTTAAGATGCCATAATCGTCCTTCTAGGGCATCTTTTTGTAGAAAATGGGTTAGCTGTTCTGTCGGAGCGATGATGGTTAGGTTTTCAGCTTGGATCAGTTTTTCGGTTGTTTCTTCAATCTGTTGGCTAAGATAAGTTGCCGCTAATCGACTATCTCGTCGTTGTCGTTGCTGGTCTGGGTCAACTTTGGGCCACACATATTGGCTGACCATGCGCCGCATCTCATCATGCAATGAGATACGTTGATCAGGTAATTGTTTGATAAACACATACCCCAATACCTGTTCCAACAACTGTACTGCTGTCTCATAAGATACCATTAGCAAGGCTTGGGTTAATCCTGGATCAAGGGGATAAACTCGCGACATGGCTAAAATGAGACGGTCTAACGGAGTCCGAATATTAACGATATGGCTCACTAATTGGGCCTCAAAAATATCTTGTTTGACCTTCATGGCTTCGGGTGGTAGAGATTGTAGTTGTTCTAGCTCTAACTCGGCTAACCAAGACATGGACATGGAGCGAGTCAACCATTCTACAGTTAAATCAATTAAAATAGGTCGTCCTTGAGATAATAGCAGTATTTTAGTAGTTAAATCAGTTTCTAAGGTGAGATGATGTTGGGCCTGTTTATATTGTAAGTAAATTTCGCTGGCTAGGGTAGATAAGGGGCTAAGGTTGATAAGTTGCCCCGATTTACCAATCTGGCTTTGCCAAAATTCGGCGATATGCTCTCCATTACGTCCGGCAATAATTAGTACGCAGTTGTTTAAACCGCCCACAATTTTGGATAAATAGGCTCCATCATGAGGTTCAATCAGTGCTTCGGTGGTGTCAAAAAGTAGCACTACTCGGTTATATTTGGTAATCTGGTTGAAACAGGTGACAAAATTTTGGTTGATGAGTTCAATCTCTTGTTGTAGGTGTCGTTGGCTAATCCCTTTTGCTCTCAGGTGGTGTAGCTGTAATAATTTTTGCAAGTAGGGTTCAAAAGCCTGCTCTCCCAATATTTGGGCAATACGATATCTGACATTACGAGCAATATGATAGGCTTGGTCGTCAAAGTCAATAATATTGCCAACTAATAGATGTTTTTGCTGGCTTTGATAGTTATGATAATGTTGGTAAATTTCCTGCAAAAGCCGAGTTTTACCCAAACCACCCGCCGCGTTGATAAATATAGCCTGCTGAGTAGGCCAGTCGCTGACAGCATTTTCGATTTGGGTTAGTTCAGTGTCGCGTCCAACAAAAATTCTATCGTCAGTCAAGGTGATTTTTCCTTATAAAAGACCTGTCAAGTCTAAAAAATTTGTCAATCTGTTGGATTAACATGGTATAGGGTTCGTTATTGTACTGCATATCCCGTAAACAGTAGTTAACCATAAATCGAAACTGATTATCCCGTTTGAGGGCTTGTCGTAGGGCATTTTTTTCTTCATGGCGGTTTCGTTGGTTAATCAGATGTTGCAAGGCTTCTGGTAAAATATATCCTAAGAAATGGTCACGGAGTTTTTGTCTTGAGGCGGTATCGGTTATGGATAGCATGTTACACAACAACGTATAATAAAGATATTCAATCAACCACATTTCTGGTAGATGGGTTGTAGAATTTTTGAACTTAGCGGCACAGATTTGTTGAGCTAACTCGATGTTATTAGGATGCTGTTGCCAGCGAGGGAGTAGCACCGAATGTAAGATTTTGTTGTGTAGCAAACGTCCCGACTCGTCCCAATCAAACAGATGGGTCAGAGTCAAACTGTCTGCCAAATGGTAGGAATCGTCGTAACCCCATATATGATCAGCTTCAATCAGTTGAGACAGTAAATTATAACTTAAATAGCGAAAGATACCTAACTGCATAACAACGGTTTGTAAGTCGTGAGGAATACTCTGTTGAAAATCAGAAAAAATTGTGGTTAAAATTGCCTTAATCTCAGCCTCGAAAAAGGCTATAAACTCATCGGGAGGCAAGCCACCCATTTCTTGATATAGGGCTAACAGTTTGCTGACAGTACCGGGATGTCCGCCGCTGATGAACAAAAGATGAGCCGCCAATTGCGAGATGGTATCATCCGTTAACATCGACGGTAGATGTTTAGTCACCAGTTGAAAAATGGTTTGATAACTGAACGGAACTAACGAAATAACCTTCAACTGGATAGGAGGTCTGATAAAAGAGTTGTAATGACTGGCTAAATATCGTCCGGCACAGATAACCCGAAAACTGACTGGGTTGCCCTGAAAAAAGCTATCAACACGCAAACTTTTCTCCACAAAAGGAATAAATTCAGTTAATAACTCATCAAATAGGTGAAGTTGATTAAGCTCGGCAAAATCTATGAAAAAAACTAGCCCCCGTTGAGTTATGGACGGACGACGATATTGGCGTAACAGGGTTCCTAATTTTAACCCCATAAGCTTAATGTTGGTTGCATCTCCTTCGTAAATCAGCCCACATTCTCGGAAAAACCATTGCACAACCTCCAGCAAGGTAAGATTAGGGGTTAGGGTGATAAACAGGCCGTAGTAACCTTGATTTAGTAGACGGCTTTCTAACTCGATAAGCAAATGGGTTTTGCCATAACCGGCCGGAGCATCTATAAGATGATAGGGGTGGGGTTCGAGGATTTTCTGTTTAATATGGGATTGGTCAATATAAAGTGAGTTGTATTTATCGGGCTGAAATTCATGATGAGTGTAGGGCGCATGTTGGTGGTATTCGGTCTGATGATATTTTTCGGCCCAAGCTAAGAGGATGGGAAACTGATGGGTCTGAGCGGCATGGTCGATAATCCGCTCAATCATTATAGCTTGCTCCAAATGAGGGGTTAAACTATCATAAATAATTTGCCAATTAGGAGTATCATAGCAAAAAAAGACCAACTCTTCCCGCGTGAATACTTGGGTGAGTAGGAACGATATTTTGCTTTGATCATAATTGCTCATAGCTGGTCGATTGCAGGTTCTCGTTAAGATTGTTTCTGAATTTCTGATTGAATGAGGTTTTGAAAACCGTCGGCCTTCTACCTTAGTTACCTCGTTTATTTATTATAACATTACTTGGCGATTGTGTCATGTGTCACCAAGTAAATTAACATAATTTGGACAAAAAATATAGCCTCTTCCTCAAAGCCTTAAGGGAGAGACTACAGCAGTTCACTTCTCGACTGAATTTTACGACAGACCCTTAAAATTTTTTGGAATCTTTAGGAGATATTCTTCACTTCCTTACTCCCCCCAATTCTTGACGAGTTGTTGTTAATGCCCTATCATGACCTTTGTAGAGTTACGTCTTAGTACCCGACAGAAAATTTAGTCTGAACTAATTAACGCAGAGGAATACAGAGAAAAAGCGAATAATTTTTTCTTCTGTGCCCCTCTGTGTTTTTGTTTTAGCCTTTCCTAAACTACTTTGTCGGGTAGCAAGATTTCCATCTGCCTTTAATCGTCTTTAATCGGGCTGAAGAATTGGGGGAGCGATCTTGCTACCCGACAACTGGTTTAGAAAAAGCTAAAACAGGAACACAGAGTTTCACAGAGACGCACAGAGGAACACAGAGGAAAGAATAATTCGCTTTTTCTCTGTGAAACTCTGTGTTAATTAGTTCAGACTGTCGGGTACTAAGGGAGCGATTCAAATTTGACGTTGAACGTGAATAAAGTGGCGACAAGTGGTTTAGTATGTTATTATGTTTTCATCATTCCTGATGGAGAACTGCTGGCAGGTAGAAGTCAAACCAACCACAAAGCGAATAAAGATGAAAGATGAAACGTTACCTGTCAATCTAAAATCGTAGGAGTTTATCAGCATGAAGAAAACACGTCTATTAGGGATTATCTTTGTTTTATCGCTATTAATTTACCTTGTTTTTCTCGCCATTGTCTACACCGTGTTCAGTCAATGGCGTTTGCTTCGTTCAACCGAAGTCACCCCAATCAGTCAAATCGTAACCCCCATTCCCATCACATCTACCGATACGCCCATCCTCATCGACACTCCCATGTTGGTTGACCCAACCGTCACCCCGACGGAAACACAACTTCCCGTGGAAAGCATGCTTCCCACAGCGACCATACTTCCAATTGAAGAGGCCACGCCATTACCGACCAACACGCCGCTCCCGACCAACACGCCCCTGCCAGAGCCGACAGCCACCTTTACGCCAGTTGTCCCACAGGTGATGGCTCAAAACACGGTCAACATTCGGAATGGGCCGGGGACAAACTATGCGGTAATCGGCAGTTTGGTCGCCAACAGCCCCATGCCAGCCATCGGGCGAAACGACGCAGGTACATGGTGGCAGGTGCAACAGGTTGACGGTTCGCATGGATGGGTGGCGGCCTCGGTAGTGACGGTAGAGCATGGCGGGTCGTTGCCGATTGTAGTCACGCCGACTCCATCTCAGCCGACGGCAACCTCAACTCCAGTGGCGACTCCGACTCCTGATGCGACGGCCACGCCCATTTATCAGTATCAGCCGATGGCTTGGTATGCGGACACTAATCATGGTCTAACCCGTTTTTTGGGTAGTATCAGCGACGCACAGGGCAATTCGGTGGACGGAGTATTTGTGGAGGCTCAATGTGGCAGTTATCGGATTATCTCCAACCCATCGGGGCCGGTGCCGTGGAAAGGCGAGAGTGGTGATTGGCCGTCCGGTTTCTATGACCTGACGATTGACAAGAAACCTATTCCATGCAAATGGCTGTTAACAGTGGTCACAACCGCCGACAAGGAGAACGTTGGGGAACGACTATCAGAAACGGTGGAGATTGAGGTAACGTATGATAGCTCGATTGTGGTGGCGAATTGGCGAAAAAATTGGTAGTGAATTATGAATTATGGTATGAAACCATCAGCAAAACATAAACGTCAAATAGCATGGAATATCATGCGCCCCGCCCTGCAAGCAGTTGACCCAGAGACGGCGATCAACACCTATTTTGATGAGAATCCGGCACTGGTAGAGCAGATTCAGGATGGGACAGGCAATTTGTATGTAATTGGCGCGGGCAAAGCCAGCGCACCCATGGCCGTAGCCGTTCAGACGATTTTCGGCTCCAAAATCAAGGCCGGACGGGTCATCGTCAAATATGGGCATACCCAACCCTTGCCCGCCGAGTCAACCATCAGTCTAATTGAGGCTGCCCACCCCGTCCCTGACCAAGCCGGATTGGACGCAACCCGCGACCTGACTACCATGCTCCAACACACTCAGGCTGAGGATACTGTTTTATGCCTGATTTCCGGCGGTGGATCGGCCCTGTTCACCCAACCGGCGGACGGTCTGACCTTAGCCGACTTACAGCAGACCAATCAAATTTTGTTAGGGGCTGGCGTACCAATCCAGCAAATTAACAGTATTCGCAAGCACCTCTCGGCGATTAAGGGCGGACGGTTGGCCGAACTCATCGCTCCGGCCACGCTCTACAGCCTGATTTTGTCTGATGTAGTCGGCGACCCGTTAGCCGTCATCGCCTCCGGCCCAACCGTGCCTGACCCAACCCGTTTTGCCGATGCATGGCGCATTGTCGAGCAGTATCAGTTGCGCCACCAACTCCCTGCGACTGTGGTTGCTCACCTGCAAGCCGGATGTACCGGCACAATATCGGACACGCCCAAGCCGGATAATCCGATATTTGCCAACAGCCACACCGCCATCATCGGCAGTAACCGTATCGCCGCCCAAGCCGCAGTCTCAGCCGCGCAAAACATGGGCTTCGAGGCTCAATTGCTGACCACCTTTGTCGAGGGGGAGGCTCGCGAAGTGGCGCAGGTCATGGCTGGATTGGCTAAAGGATTGGCCCGTGACGAAAGTAGTATGCAACGACCCGCCTGCTTGATTTTGGGTGGTGAGACCACCGTCACCATTCAGGGCGATGGCTTGGGCGGACGGAATCAGGAGATGGCCTTAGCTGTCGCGATTGCTTTGCAAGGCTGGCCGAATGTTCTGATTGCCTGTTTAGGAACCGACGGCAACGACGGCCCAACCCCCGCCGCCGGAGCTTTTGCTGATGGGGAAACCGTCATTCAAGCAACACGCCTAGGTTTAGATGCTATCGAGTATCTGAGGTATAATAACGCATACAACTTTTTTAACGCGCTTGATGATTTAATCATCACTGGCCCAACCAACACCAACGTCAACGATTTAATCATTATTTTAGTGTGGTGAGGAGTGAAGCGTGAATATGTGAACGCCCCACATCCCACGTAGGATATTCAATTGGACACAACAGATAAAATACTTGACCATTTACAGAACAAAAAACTGAGCAAGGCCGACGAACTGCGGGAACTGCTCTCTACCTTAGAAAGCCGGACTCCACGTCTTAAAAACCTGACCGAAACTCAAACTCTAACTTTACTACATGAATTAGACAGATGTTTCAAATTACTTGAGAAATTAAAATCGACAGCTTTAGATTTAACGAGTGAGGAAAGCCGCTTTAACGGGATACAACTTCGTCTGCAACGAAACACCGTCACCATTGTAAAACGATTGGGTGGCCCAAAGGTGATGCGGGAACATCGCCCTAAATCTGCCGATGTTGAGGATCAATGGTGGTGGTTTATCGATTCGGCGATTGTAGATCGTCAGAAACGTATTGTGATAAACATCGCTTTGATATTGGGGCTATTCTTGACGGTAATTTTTACGATTTATATTGCCTTTGAGACCGTTCTAGCCCCCGACCCCACCGTGTTAGCCCGTCTGGACACAGAGAATATCGTCTATCAAGCTCTTGCGTCTGACGAGTACGAAAATGCCTTAGCCAAGGTTGATGAGGGATTGCAACACGAACTGTTGATAGATGATCCGGCTCTGCTCATTTTAAAGGGGACAATTCACAACTCGTTGGCGCAATCTGAGCAAGCGGAGGAAAGTTTTGCCCGCGCGAAGGCGACTATTAGTAACCCCGTGGTCTTTCATATCGCCCGCGCCCAACTCTATATGCGAAACAAGAATCCGGATAAGGCGGAGGAAGATATCCGTATAGTCATCAAGTTCGAGGAACGCAATGCCGCGGCTTGGTTAATGTTGGGTCAGATTTGCGAAGGGCAAAATAAACAATTTGACGCAATTCGAGCTTACGAACATGCCGGAAATCTAGCCACCGAAAATGGGGATAACGAGATTGTGGTCATGGCTCGCATGGCCTTAGCCCAGATGGGAGCTACCGGTTTGTCGATTGATACGCCAATGGAAGACAAGTAGGCATGGTTCAAAATGAAGGAATTAATCTTTACAAATTATGCGTGGCGTACCGGATATCGCAATTTGTAAAGATCACTCAACCTAAAATGAACCATGCCTGCGCTCCCAGAGTAACTTTTAGCAGGATATTTAACCATGAAACAAGTACAATTTAATATAAATAAACCCAAGTACCTTACCACTTTTGGCCCTTACGACATCGATACCGATATCGACATTATCGTTCCAGACACTGACACAGATACCGACACCGACACTGGCATCGGCCTAGAGTTTGTGGTCATGGATGATGACGATCAACCCTATCGAGTCATTATCCATAACGACAATGTGACCACCTTCGAGTTTGTCATCAACACGTTGGTCACGATTTTTGGGCAAACCTTTGCCCGCGCCACCAAATTGGCCTTTGAAACCCACTACAAAGGAAACGCCTACGTGGCCACCATGCCCCTCGAAGAGGCCAAAACTAAAGTTTTTAAGGCCCAATTCTCGGCCCGTCAATCCGGTTTTCCACTAGCCTTTACAATTGAACCGGAGTATAATTGGTAGGAGTTAGTTGTCATGAAAACCTATCTACAAGAAAAAATCGGCAATCCTGACCTGTTTACCGGACGGAAGCAGGAATTGACCGATTTACTACATTGGCTCAACCGCATCCCGGTCGGATTGTCTAAAAGTAGGGCTATCCTCTCTCGACGCAAAACTGGCAAGTCGGCTCTGATGCAACGTTTCTATAATCTTATCTTCCATGCGAATGGGCCAGTAATTCCGTTCTATTTTGAGATTAAGGAAGCTGATCAATGGCTTGGTCATTTTGCCGAGCGATTTTTCAAGACTTTTATTTTTCAATATTTGGCCTTTAAGACGCGCAATATGGCACATATTGATGAAGCCGAATGGGGTAGCCTTGACTATGCCTTAGAAATTGCCACCGAGGCTGAATTGGTCATCGCTCAAAATTATATCAAACGGGCACAAACTCTTATTCAGGCCGAAGAAGCCGATCCGTTATGGGATTTAGTTCGGGACGCGCCTCGTATTATGGCCCGCTATGACGATGATTATATTGTCCAGATGATTGATGAGTTTCAGTATATCAATCGGTTTATTTTTAGAGACGAATCTTGCACCCATTGTATCGACACGTTAGCCGGAAGCTATCTCCACACGGCTGAGTATAAAAATGCGCCGCTACTGGTTTCTGGCAGTTGGGTGGGCTGGCTGATGGACGATTTGATAAAAATGTTACCGGGTCGCTTCAAATATCGTTATATGGCGGATTTGTCTCTCGATGAATGTATTGAAATGATCTATCGCTACGCCTTGATTGAAGAGGTTCCGATTAGTGAAGATACCGCCTATCTTATGGCCAGATTGACCGAGGGAAGCCCCTTTTATATTAGCTCCGTGTTTCGGTCTACCTATCCTCACAAAGATTTAACCACTGAGCAGGGCTTATTGGAAACCCTAGAATTTGAGATTTTGGACAAGGAAGGGGAAATTCGAGGTACTTGGCTAGAATATATCGACTCGGCGTTTCCTCGAATTAATGAGCGGTATGCCAAAGATATTGTGCTGTATCTATCCAAACATCGAGACAGGCTGACCAGTCGTCAGACCTTAAAACGAGAACTGAATCTTGATATGTCTGACGATGATTTGAGAACGAAGTTGAAAGCATTGTTACGAAGTGATATTATTGAGGAGAATTACTTCAAATATCAGGGCGTACAAGATAATATCTTTGATAAGGTTTTTCGGAGTGAGTACGGGCATGATATTGAGAACTTTTCTCCGCAAGGCTTGCGGGATGAATATAAAGTCCTATTTGAGGGGTTATTAAAAAAATACAACAGCCTATCGGGTCACTATAACCGCTACAAGGGAGCTTTTGCTGAGTTCATGATTATTCAGCATCTCCAGGATAAAGTGGGGCAGAACAGGGCCTTATACCAAACTATGTTCCACAATTTGCCCCCTGATTTTGAGTTTGTGACATACAAAGCAGTGTGGCCCTATCACTCTCTCCCGCTTCATGAACCAGAGTTTCAGATAGATGTGTTTGCCAAAACCACCACCGACCACTATTCGCTGATTGGGGAGGTGAAGCATCGGCAACGCAAATTTTCGCTGACCGAGGCGGAGGAGTTTGTGGAAAAGGCCCAGTCGTTACTGCTCCTTGAGCCGGTCAAGCCGTACCTGCTGTTTGTCTTCTCCTCCGCTGGATTCCAGCCCACTGCCCTCGACTATTTTAGGGCCAACGGGTTAGCTTGGAGTGACGAGGCGCGGTTGATTACGCGACCATAAGGAATCGGAATTAAATAAGTTGCGCGTTTCGCCTTCGACAAGCTCGGGCTACGTTGCGCCGCCGAAGCCTTGTCGAAGGCGAACTATCAGCATGCACATGTTAATTAATACACATTCATAATCTAAAAACTGCCATGTTGACTGATGGGTAATCCATAAGTGTCAACTTAACGTTTGTAGTAGGCGATTTATCGCCCTCGAAGTGCCTACTACGAACTTTTTAAGTTGACAGTCATAGTAACTGACCCATGTCACTACCGACTATGGAAATCGCATCAGCCAATGGGGCATCATCACCAAACAAATAATGAAAAACTCATCAATTAAAGCAATTACTTTTGATTTTTGGTCAACCCTTTATCGGCAACCGACCAACCGTCATGAACGAATCAAAGAGCTGAGAATAATTTTAGAGCAGTATCATCAACAAAATATTGCGTTAGATGATTTTGAGCGAGCAACAAAAATAGCTAAAACAACGTGGTTACAATCTTGGATAGAGGAGTATCACACGCCTAATGCTCAACAATGGTTGGAGTTTGTTTTGGCTGAGTTGAATATTTCAATTGCATCCAATGATAAAGCGAACATTGTACAGATCATGGAAAACTCGCTTTTAGCGAATCGGCCTCATTTGGTGGACAATGCTGCCCATATTTTGGCTGATTTATCGACGCGCTATAAACTTGCCATAATCTCCGACACAGGGACAACGCCGGGGCGAGTTTTGCGCCAAGTCTTGGCCCACGATGAGATACTGATATATTTTTCTCATCTCACTTTTTCTGACGAATTAGGCCATAGTAAGCCCCATCATAAACCATTTTTAGCTACGTTAGAACAGTTGGATTGTCAACCGGCTCAGGCCGTTCATATTGGCGATTTGCTAAGAACCGATATTCAAGGGGCTAAAAATGTCGGCATGCGGGCCATTCAGTACACAGGTTTTAATGAAGACACCTATAGCCAAACCGAAGTTATTCCTGATGCGGTCATTAATAGCTACGAGGCCTTAAATCCATTATTGGCACAGTGGTCTACCCATACCTAGACTTGCTACCCGACAAAGTAGTTTGGGAAAAGCGAAAACAGGAACACAGAGTTTCACAGAGATGCACAGAGGGGCACAGAGGAAAAAATAAAACGTTTTTTCTCTGTGAATCTCCGTGTTCCTCTGTGAAACTCTGTGCTAATTAGTTTTGGCTAACTTTTCTGTCGGGTACTGAGTACCTAGATACCAATTGCTAAATTACATATAAGAAAACAGTCCCCTTAGTTTCTATATTTTTAGGCTTGGCTCTATAATTTATTATTAGGGTCGATTATTGTGATTCAACGTAAAAACGAGGGGCAGATGGAGTCCAAGCCTTTGGGAATGAGCATTAATTAACATGTGCATGATAGTTCGCCTTCGACAAGCTCACCGCCTGAGCGTTCGACTGAGCTTACGCCGAAGTCTTGCCGAAGGCGAAGGCGAAACGCGCAACTTATTTAATTCCGATTCGGCGTTAGTCTCCGTGTTATGTCTCTAAATTAGTCTTGGCTAAATTTTTCTGTTGATAATGAAGAAACTCAAATTCTGAAACAGCCTTACATTAACAAAGGGTCGTTAACAATGAAACCACAACAAACTGTTATAATCATCAGCCTTATGCTGTTATTACTCATAACCATGTCAACTTCCATCCACGCGAAGGAAGATATTCCCATGTTTATCCCAAATCAGTCGGCGTTAGGATTATCCCAACCGGCTGATAGCCTATCTACGCGACCACAGCTGGTGCGGTTGAACACACTAGAAAATATCACATGGCATACCTTTTTAGGCTCGACGGCGAATGATAAAGTCACCGCGCTGACGACTGATGATGAAGGCCGCATCTATGTTGTTGGCACCAGTGACGCGTCGTGGGGCGAGCCGATTAATTCTCATAGTGGTGGACGAGATGTTTTTGTGGCTAACTTTAGTCGTGGTGGCAAACTGATATGGAACAGTTTTTTTGGTGATGCGGGTAACAATAATCCCAAGGCGATTGCCCTCGATTCAGCCGGACGGATATACATCAGCGGCAGTACCAATCATAGTTGGGGCGCGCCAATCAATGAATATGCTGGTAAACAAGATATATTTGTTACTCGGTTAGGGCCGAGCGGGAAGTTACAATGGCACAGTTATTTTGGCTCTGCCGGAGATGATGTGGTAAACGACATGGCGATTGGCTCTGATGATGCCATATATCTGATTGGGAACAGTGATTCTGAGTGGGATACTACTGCCGTGACCGCGTATGCGGCTGAAAATGATGCCGTCGTACTACAGCTCAATAATGACGGTGAGTTGGTTTGGCATAGTTTTATAGGCGGCATTGGATTTGAAAGCGGTGACGCGCTTGGAATTACCGCCGAAAACGACATCTACATCGCCGGAACAAGTAGCGAAAGTTGGGGCGATATGATTCTTAATGACCACAATGGCGATAGTCGTGATGCTTTTATTGCCAAACTAGACAACCAAGGTGAGTTACGTTGGAACCGCTTTGTCGGCAACAGCGAGGGTAGTGATGCCATCGAATCCCTGACGCTAGACGAATATGGCAGCCTCTACGCCGCAGGATATAGCTGGGATAGCTGGGGCGAACCTGTCTCAGCATTTGCCGGTACTGGCTTTTTTGACGCTTTTGTGGCGAAATGGACTCCCGATGGCGATTTAGAGTGGCACACCTTTATGGGTAGCACCTCTCAGGCGGCGGACGCTGACATGGCCTATGACATCGCTTATGATGAGACAAACGGCAGGATTTATATCGTCGGTGATAGTCGAGGAGTCAGTTGGGGCGAACCGCTCAACAGTTTTTCTGGTGAGCGTGACATGTTCGTGGCCCGCCTAGACCGTAACAACGGCGAGCGAGTATGGGAGACATTTTTGGGTGGTGACGAGTTTGATTATGGTAATGGAGTAACCGTCGATAACAATGGCAACATCTATGTTGGTGGCTACAGTCAAACAGAATGGGGCGACTCCATCATCCCTTACACCGGGTCAGATGAAGGATTTTTAGTTAAGCTACCGGCCTGTCTACCAAAATGTGAGACTGAATTTAAGTCTATCGAATCTGATGAAACCGTCACACCATCTCCCACCAAAGCACCGCAGATCATCGAGGAAACCACCAAAGCACCACAGATTATCAAGGAAGCCACCAAAACGCCACAGATCATCGAGGTAGCTACCAATACACCACAAATCACCAAGGAAGCTACCCCAACAACTACCCCGACCGCTGATAACCAGATTGATAAAGAAACCAGCAGTGATGAAGAGGCCGAGGCAATCAATCAAACTGAACCAACCCCAACTGAGTTGCCTCAAATCGAGCCAACCCCAACCAAAACATCAATCCCCGAAAATGACGAGGCTAGTAACATCTCGGAATCGGAATCGGAATCGACTACGACCCAAGATAATTCATCAACCGTGAGCATGTCTTCGGCTGAATTGGCTCAGGAAGCGGAGTTTCTTTTGCCCTTGAGTGCCTTGGGTTATGACGAAGTGACTCTCAAAGGGCCTTATGATGTCGCCGAGTATGCGTTCAATGTGCCAGAAAGTTGGACAATCCGTGACTCGGCCTATATCCGCATGGAAGTTAGTTTTGTTTACAATCCCATTATCGGCAGTGGCGAAATTTACACTCCCACCTTGTTCGGTAATATTATTGTAGCCCTTGACGGTGAGACCCAAAGCGTTACCCCCATCCAAACCGCGCCCCTCATCAACTCACGATACCGAGTCAATATTCCGTTGGACATGCTGAATGATTCTGACAATAGCCGCCATATCATCAGCGTGGCCCTAGATACCAGTCCGAGTTGCACTATACCCCACGATGCCCGATTGGTGATTCATCCTGAGACTACCCATGTGACCTTTATCTATGATGAAACGCCATTAAATCCTGATTTAGCCCAATATCCCGCCCCTTTCAATAATCCTCAATTTAATATTAAATGGGTTAACGACCAAAAGGTCTATACTCCAAAAATAGCGAAGATCATCATCGTTTTGCCAGAAATTCCCAATCAAGAAGAGTTAAACGGTGCCGTCGCCATTGCCGCTCGTTTAGGAAACTTAGGCGCGTTATTGGTTACAGTTGATGGTATGAGTGACCAAAGTCTCCTTGAACAAATTGAGGCCGGGACACCCCCCGAAGCCCATTTTGTGGTCATTGGAACTCCAGACCGCAACAAAATTGTCGCCAAATTAAACGAATGGGGAACTTTGCCCACCCAGTTTAGAGAACGGATCCTCGGTTTGACTAGCCAAGGGCCAACCACGGCTCAACCGAGTGGAGAATTGTCTTACAACCTAAAAGTAACCAACTCAACGGCCAACAAAGTCAATTCCTTGTTGTTATCTAATATTTTGCCTTATGATGTAACATTGCAAGGCTGTAATCCACTTTGTCAACAAAGCACCGGCGGGCAAGAAGTGACTTGGTTTATCGAATCATTAGCATCGGGTGAAACGGCCAACTTTGGTATTACCGTGCGACTTAGTGACACGCCCAACGTCACTTTGCTTGAAAATACAGCCATCCTACTGAATGACCAATCGGAGCCGATAAACGTCAATAATTGGGCGACCCGAATTAACACTAGCCTATCCAGTGACGATACCACCTCGATTTTGCCCAACGCCCCTACAGGCAACTATTTTGTGGCTCAAAAAGGGTGGAACGCGGCCCAGACGGATGGGATTATTCAAGCCATGTCGGCTCCTTGGGATGCCAGTCGAGCCATTCTGGTGGTTACGGGGCTAAATGACGAGGCGGTGGGCAAGGCCGGTCAGGCTATGGGAATTAAACAACAATTGCCCGGTTTGCTTGGCACAACGGCCTTGGTTGACCAGATTAAGCCTTTAACCCACACCACTGTACCACCAGATGTCTCGGCCACGCTGTCAAAATTGGGCTATTCCGACCAAACCATGACCGGAATCTCGACTGAGGCCAATTACAATTTTGACGTTCCCCCCGGTTGGCGTTTGTCCGAGGGGGATACCCTGTTTGACTTGAAGTTCAGCCATTCCCAACTGATAGATTTTGAGAGTTCATCCTTACGGGTGCTGTTTAATGGGCAACCGTTAGCCGAGATGATGCTCACCGAAGAGAGTTCTCAAAATGGGGGACTTCAGGTTAAACTGCCTTCCTTAAACACTAGAGCGGGTCGCTCCAATAAAATTACGGTTCAGGCTCATATTGAAGCCCTTGACCGTTGCGCGGCCCTGAATAGTGCCTGGATTACCCTAAATGGAAACTCAGCCCTGAATCTGAAATACCTGCCCAATGAGGTTGATGATCCCGATTTTGATAAGTTCCCAGTCCCGTTTAATCAGCAAACAAACCTCACCAACCTGTTGTTTGTTCTGCCCGAAGCCCCTATCTTTATCGAGTGGCGAGAGGCGATTCGCATTGCGGGCCTAATTGGGCAAGGAAGTGACGGGACTGTTTTTGCCCCTAAATTAGCACTTGGTGCAAATTGGTCGGAGAATTTGTTGGAAGACCATCATCTCGTGGCGATTGGGCGACCTTCTCGCAATGCCTTACTGCAACAGATTAACGATTATTTATTACAGCCTTTTATCGTTGGTACAGATATGATGCGACAAAAACTGAACAACGTCTCATTTCGCTCCCTCCCCGACACCAATATCGGAGTAGTGCAAATCACAACCGCGCCCGGTAAAAATCGAGCCTTGTTAGCCATCACGGGCACAACCGATGAGGGGGTGGCATGGGCGGGTGATGCGCTACAAAACCGTTTTAGGCGACTTGGGTCGGGCAACTTAGCCTTTGTGGGTAGTGGCAGTACCAACACCATAGATGCTACCCGTTTGTCTCAATCGGGCATGTCTGAGGCGGTGCTAGAGGCACTACCAGAGTTTGCTGAGGTTGACCCTGTGGCGGAGCCAGCCTCCACAGCCGCCGCGTCCAACCCTGACGCGGAAAGCGGTACAGTCAATACTGCCTCGACTGAGAGACCACAGTGGCTCATCGCCTTAATCGGTGTCGCCGCTGTGCTAATCATTGCTACTTTCGCCTTGGCTTATTGGCAGAGTCAACGAAATGTATAGTTCGGTAATGGTTGATAAAAAAATGATGCTACCAATTCAACTCAGTAGCATCAGAAAAATGTCCGTAATAATTGCGCGTTTGATTAACGGAGCGTCGGCTGTCTGGAAGCCGACGCTCCAACTGCACCAAAAATTATTGGTGGTGCAGAAGTAGTGATATAGTCAGTTACCTACCCGCAAGTTCCAAACTTGCGGGTAGGTGATCACTACATGTGCAGGACTGCACAAATTATTTAGTGTTCATTTGCCCCTTGAGCCACTTTTTATCAGCAGGCAGGCTAAAACAGCGCACTCCAGTAGCATGGTAGATGGCGTTGATAATGGCTGGGGTGGTTGGCACGGAGCATAGTTCGCCCACGCCCTTGGCTCCGTAAGGCCCGTCTTTAGTCTGCTCTTCGATAAAGAAGTTGATTACTTCGGGCGTTTGGTTGATGGTCGGGACGCGGCATTTGTTGTAACTGGTCGTTTTGACCTGTCCATCGGCCATGACAAACTGCTCTTGCAGGGCCATGCCCAAGCCCATCGAGATGCTTCCCTCAATTTGACCTTGCAGGGCTAACGGATTAAGAACCCGCCCGGCATCGGTGGCCGCAATCATTTTTAGCACTTTGGTTTCGCCAGTCTTGATATCAACCTCAACCAAGGCGGCCTGAGCGGCAAAGCCAAAGGCAAAATGATGATACTGCTCGGTGTGTGGGGCGCGGTATTGGTAGTTGATTTTCGGTTGTCGGCCCTCTCGACGAGCCGCCTGCACCACCTCGCTCAGGGGGATGGCCCGCTCTGCGCTCCGTACCTGACCCTCAGCAAAAGTCAGACTGTCGGGCGAGGCATCTAACATCTCGGCGGCGATTGGGCTGAGTATGGCCCGCACCTCTTGGCTGGCATGTCGAGCCGCGTTGCCGGTGACATAGCTTTGTCGGGAGGCGGTGGTCGCATCCCCATCGGGCGTTAAATCGGTATCAGAGACGAGTACTTGAACCTGATGATACGGCACGCCCAACTCCTCGCTAACGATTTGAGCCAACACACCCACCAGACCTTGCCCAATCTCAGCCGCACCGGCCCGCACAATCGCTCCACCATCGGCAAACAGTTCCACCTCGGATCCAGCGGCATCGTAAGCCCCACTGCCATAACCGACACTTTTGTAAGCACAGGCTACACCCCACGCTCGGCGTTTTGAACCCTCCTCGGCCACAAACTCATGTTGCTCCATTTCGGTGGCGATATGCTCTAGGGCCTGCGGCAGACCGCAACTCTCGGTCAACAGTTGACCGGCTTGGGTGCGCTTGCCAATTGCCAAGATATTCTTGCGCCGAATCTCTACCGGAGTCAGCCCCAATTTTTCGGCCAAAATATCCATTTGGCTCTCCATTGCAAACGCGCTCTGCGTAACCCCAAAGCCACGAAACGCCCCCGATGGCACGTTATTGGTGTACATGGCGTGAGTATCAGCCTGCACATTCAACACTTCATACGCCCCGGAAGCATGGGTGGTGGCTCGAAGCATAACATGGTCGCTCAGGCTTTCATACGCGCCCGCGTCACCGTAAATCAGGGCTTGATGGGCCACCAACTGCCCATCCTTTTTCGCACCCGTTTTCAGTTTGATGATAGTAGCATGCCGTTTCGGATGTACTCTGAGCGATTCTTTCCGAGTGAAAACCAGCTTGACCGGACGTTTGGTCGCCTGAGCTAGCAGGGCAGCATGAATTTGAACCGACACATCCTCTTTGCCCCCAAACGCGCCGCCGATGAGACAGTTGATCACCCGAATCGCAGATTCAGGCATGTTCAAGGTGGCGGCAATTTGGGCACGGTCATTGTAGGGGATTTGTCCGCCACAATAAACGGTGATCCGTCCATTCGCCTCCGGCACGGCCAAGCCTGCTTCCGGCTCGATAAAGGCATGCTCGACGGTTTGGGTGCGATACTCCTGCTCGACAATCACGTCAGCCTCAGCAAAACCCGCGTTCAAATCACCCTGCTCTAAATGGAAATGGGCCAACTCATTCCCCTTGTCATGGAGTTGGGGCGCGTCGTCGGCCAACGCTTCCATCGGGCCGGTGACGATGGGCAACGGCTCATACTCAACCGTAATCAGCTTGATAGCCTGCTCGGCAATCTCAACCGATTCCGCAGCCACGAGGGCGATGGCATCTCCGACGTAGAGAATTTTGTCGTAACACAACACCGGCCAATCAATCTCATGCACACCACAATCTTTGCGACCCGGAATATCGTCGGCAGTCAAAACAGCCACCACGCCGGGCAGGGCCTTGGCCTGACTGACATCGACCTGCAACAGTTTGGCATGGGGATATTTGCTCCGTAACACTTTGGCATGGAGCATGCCCGCAACATGCAAATCACCGGCATAGATGCCTTGACCAGTTACTTTGGCGGTCGCATCGGGGCGAGGTAAGGGGCGGCTGATGGCTTGCATAGGCGATTTGACGCTCGATAATTCAGGTACATCTTGCCCTGATGCTTGCTGAATGGCCCGAATAATGGCATTGTATCCGGTACAGCGACATATATTCCAGCGATGGCCGTCGTAAATCTCCTCTAAAGTTGGCGAGGGCGTTTTATCAAGCAGAGCCTTGGTGGACATGATAAATCCGGGCGTGCAAAATCCGCATTGGGTCGCTCCCTGTTCCATATAGGCTTGCTGAATCGGGTGCAAAGTCTCCCCATCGGCCAAACCTTCGATGGTGATAATCTCGGCTCCGTCGGCTCGTTGCATCTGCACAAGACATGAACGCACCGCCTCGCCATCTTTGATGACCGTACAACTACCACAATGGCCGGTCGCACAGCCGTTTTTGGTGCCAGTCAGATGTAAATCGTCACGGATCACATCTACGAGAAAACCTTTCGGTTTGGCCTCAACTTGACATGGTTTGCCGTTGACTGTAATGTTGTAATGCTGTTTGGTTGATGTTTTTGTAGTCATAAGTCTATCCTTTATTTATTGTTTGTTGTTTCTGATGCTAACGGAATCTTTGGCGGGAACACTACAGCGGATACTTCAAAACTCAACGGATATATTTCGCTAATAACGAGATTTTTTACTATTTACAGTAATTATATACGGACGAAAACCATCCGTTCCGTAGTTAAGTATCCGTTGTAGTGTTGATTCCGGCTAAACCAAAGAAAAAGTTAGCATCAGCATTGTTTGTTGTCGGTGGCATCTAAATCGTTATTGTATATAACATTAGATTGA
>JAUCGB010000190.1 GCA_030377895.1 Anaerolineales bacterium HSG24
GATCGTTTTGGAATTATGACGGCTGACGAAGATTTACGCGTCACCGAGTTTACCGAAAAACCGCTCAAGCGTGATAAAGGGACGTTGGCCTCTATGGGGATTTATATCTTCAACACGAAAAAAATGGTCAAGCGTCTGTCCGAAGGTGATTCTGACCAACCTCGCATCGACTTTGGCAAAGATGTTATTCCGAGTATGATTAGCGATGATCGAGTTTTTGCCTACGAGTTTGATGGCTACTGGGTTGATGTGGGAACCCTGCAATCGTTCTGGGAGACCAATTTGGCCCTCGCCAATCCAACTGAGGGGGATGTGTTGAATTTGCATGACCAAGATTGGGTGGTGCATACCCGTAGTGAGGAACGCCCGCCGGTCAAGTTAGGACCACAAGCCCAAGTTAAAAAGAGCCTGATATCTAATGGATGTGTCATTCGGGGGCGTGTTGAAAACTCGGTGCTGTCACCGGGAGTATATGTATCACCCGGCGCAGTGATTAGAGATTCTGTGGTGATTAATGATGTTTGGATTGGCCCCGGAGCGACCGTAGACCGAGTGGTTATTGATGAAGGGGCAGTGATTGGGGCGAATACCCAATTAGGATATGGTGACGATAATTCAATCGTCAACGAAAAATTGCCTGATAAAATGACCACGGGTATTACTGTGGTCGGCACGAATGCCCATGTGCCGGGCGGAATCAAAGTTGGTCGTAATGTTCTCATCGGTTCCGACCTGTCAGAATCTGATTTTCCGGGAACAGACATCGCTAGTGGGGAGACGGTTAACCTGTAGACAACAAATGGTAGACAGAACCTTAAATTAACAGTTTGTTTATCATTTATTGCCTGCAAATATAAAATTATGGATACTTTAGTCATGATTATGGCGGGTGGGGCCAGTGAAGAACTGAGCGTTCTCACCCAAATACGAGCCGAACCAGCCATCCCGTTTGGGGGTAAATTTCGGATTATTGATTTCCCCTTGTCAAACTGTGTTAACTCGGGGTTGTATAATGTGGCCTTGTTGACCCAATATATGCCCCGTTCGTTAAACGACCATGTTGGCATCGGCAGACCGTGGGATTTAGACCGCTCACAAGGTGGTCTGCGCCTGTTGCAACCTTATTTAGGACCAAACAGCAAAGGCTGGCAGAGCGGCACTGCTGATGCGGTTCGTAAAAATATGGATTTTGTAGAAGAGAAACGGGTTGATAATGTTCTTGTTTTAGCCGGTGATCATATCTACAAAATGGATTATCGCTACATGCTCAATTTTCATGAGTACTCAAAAGCCGATGTGACCATTGCCGTGCGGCGGGTTAATCCGTTTGAGACGCATCGTTTTGGTATTGTCAGTGTTGATGGGAACATGCGCGTCACCGATTTTAAAGAGAAACCGCTTCGTTCTCGCGAAACCTTAGCCTCAATGGGCATCTACATTTTCAATACAAGTGTGTTACCCGATATTTTGGCTAATGAAGAGCTAAAAGATTTTGGGCGTGATGTATTACCGGCCATTATCGACAGCCATAAGGTGCAAGCTTATACCTTCGAAGGGTATTGGACTGACGTGGGAACCATACGCCCCTATTGGGAAGCGAACATGGCCCTATTGGCGGAAACACCAGCTCTTGATTTGTATGACCCTGATTGGGTGATCCACACCCGTAGCAGTGAGCAACCGCCCGTTGTCATTGGGCCAGAAGCTTCCGTATCGGGCAACTTTATTTCAAACGGTTGTATTATTGATGGCACGGTAGAACGCTCTGTCCTTTCGCAGGGAGTTCGAGTCGAAACCGGCGCGGTAGTCCAAGATTCGGTGATTATGGACAATGTGGTGATTAAAGCCAACGCGGTGGTCAAACGAGCCATCATCGACAAACAAGCCGTCATTGGTGAAGGGGTCAAGTTTGGTCAGGGTGATGATAATATTGCCAATAAAGCCAATCCAGAGCAATTGAACTCTGGCTTAACCGTGGTTGGCAAACAGGCAAATATTCCAGATGGAACCGAAATTGGGTATAATGTAGTAATCCGTCCGGACATAAAAGCATCAGAATTCAAGAGTAAAACGATTGAGCCGGGCGAGACGGTTTAGCGTGAAACGTGATGTGATGTAAAAAAAACGGGGTTGAGTGGAGCATCCATTCAATCCCGTTTTGTTATGGATTTTCGGGTAGTTCTGCATATTGATCGAATTGTCGAATTAAGAAAATTTAAGATTACCCAAACCAAATTCAAACCTCAGTGTG
>JAUCGB010000005.1 GCA_030377895.1 Anaerolineales bacterium HSG24
CGCAACGCCCAACTGATAACCGTTGATTGGCGTTTTACTACTCAAGATGCACGGCTTAAACTCAAACATCTTTATCCAAACAGAGCCTAATTCATCTTCAACTTATCAAAACTTTTGTGGTCAGGTACTAGCCTATCGAGACCAATACATAGCCGAGCGTCCCTTTGCCCGTCTCAAAGGCAAAATTATAAACCTACTTCCACTTTATCTCCACCGAGATGACCATGCAACAGGTCTAATCCACATATTGACCATTGCCTTGAGAGTCATGAGCATCATTGAGTTTGTCGTGCGACGCAGTTTGGCCGAAAATCAGGAAACCCTAGACAACATCTATGACGGCAATCCCAAACGTCAAACCGCTCGACCCTCCACCGAGTTGATACTCCATACATTTCGGAAGATAAATTTGGATGTTTACTACGATCAAGATGGGCAGGTTATTGGAAAAAATTTAGACCTCTCAATCAAACACAAATACGAATACTGGAGTTGTCTGGTTTTTCAGCAGATATTTACTATTGTTTGCAAGACATTTTGGTTAATTGGCCTATGCCCAAAATGATATATGAGGATACGGGCTTCATATGACCTGATGAACTCGACCTTTACAATTGAAAAATGAGAGATTTTTGTTTTCCTTTTATCAGAATAAAGGAGGGACATGTATTTCCCTGTCTCCTTTTGTTAGGATTCTTTGTTTGGAGTAATTTTTATGAAACAAAAACAGACTAGATAAATTGCGGTTATATATTTATCAATTAATGATTTTTGTACCACTTCGATTTAAAGCTAATAAATGATGTTTTTTGCCTAAAATTCCCTGTTTCTGCCGAGTTGTATATTTAGCTTTTCTCAAAAAAACTGTCGAACAGGGCGTATCAAGAACTAATATATGTGATTGAACAGTATTGGGAACAGGGAAAATACTTAACAACAGATGATCTTGTCAGTTACAGAAATGTTTGGAAACGAAAACAGAAGTCACTAAATAAAATTTCTGGACAATATGGAACTTCTGGACGAGTCAAAAAATCACCGATGAATGTAAGTGTTTTCAAAATGTCTTGGCAAGCTTTCTTTCAGCGGACTAAAAACGACTCGGAGCATACTTTAAAAGGGAGATTAAAAGTTCTTAATACTGCAAAAAATTTATTTGAATCATATATTCATTTCAAAAATATGGATATAGATACTAGACGAGGCATAGCAGGATTTGGCCCCGAAGAAGAAGTCCATTGGCATTGGTTTGGTAGTACAACAGCCGCTGGAAATTTCAAGCATGCAGTTATAGAAAACGATGAACACATTTCTTTAGCTCTTGATCAGATTCCACTTCAAGGAGATGTGACAGAAAATCACTACCTCGCGTACGTAAAAGAGTTTGAGCATATTAAGGGCGGAGGGGTAGCTACTGCAACTAGATTATTAGCACTGAAACGTCCTGATTATTTCATCTGCCTCAATAATCAAAATAAAAATGGTTTGTGTACAGCATTTGAAATCCCCAAACATGTTACCCTGTCGAATTATTGGGAAGTTGTTATTGAGCGTATTATTGATTCTGTATGGTGGTCATCAAAAGAACCAACAAATGTTACAGAGTTAGCAGTTTGGAAATATCGTGCAGCGTTTTTGGATGTGTTATTTTATGTACCTTCATAAATATAACAGACAAGACAACAGCTATTCTTACAGATTACTAACCAATTTCCGCCGTAAATATACATGGGTAACAGAATATGAGTGATACAACCACAACTATTGACAATGTTGGGCATGATTTATCTGGTAATGTAGCTGGCCGAGACATTAACCAGACTTTTATTAACCACAGAGGAAAAATAATTCGCTTTTTTTCTGTGAACCTCCGTGTTCCTATTTTATCCTTCCCTAAACCAGTTTGTCGGGTAGCAAGAGAAACGATAAACTTCTAGAACTTATGCGAGATATACAGATTCGCCCCAAATACGGGGTGATTTTTTTTGTCGGCTTAGGTTTTGCCTGGCGAATTTATCAATTAAGCTTTCAACCATTGTGGGGCGACGAAGGATGGAGTTTCTATTTTGCCACCCATTCCGTCTCGGAACTAATCGCCCTGACAGCAACTGATATTCATCCGCCCCTGTATTATCTGTTACTCAAGGGCTGGTTTGCTCTGCTTGGCGTTAGCCCCGAATCGGCTCGTTTATTATCAGCATGGATTGGCACATTGTGGCTACCCATTGTCTATCTGTTGGGGCGACGGATGTTTGGGTTATCTGTGGCCTTAGTTGCAACCGGATTGACCAGTGTTATGCCTATGGCCGTCTACTACTCGCAAGAGGTGCGAATGTATGGCTTGGTAACGTTACTGGGCCTGATTTCTATGTATGCCTTATGTCGAGTGAGTGATCGTCAACTATTCTATAGAGATTCCCCTTTTTGGACGACGCTATACATCCTCAGTACTGTAGGCGCGCTTTATACCATGTATTACGCCGCCTTCATTCTTTTGGCCCAACTGCTGTACTTAAGCTGGTATTGGTTACTTAAAAATAGACTGCATCCTTATTCAACCGATCACCTAAAACGTTTCGTTTATCGCCTTATTGCGGTCGCCCTCTTATATTTGCCTTGGGTGATATACGCCACGCCACGCCTGCTCAGTTACATCAAAAACAAACGGGATGTTGAGGGCTATCTCCCCTTGTCTCCACTCGATTTTTTGACCGATCATCTCACCGCCTTTAGCGTCGGGCATCTATCCGACCCACTGCTATTGCTCGGTTGGGGTACGCTTCTTTTTGTCGGACTGTTTATCGTCGGCCTTTTGGTGATGGGAAGCAACTATATTGAGGGTAACCCCTTTGCCCTACATTCTTTGAAAGAAAAGAAGACCAGTTGTAAATATTCAGCGAACTCGCCAGAAAGAGCATCAGAAACCCGATTTCTCGAAAAAATTGGGTTCCTAGGCTACTTTACTGAACTTTTACAAGGGACTAACGAGAGGACTGATTCCCTTAAATCAACGACATTCGTCGCCAATCGTTTCTCCCATCAACGACTACTGTACTTTTATTTTTTTATCCCACTTTCTAGTGGCTATCTGATTAACCAAATTTTTCCCTTTACCCCGCCCACCTACGAACGCACCCTGTTACTAATCACCCCCGTCTATTGGCTTTTTATCGCCGTGGGCCTTGTCTGGTTGTGGCATAAATGCTCGATAACCAGATTCCTCAGCATCAGCATAGCCATGTTAATGCTGATAATCACCCTCATCAGCCTGATTGGGTTTTACAGCCAACCCCGCTATATCGACGAAGATTATCGCCCCTTATTGGCTGATGTAGCGAATCGAGCAACCGAGCAGGACAGTTTATTAGCCAGTTATCAATGGCAACTCGGTTTTTATCGAGCCTATTTGCCCGAGCCACGCCCCAACATTTTTTTAGTACCCGGTTGGGGACAAGGTTGGGACGCTGACGAGCATGGTGAGCGGACGCAGATGAAGCATGATTTGAGCCGTCTGCTGGCTGATTCGCCTCGCCTCTGGTTTCCGGCTCATCAAACGGCGGGACGTATTTGGGAAGATGCCGCTGAGGAGGCCATCACCCAACTTGGGTATCCCACCTTATTGACATGGTACAGCCCGCAAACCAAATTGACCCTGACAGGTGGTCATGATGACAATCAGATCAACCAAGCCTCAACCGCTAACTTTGCTAACTATCTATTTATGACACAGGCCATCGTTGGTCAAGCCAGCTATCAGTCGGGGCGAGGGATTATTCCGTTGGAGCTAACATGGCGCAGTCAACAACCCTTGCCCGACGAATATCAGGTCAGCCTACGTTTGGCCGATTTTGAGGGACGGACATGGGCCATTCGCGATAGTCATCCTCGTGGCGGACAGCGCCGATTCAGCCAACTTAATCCCACCGACACCCTCACCGACCGACATGGGCTACTGGTCGAAGCCGGTACGCCCCCCGGCCTATATCGCCTGCTGTTGAGCCTGCGTCGGCTTGAGGATGCTCATCCGCTAGACATGGTTGACGTGGCTAATCAGCCAGTAGGCGTTGAGCTACATCTGGCTGATGTGACCATCATCGACCCTCAACCTGCGATTGACAAGGGCGCGTTGCCGGTTGCCACCCAGACCAACATCCGTTTTTATGATAATGTCGCCAGTATGGTCGGACACAGTGTGCCGGACAGCCCATTCAAAAGCGGTACTTATGTAGATGTAAACTTGTTTTGGCAAGCCTTGAATGATGTTAGCCAAACCTATATTGTCCAGATTCAACTCGAAGATGAGGCCGGACAAATTCACTCAACTTATCAACGGCAACCGATTCGACCGACCACCGATTGGCGGAGAGACATGCTCTTGCGAGACCCGCATGAGTTTCCGATACCGGCCACCATCTCAGCCGGACGCTACAATCTCCGCTTGAGCCTATTGTCAGGCCAGCAACAGCCACTCAATCTGTCATCTGCGGGTAGCAATCGACTTCTTGATCGATTCTCACCGATGACCTCAATCATACTGACCAGCATCAACCTCATTGAGCGTCTGAGAATCTATGATGCCCCTCAGCCTCAAAACCCGTTACAGGCCGATTTTAATGGACAGGCCATGTTAGTTGGGCTTGATATGCCTTTCCAAACCTTCTCCGCCGGTGATAAATTACCCCTGACCCTGTATTGGCATGCTCAGACCGAGTTTGATCGTAGTTGGACAGTTTTTGTCCATCTGTTGGATGAACATGGCACGATGGTAGCTCAACACGATAAATTGCCGGGGGACGGTGAGTTTCCAACCACAAGTTGGTTGCCGGACGAATATTTGACCGATTCCTATACGATTGTATTACCATCAAACTTGCCTGCCGACACAAATTATACCCTAAGTTTAGGGTTTTACGACGCGAATGACTTCAGTCGCCTCCCACTTGTGATTGGGGGAGAGGTGGTTGGTGATCATCTATTACTAACCGATTGGCCAATTTTGGTTAAGTGAATTCCTTCACATGATGTTGACAACTCTATTCGTTTGTGGTAAATTGACATCGGCTATGCCAAATTTGCAAAATAATCATCTAGTTGTCAACTAAGTCGGGAGAAGGTCATCATGGCAATTCTATTACTCAATGCAAGTTATGAACCCTTATCTGTTATCACCCAACGGCGGGCGATGTCGTTGATGCTGCGGGAGCGGGTCGATGCGGCCACCCAAGATGCGGTGACGATTCGTAGTACATCAGGTAGTTTGGCAATTCCAACCGTTATCCGCTTACGGCGATATATCAACGTGCCTCGTCGCGGGGCGCGCTGGAGTCGGAAAGGGGTTTTACAACGGGATGAGTATCAATGTATCTATTGTGGGGTTAAAGCCGGTGAACGCAAGGGAGGACAAATTCTTGGCCGAAGCAGTTTTACGGTGGATCATATTATTCCCCGTAGTCGAGGTGGGCGGAGCAGTTGGGTCAACACGGCCTGCGCCTGTCCCATTTGTAACAATCGTAAAGCGAATCGGACTCCGCATGAGGCGGGCATGATTATGCGCTGGGAGCCAAAAACTCCTCGAGTCACATACTTGATAGCCTCTGGAGAGATTCCTGCTGCTTGGAAAATCTATCTGGAGATGTAATCAACTCTCATAAAAGGGTGTTCAGTTCTAATCCATGTAGGCATAATCGTGACACCTTGCTACCCGACAAACTGGTTTCGAGAAAGTTAAAACAGTAACACAGAGGACACAGAGGGACACAGAGTTTCACAGAGGAAAGAATAACTTGCTTTTTCTCTGTGAAACTCTGTGTTCCTCTGTGAAACTCTGTGTTAATTAGTTCAGACTAAATTTTTCGTCGGGTACTAAGTCCCATCAGACTGAACCAGTGCCCAAAATAAACCAGGCCTAGATTTGAAACTTGCAGGTGTATGACGACAGACTCGCCGAATCGCTGACTCACCAGAATCGCTGACTCGCCCAATCACTGTATCGACACCGGATCAACATCGATCTTCCAGCCGAAGGGTAACGGCATGAGCGGACGGAGTAGTTCTGGTGGATTGGTGGCTCGGACGAGGATAAACCAGCGGAACTGGGTGCGGAGGCGCGGCACGTAATGCGGGGTCGGGCCGACGATTTCGACATTAGGAAGCCCCAAACGGGTCATATAGCGGCGCAACTGCTCGGCCATGTTCTCGGCCTCTGCTTTGGCCCGTTCCTCACCAGCCCCACTGTACAGCAGAACCGCCAGCCGCTTATATGGCGGATACTGTTGCTCCCGCCGAAACTTAATCTCCATGTTATAAAAACTCAAATAGTCATACCGAGCCGCAGCCTGAATGACCGGCTGTTCGAGGTTGTAACTTTGGATAATCACCCGCCCACCCAAGGGACTACGCCCGGCCCGTCCGGCTACCTGCACCAACATCTGAAAAGTGCGCTCGGCCGCTCTAAAATCAGGCAAAAAGAGGGAGGTATCGGCAGAGATTACCCCAACTAGCGTCACCAGTGGCAAATCTAACCCTTTGGTGACCATCTGCGTGCCAACCATGATGTTGGCCCGTCCCGACATAAAATGTTGCAGGAAGATGTCATGACTGCCTCGCTTGCGGCTGACATCCTGATCCCACCGAATCGATGTGGCGTATGGAAAATTATGCCGCACCGCCTCCTCAACCCGTTGCGTACCCAAGCCAAAATAGCGAATTCGTTTATTTTTACATTCGGGGCAAATCTGAAACGGTAGTTGCCGATAACCGCAGTAGTGACAAATCAACAATTCGCCCTGTCGATGGTGGGTTAGCGTGGTGTCACAGTGTGGGCAACGCTGAACATAGCCACAATCTCGGCAATTAACAAATGTGGCATTTCCTCGCCGATTGAGAAACAGAATCACCTGCTCGCCCCGTTGCAGAGTTTCATACATGGCCTCCTGCAAGGCTCGGCTGAAAATCGTCCGATTGCCCGCCTTTAGCTCCTCCCGCAAATCGATCAGTTCCACCGTCGGCAGGGGAAGCGAGGTCAGTCCTGCCGCGTCCGCGCCCCTGCCAAAGGGCACTGTCCTCCCCTTTGGGGCTAGATTCTGAATCAACCTCTTCTGCACGTTCACATGGTCAACATGGGCCAACACTCGCTTGGGCAGACTCATCAGTTTATAGTTGCCCAGTTTGGCTTGATGATAGCTGACTACATCCGGCGAGGCACTACCCAAAATCACCAGTGCGCCGGTCAACCGTCCCAACTCAATCGCCGCATGTCGAGCATGAAATAAGGGCGGACGCTCCATCTGTTTGTAGGCCGCGTCATGCTCCTCATCAACCACAATCACACCCAAATTTTGCAACGGTGCAAACAGGGCCGAGCGCGCCCCAACCACTAGCGACAACTCCCTGTTTCGCACTCGATCCCAAGCATCGTACCGCTCGCCGGGTGACAGCGCAGAATGCCACAAGGCCACCTGCTCTGGAAACCGAGCCGATACCCGCGCCACCGCTTGCATCGCGAGGGTAATTTCCGGCACGAGCATCAAGGCATGTTGACCCGCTTTGAGGGCCACATCAATCGCCCGCATATAAATCTCAGTTTTGCCGGAGCCAGTCACGCCATGTAATAAAATCGGCGTTGGGGCAATCGGTTTTTGTCTCTGATGACGCTGATGATTGGCTCGTTGGCTGGCCTGCCAAATTTGGAGAATTTTCCGCCAAACATGCTCTTGCTCAGGCGTTAAATCGGGCCGATTCTCTAAGGTAAATATCTTGTCAACGAGTGGGTCACGCCAGCGACGGGTAGCATCCAGACTAATCAGTTTCGCCGACTCCAAATCACGCAAAACCTTAAGATTGGCCTCGGTTTGAGCATAGACCCAACCAATCCACAACGGCCCATCCTCCGAAGCCAGCAGACGTAGCACCGAAACATGCCGCTCGGCATGGCGCAGAGTGATTATGGCTGCTAACACCTGCTCCGGCGGCAGATTCAGCCGTACCCGTGTCGGTTCGATAAATCGGCCCAGCAGACCTTGTTCGATTAACGCCTCAATCGTGTGGGTAACGGGTATCTTGCCTGCGTCCGTGGAATTTTCCATTGGAGACGCTTTGTCGAGCTGTGCTAGTTGAATGAGCAGTTCCGATTCCAGTTGCGGGGGCTGTTGAGCCAGCATGGTCAACAGCGTTTTGGCCGAATCGGAGAGAGTCTCATCAGCCAAAACCTCTTTGAGACGGGATTGCATGGTCGGGGCAATCGCCAGCCGATTTTCCGCCGGAACAACGGTCAGCCAGCCCCGCTCGGTGAGGGAGTTGACTCCGCTTTCGGTTTTATAACCAATGGCGTTCAACACCTCATCCAAGGGCGGAAATGGGTCGTCACATTCGACCAGATAGGTCAGCAAATCGGCCTGTTTTGAGGCTCGGCCTACCGTTGGCAGGACGACCTCCACTTGGTCAGGCGGAATCAGCAGTTCGACAGTGCGATCCATTTTGGGGCCGACTTTAGGTTTGCTCAAGACCGATTCTCGTTGCGCCAGCCCCGTCGCCATAAGGGTACGGGCCGCGTTTTGGTCAATCTCTTTCCAGCGCGCCCCCCCTTTTTGTTGCAAAAATGTAAAGAGTAGTCGAGCGGGGGCGGCCAAACTTTCGGCTCGCCAACGATTGGCTGGAGTGATGTTCGGTTTGAGGATATATTCTGACTTGTGATGAGAGCCAGGGGGTAAAAAGGCACGTAAACATGTCGCCAAAGCGGTCAAATATTGGGCTGAGAGCCAATGAGCCAACTCGATTTGAGCCGGTGTAACCACCGGAGTCGGGTCTAAAATCTCGAAGATAGGACGAGTCACATCAAGCAGGGAGGTTTGTTTGATGGCGACGACGATGGCGGGCAGTTTCTCGGTGCGTAGGGGGACGGCGACCAACTGCCCAACTTCGATTTCGGGCCTGAGTTGGGGCGGGACATGGTAGTCGAAACTGGTTGCTAGTGGGTTTTCAGCCGCGTCGATATCCGGCTCAGCCAAGACGCGGTGCGACGCGGCTTCGGTAGAGTTGGGTGGGGTAATCGGTTTTATGATTGGGCGACTAAGCACAACTTCGACGTACATATTGTGAAACATGATACGTGATACGTGAGGGGTTATGGGCATCACGCGGGCTAGAGTTTTTGTATATCCGGCTTCAACAGCTTCGATTAAGGAATCGACAGCGTAGCAGACTTAATTCAGGGCTTTTCACGAGACTAACTCCAAAACTGAATGGCGAGTTGGGTCAGCGTGCCAAGTATTAGCACCGCAAAAGCCGTCACCCACCAGCGATTATACAGGCTGATTGTGTCAACCAAATGGGCATCATAGGTGCCGGGATTCTGCACATTGTAGCGGGGAGCTAATCCTAAGCCCATCAAAAACCCAGCCGCCAAACCGCCCATGTGGGCCATGTTATCAATATTGGGCATGGCCAGTCCAAACATAATATTGATACCTATGATCATCAGAATACTAGATACCCGCTGCCGACCAAATTGGCCCATTTGCTTTCTATGGATCAAAAAATAGGCCAAATTCATGCCGATAATGCCAAAAATCGCGCCAGATGCCCCCACCGAAAAGGTGTTGATCCCGTTAGTGGCAAAACTGGTTAAACTACCAAATAATCCTGATAGCGTGTAGATGACTAGATAGCGATCTGCCCCGAAAATTCGCTCCATCTCTAGGCCAAAAATGAACAGGGCGTAGGCATTAAATAATAAATGGGCAGGACTGCCATGCAAAAACATGGAGGTGAAGAATCGCCACACCTCTCCCTCAACAATATACTGTCCAAAGTTGGCTCCGTAGATAATCAGCATGCTGCTATAGAGACGAGTTCCAGTTCCGCCTGCCTGAAACGCGAAAATTCCAAATACTAACACAATCACCCCAATCATGGGGTAGGTGACGACAGGTTTGTTGAAAGGGATGGATAAATATTGTTGGGGTTGTACATCATGTTCAAAACTCATAGGGCTATCTCTCTTTGATTGACGCGGCATTTTTCAGCCATGATAATCGCCATAATTTTTTTGCAGGTTTCCTCTATTTGATTATCGGCATTAATCACTACATAATCAAATAGGTCGAGTCGTTTTAGCTCCTCACGAGCGGTAGCGATTCGTGTCTTGAGTTGATCTTCCGACTCGGTTTCGCGCTCTCGTAACCGCTTGACCAGCGCATCCTCCGACTCGGCGGAGAGGTAGATGAACAGGGCTTCCGGCACTAAGCGTCGGATGGTTTGCACGCCCTGCACATCAATCCGCATAATCACATCCTTGCCCGAATCGAGCGCGTGACGGACTTGCGCTTTGGGGATGCCTTTGTAATCTCCGTAGACTACGGCATATTCTAACAGTTCACCCTGCTCAATCATTTTGGAAAACTCAGTCATAGAGATGAAGAAATAATCTACTCCATCCACCTCGCCGAGGCGTTGCGGGCGGGTGGTGGCGGTGATGACAAAATGAAAGGATTGGCCTAACTCCTTGAGACGAGAGAGCGTTATGTCCTTTCCGACTCCCGACGGGCCAGAGATAACGACCAGTAACGGGGCTTCGCGATGATTGTATGGCTCAATTTTGTAACTCAAAATAATGACTCCTGTTTTAGATGTTTACTTAGTACCCGACAGAAAATTTAATCTGAACTAATGAACACAGAGTTTCACAGAGAAACACGGAGGTTCACAGAGAAAAAACGATTTGTTTTTCTTTTGTATTACTCTGTGTCACTCTGTGCTTCTCTGTGAAACTCTGTGTTCCTGTTTTAGTCTTCCCTAATCAACTTTGTCGGGTAGCAAGATAAGTTGCGCGTTTCGGCATCGACAAGCTCTGGCGGCGCGAACAACCTTTTTCAATCACGTAAAAGTACCTCAGCCTTAGCTTTAACCGTAGCAACATTCTCGTCGGTAACGGATGTACTGCCTTTCTTCATTCCAAGATTGGTTACTGTGAAATGTTCAAAATTATCAAAACCAGCTCGTTGTAGCGAGCTTTTTACGCAATTTAAGGGACAACCATCAATTGCAAGAATTTTAGATGCTTCTCGTGTGATTCTTATAATTTTCTCGACATTTCCACCAATTCCAGCCATACAAAACATTCTTCCAGTACCTTCTTTGGTGAGTTTACGTGCCGTTAAATCTGCAATATTCCCTACATCAGCAGCTCCAGAGCAGGGAAAAATTAATTTTGACATATCATCTTTAGACATTTTTGTCTCCTAAGTTAGTTAAATCGTTGAATCGCTGAATCGTTGAATCGCACAATCGCTCAAATCTGCCCACGAGCAATGTTAATCAGATCAATCAGAATTGAGAAGCCAGTCTCTACTCGACCCGCTCCCGCGCCGACCAAGGTGATTGGGCCAGCCAAGTCGCTCTCGTAGGTGATGGCGTTGGTCGCGCCCATGATGCTGGCTAAGGGGTCTGTCATCGGAATCATCTCTGGGGCAACGGAACCGCTGATCCCGTTCTCATCCTTTTTGACTCGACCAATCAGCTTCCAGCGTTTGCCTTCACGAGTGGCTTGCTCAATATCGGCGCTGGTCAAATGGCTGATACCTTTGCATGGCACGTCACTCTTTTTCAGAGGTTGCCCCATAATCACGTTAGCTAAAATCACCACCTTACCCATCGCATCATATCCCTCGACATCGGCGGTTGGGTCGGCCTCGGCATAACCAAGTTGTTGAGCCTGTTGTAAAGCGACCTCATAATCCAACCCTTTTTCCATTTCGGTAAGAATGTAGTTGGTTGTGCCGTTAAATATGCCCCGCGCCTCACGAATATCGGTGCCGGTTAAGGCCGTTAAAGGCATACGAATGGCTGGTGTGCCACTCATCACCGTGCCTTCAAAGCCAAAACGAACATTGTTCTCTTCGGCTAAACGAGATAGCTCCTCGTAAGCCAAAGCGACGGGGCCTTTATTGCTCATGACGGCATGTTTACCGCTTGTAAACGCGGCCCGACAATGATCAATCGCTGGTTGTCCGGTTTCAATATCGGTATAACTGACCTCCACAATCGAGTCAGCGTTGGTCTCTTGAATCGTTTTTAGGCTGTCCCAACCTCGTTCTAAGCCGAGCTGGTCTGGATAATCATCTAAATTGCCTGTTTTTTTGATAACATCCAACAAAGTAGCAATATCTAACCCGTCGGGGTGATAGACTGCCCCTTTTAGCAGGTCAGAAATAGCCACAATTTGGGCCTCAAAGCCAATTGTGTCGCGAAGGGTGTCGGCTTTGTCGAGCAAAATCTCAGCCAATCCCTGTCCTACTGTGCCAAAACCAATTAATGCGAGTTTATGAATCATATCAAATCTCCAAAGATGTTTTTTATAGAACAGAAGTTTATCGTTTCTCTTGCTACTTGCTACCCGACAAACTAGCTTAGGGAAGGCTAAAACAGGAACACAGAGATACACAGAGGAACACGGAATTTTACAGAGAAAAAGCGATTTATTCTTTCCTCTGTACCCCTCTGTGCCCCTCTGCGTGTTTCTGTGTTAATTAGTTCAGACTAAAAGTTCTGTTGGGTACTCAGTCCGAAAAATCTGTAGTTCGACGAATCGACAAACTTTTGCTAGAGGTTGCTATTATAGAATGGCTAGTACAAAACATCAAACCATCACCACGATGATGAACCACAGTAGTATCCAATTTATTGGGTTACAGGCCCCATTTCAATGGAGGGGACTACGAACTGAACGTATTGTCACGCTACAAGCGTGACCTCCAATTATCGTAGGTGACGCTTGTAGCGTCACATGAAAATCTTTTTCTGAAGGGCTGTAGGTTTGGGAAATTCTTCGCAAACTACGTTTAGAATGACATGGTGAGTGATGACCGAAACGAAGACCATAGCCCTAATTTTTTATTTTTGCCCGCCTTTGCTACAATATCAGCATGATCAACTATCCGCCAGCCACATGGCGATTACTGGTTACGCCGCCCTTAAATGGAGCGACCAACATGGCGATTGATGAGGCGATTTTGTACGCCTTGGCCGCCCAACAAACTCAGCCCACTCTGCGATTTTATCAATGGCAACCGGCCTGTTTGAGCTTGGGGTACAATCAAAAATGGGCTGAGGTCAATCAAACTGAATGTGTAATCAAGGGAGTCACATGGACTCGTCGAGCCACTGGTGGCAAGGCGATTTTTCATACCGATGAACTAACCTACAGCCTGATTACCCATAAAGATGATCCTCGCATTGCTGGCGGAATCTTGAAATCATACAGAGTTTTAAGTCAGGCTCTGTTGCAAGGGCTGAGGCGATTGGGTGTTGATGCCCATCAGGCTGAAAAGCGCGCCCAACCTCGCACTCAAGCCGACCGGAAAAGCCCGGTCTGTTTTGACACTCCGGCCCAATATGAGCTTATTTGGCAAGGCAAAAAGTTGGTCGGGAGCGCGCAATTGCGTCGGAAAAATATAGTTCTGCAACATGGTAGCTTGCCTCTGCATGGCAACCTAAAACGGATACTCGATCTGCTTCACCTCTCAACAGAGGAGCGGCAACGCCAAGAGCAAATTCTCCTCCAACGAGCCACCACCCTAGAGCATGCCGCCGGACACATCATCCCCTTTGAGGCGGTCAAAGCGGCCTTCATCGTCAGTTTTGCCGAGCAGTTTGACTTGACCTTTGTTGAGTCGGACTTAAACGCCACTGAGGAATCGTTGACCGAACAGTTATGGGCCAATCAATATGCGAATGATGCATGGAATAAACGGGTTTAAGTATCGGGCAACACCTGCGATACCCATTCGGGCATGTGGGAGAAAAACAGACCTTGCAGGAGAATCACGTTTCACGCCTCACGTTTTCACCTTTTCACGTTATGAGTATAATCAAAACAAAGTTGTCTCAATAATTATATTACGGTAAGGAGTATTTTTAATGACCGATTATCAAGACGCGGTAGATAATGAACAAGGCTGGGGAGAATGGCTGATTGGCAAAATTCCCGGCTATAGCGGCTACAAAGAAAAAGAGATGCGCCGCGAAGCTGATGCGTTATTACGCGAAAAATTAACGGATGATCTGAACGCTCAGTTGACCAAGGCCGAGGATGTGACCAGTCAACTGTTGACCGGGCCGGGCATAGCTCAACTCGACGACATGGGCAAGGGCAACACTCGCCTGCAAACCTTAATCGACAAGGTCAAAACTGCGGCGCAAGGCTATTCTGGTTTTTTTGATGCGATTCGGGTCAAAGAAGAGGATTTGGAAGCTCTGTACGAGTTTGACCACAGCATGTTGGCTCAGGTCAACCAAATTGGTAAGGCAATTGATACGGTACAGGATGCCGTGGATTCAGGTGATGGTCTCGCCAAAGCAGTGCGAGGCTATATTCAAGCTGTGACCAATCTGTCTGAACAGTTTGATGGTCGCCGCGAGCGAATGATTGCGTTAGGATAGTATTTTTTACTCAAATTACACAACGGAGATAACAATTATGGGATTTTTTAGTAGCGGCAAGATTGCCGAAAAAATTGAGTATACCCAAGAACGTAAAGACGAAATTGTGCGCCGAGTACCTTATGACAAGATTCGGCTTGGCTCACAGTTGATTGTTCATCAAGGCCAAGCCTCTGTCTTTTACCGAGATGGCAAATCGTTGGATACCTTTGGCCCCGGTCGTCACACCTTGGTGACGGCCAATCTGCCATTGGTGACGAACTTGATGGAGCGGGCCACAAACTATGCCTTTGGTGATGATAGTATTTTCTCAGCGGTGGTCTATTTTGTGGCGATGCGTGAGTTTCCTCAAGAAGGGTGGGGGACGCGTCAGCCGATTGCCATGCAAACTCCCGGCATCGGGCTAGGTTGGTTGCTGTTGGGCGCGCATGGCACTTATGGCTTTGAGATTAGTGATGCCAAACGAGTGGTTGATACTTTTGTCGGCGGGGGGCAGGATTCGCTGAATCTGAAACAGGTCAAAACCCGTCTGACCAACGCGATTGTGCAAGCTGGCACCGACTGGTTTGCTGAGGTGAATCCGGGCAATCTGATGAAGGCTCAGTCGATGATGGATGAGATGGCGACGGCAATTAAGATTAAGGCCAAAGACCAGTTTGAGGCCATGGGCATGACCCTCAAAAATATCACCATCGGTGGTCTTAGCCCGCTCGAAACCTCTGCCGACAAACTGCGTAATATGGGTCTGCTGGATGCGGGCATGTATGAGCGCATGTACGCTATGGACAGCATGCGAGATGCCGCTCAAGGTGGTGAAGGCGGTAGCGCGGCAGGCATGGGAATGGGCATGGGAGCCGGGATGGGCATGGGGCAGATGATGTCCGGCATGTTTGGCAACATGCAACAACCTCAACAACAACAGCCTCCCCAACAAGCCGCTCCCCAAGCGGCGGCGGGGCCAAAACAGTGGTCGGCCATTATGGGCGTATCCGAAGCGGCGGAATATATCGGCGTTGAGGTGGAAGACGTGGTTGAACTGTGCATGTCGGGTGAGTTAAAAGCCAAGAAAATTGGTAGTAAATACCGTATCAGCAAAACTGCGATTGATACGTTTATGAGTGCGTAGAGCAGGTTACACATAAAGGATACACATGGAGGATACAGATTCCTCCATGTGTTGGAAACATGATTGAAAAATATGGTAGTCCTGCACGTCAGAATCTGGTTTGCGGAGTCGGCTGTGTAAGCCTCAGTACCCGACAGAAAAGTTAGCCAAAACTAATTAGCACAGAGTTTCACAGAGGAACACGGAGATTCACAGAGAAAAAGCGATTTATTTTTTCCTCTGTGCATCTCTGTGAAACTCTGTGTTCCTGTTTTAGCTTTCCCTAAACTACTTTGTCGGGTAGCAAGACTGTACATAAGGATAACAATGCACCTTGTCCCCTCGGATATCCATGCCCAAATTTTGTGTCACCTCAAGGTTGGCTATCTCATCATCGATGAGGCATTGGTAATTTTAAGCAATAACAACACCATAGAAACATGGATTGAGGATGAGTTTAAACCGCTTGTGGGACAAGAATTATCCACGATTTTCCCTGAAATCATCGGCTACGAAGATGTTTTTGCGGAGTTGTTAACCACCCCACAAGAGATTTTTACCCTATCCCTCATCTATCGCATCATACCCACCAACGAAGAGCGGTACTTTACTCTACAAATCAAAGCTATGCCAGAGTTTGCCTCAATTTTGTTGATTATCGTCAGCGATGTTACTGAGCAAGGGTATTTAACCCAAGCTCTAACTCAAAAACGGAACGAGCTAAATTTAGAGGCTCTTGAACGTCAACAAATCGCCAAAGCCCTTGAGAAAACGTTGCTAGAGGTTGAACAGGCTAAAAACGAATGGGAGACAACCGCAGATGCGCTGTTTGAGTTTGTCTGCCTGCTTGACCGTGACGGCTCTATTTTACGAGCTAACCGAGTGGTTGAACATTGGGAATTAGGGCAACTTTATGAGATTAGGGGACAGAAACTTGAATACTTATTTGCCCCTTATCGAACCGATTTTTGGCAACATGTATGGGCCGAACTCGCTGAAGGACGAGCCATTGATCAAGAGATTGAGGATAAAGCCTTACAACGTTTTCTACATATTCAGATTCGACTCATTACTCATGAAAAACAATGTCTTGATACCACCTACGCCGCAGTCATTATTGAGGATATTACTGAGCGTAAAGAGACCGAGCAAGCCTTACATAATGAACGCGAAAAATCGGAACGACTGTTGTTGAATGTTCTGCCTCAAGCAATTGCAGAACGATTAAAAGATAATACCCAGAAAATTGTTGACCATTATGATGAGGTGACGATTCTGTTTGCCGACATTGTTGGCTTTACCAAACTTTCGACCAAACTATCACCTCTGGAATTGCTTGAACTACTCAATAAGATATTTTCTGCCTTTGATGAATTTGCAGATCGTTATGGCCTAGAAAAAATCAAAACGATTGGCGATGCCTACATGGTTGTGGGAGGACTACCCGTCCCTCATCCTGACCATGCAGCAATGATGGCTGAGATGGCCTTAGCCATGCTGGAAGAGATTCAGGAGCTTAAAAAAGACTTTAACAAGTCGATTGATATTCGGATTGGAATTAATAGTGGGCCTGTTATTGCGGGGGTGATTGGTCGCAAAAAATTTATTTATGATTTGTGGGGTGACACGGTTAATATTGCCAGCCGCATGGAATCACATGGCTTGGCCGGACAGATTCAAATCACTGAAATGACCCGTCGTTATCTACAAGATAAGTACCTGTTAAAAAAGCGAGGCATCATTAAGGTAAAAGGGAAAGGCGAGATGACAACCTATTTACTCATAGGGCATCTTGCTACCTGACAAAGTGGATTAGGGAAGACGAAAACAGGAACACAGAGATTCACAGAGAAGCACAGAGTGACACAGAGTAATACAAAAGAAAAATAAATCGTTTTTTCTCTGTGAATCTCCGTGTTCCTCTGTGAAACTCTGTATTAATTAGTTCAGATTAAATTTTCTGTCGGGTACTAAGTAGGGCATAAGGAAATGAGGAAATGAGTATCAATAAATACCTATAAATTGATACGTTGTGCTTTTGTGTTGGTGTTAGCATGGCATGTACATTTGACACCCCCCTTAGCTAAAATAAAATGAATTTCTTTGATGCAACAATTCAAATTTCACATAATACCTAATTAAGGTCTTACAAAATTACCATGTCTAATACGCCAGATAAATTTCAACAAGGTATTGACGAGTTACGGTCACTCCTGTTTAAGCCAGAAGAGATGGCGAATGGGATGAAGCCATACCTCAACCAAATATTAGCCACGCAGATGGATGAGACGCGACGGCAAATCACCGAGACAGTGGCTCCGGTATTGGGTGAGGCTCTACGCCGAGTGGAACGCAAAAGTGAGAAGCAAAACCTCGCCACTCAGCAGATAACCCAAACCGTCATGAATGAAGCGGTAAACAAGGTTGAGCAGATTGCCGCCGAGCAAACTAAGGACACGCAAAAAATTGGGCTACTGTTGCAACAACTTGCCCAAGCCGAGCAAGCGCGGCAACAGATGGTGCATCAATTAGATGATACCTTAACCGAAGTTAAAGCCATTAGTGACCAACAACAAAAACTGGCTGATAACATGACCACTTTGCCGGCCCCAGTACCGCCCCCTCCAACCGTTTCACCAGTCGAGCAACGCCGCGAGATTGTGCAGGCTATCTATCCAGCTATCCATCAGATGGTTGATGATGCTGTATTTCAGGCCACCGAAAAAATGGAACAATCGTTATTGCGAGAGCAAGAAGCCGTCCGTAAGGCAGAAGAACGCTCCTCGTTTTGGTTTAAGCTACTAACCATAGTGATTGTGTTATTATTGTTGTTGTTAGGTGGGGTGTTTTGTGCGTGGGCTTCATCTATCAATCAAGCGATTAATGATTTACAACTATCTAAACATGCTACCAGTACGGCTAAAGCCATTGCCCTGCTTGCTACCGCAACCAATACACCTCCAGCCACACCTGATTCAGCTACTCCCTCACCAGTTACAGAAGATGATAACGCCGATAATCTCACTGAGCAAGATGATACCTCAAACAACGCCGATAATCTCACTGATCAAGATGATGCCTCAAACAACACCGATAATTCCACAGGGCAGGATGATACCTCAAACAGCACCGATAATTCCACAGGGCAGGATGATGCCTCAAACAACACCGATAATTCCACTGAGCAAGATGATGCCTCAAACAGCACCGATAATTCCGCAGGGCAGGATACTACCTCAAACAACACCGATAATTCCACAGGGCAGGATACTACCTCAAACAACACCGATAATCTTACTGAGCAGGATACTACCTCAAACAACACCGATAATTCCACAGGGCAGGATACCTCAAACAACACCGAGTCAACTCACCGCAACTCTGAAACCGAGCAGGGAGATACAAAGGAATCTACGTCTCTGGCATCGACAGATGAGGAAACCAGTCAAATCACAGCCAACAATAGTACCAACGCCAATCAGTTTAATCCAACACCAACTAACCAAGATAACCACGCTAGCCCCAATATCAGTATAACAGGGACAATCATTGCTAATATTACTCCCCTTGATGCACCTAACGGTCAAGCTATCGACACAACCTTATTATCTGCTACCGATGTAACCGTTGTCGATGCTAAGGATAAATGGTATCAGCTTGCATTTTTATTGCCCGAAACGGGCGCACAATTCGGCTGGATTCCGGTGGAGTATGTACAGTTACATGAAGCATTACCCGCGTCGTTTTTACCCAAAACAGGAGACCGTTAGACTCAGGAGGTAATCAAATGATAAAATTCCCTTACGGCGATGCCGATTTTTACAGTATTATTACCGAGAACTATTTTTTTATTGATCGAACTGATAAAATTCGGTAAGGGGTATCTGCGGCTACGAACTTACGCGGTGGTCTCAGTGGGGTATGATAGGTTACTGTGGGAAGAAATGTGATTGGAATGAACTAAAAATAGAAATTTATAGGATTTTGCAATACACATCAGGCAAATTATTGACCAGTTTGTTCGCAGTGAAAACACTTGACACCCTTCCTTAACTAAAGTAAAATGAACTCCTTAATCCTTAATATGAGTTGGACTGTTCAGATAGACATGAACTCTAGTCAACATGCCTCACAACTCTACTAAATTTCTATTAGCAAGAATTTGCCTCTTGCAAGGTGTCATACATGTCATCACTACAGAAAAAAGTTTGTCTACTTGGTGAGTTTGCCGTTGGAAAAACAAGCCTCGTGCGCCGGTTTATCGAAGGTGTCTTTGAAGATAAATATCTAAGTACCATCGGTACCAAAGTTAGTCGTAAAAAATTTCAATTCAGCAAAGGCACACAAAATATTGGTCTCACCATGTTGATTTGGGATTTGGCTGGTGGTGAAAAGTTTGACCGTATGATGCGGAACTACTATCGTGGCTCTGCGGGCGCTATTATAGTTTGTGATTTAACTAGACCAGAAACCACTCAGGCATTGGAGAGATATGCTCAAGATTTTTGGAGCATTAATGCCAATGCCCCATTAGTTGTTGTGGGTAATAAAGCCGATTTGGTGGATGAGCGTCGAGTTTCTGATGAAGAATTGGCCGTTGCTGCCAAAAAATGTCAAGCAAATTATTTTGTCAGTAGTGCTAAAACAGGTAAAGATGTCGAAACACTTTTTGAGGCATTAGGGCAAAAAATTATTGCATGAGATTTATATAATGTAGAAAATTTAAACCCACATTGTTCCCAAACTCAGTTTGATAACAATGTGGAAATTCTTATTTAAGGAGAGAACTATGGCTGAAGAATCAACACCTACGAGAGCAGAGAATGCACCAAAAGCCTCTGCTCAAGCACAATCGGGAGGGACACAGCAAGGAGAGTTAGACCGAGTACGTGAGCTTATTTTAGGCTCAGACTCAACTACAGAGACCTCCCAAGCTGCGCCTCGTATGCGTAAAACTGAGGTAGACCGCCTACGTGAAATTCTGTTTGGGGCGCAGATGCAAGATTATGAACGTCGTTTTATCGACATTCGGCGTGAGATTGAGCGAACTATGAGCGACATGCGAGTTATTCAAGACCGTGTTGGTGAGTTTGAGAAAAATCAGGCTAAACAAATCGAAGGCTTGGAGCGACAATTACGTCAATCTCATGATGAAACAAAACGTGAGTTGGAGCGACTTCGTAATCAAGAAACCATGGTCCAACAACTGGCTAACCAAAGTCGTCAGCAGGATATGTTGACGCAAGGATTGTCAAAAAAGGGTACCGAAGTTACCGCCGCGTTGTCTAAACAAGAACGAGATTTGCGTTCGATACGCAATACGATGAACGAACAACGAGAGCAGTTTGAGCGCAAACTCAACACCCTCAAGCGAGAAGCTCGACAGGGCGAGGATGGTTTATGGGCTGAGATTCGTCGGGTGGCCGATCAACTTGGCGACCAGAAAACAGACCGAAAAGCGTTATCTGGCATGCTCATGGAGATTGCTACACGGTTGGAAACAGGTAGTTCGGTTACAGGTTTGCTAGAAGGCTTATCAACTCAGGATTAAAAGATGGCTACTGATTCGTCTGAATTTGTTGATGTATTGGGTGAAGTTGATGAGATTAGAGACATCTTACTTGACCAAGATTCGTTAGTCTCTCGTATTAGCGACGTTATCTCTGAAATTTTGGATCAGAAAATCGCTAGTTCGCGTGATGAGTTAGCGCGCTCATTTGGCCCTGTGATTAGTGAAGCAATTCGTCATCAAGTCTATCATGCTCGGGCCGATATTATTGACGCGCTTCATCCAGTGATGGGCGATTTAATCAACAAAGCGGTTCGAGAGGCGATTCGGAGTCTAGCTCAAAACATTGATAATCGGGTACGGCAAGATGCCAACCCAGTTAATATTGGTCGACGTTGGAAAGCCCAATTCGTAGAAGGGATTCCAGCCTCAGAATATCGTTTACGAGAGGCACTTCCTTACACTGTACAGGAAGTGTTTCTGATTCATCGGGAATCGGGCTTACTGATTCATCATTTTTCCAGAGATCAAGAGAGGGCAGAAGATCGCGATTTAGTCAGTGGCATGCTAACTGCCATTCGTGATTTTGCTCGGGAGGCGTTTGGGCGTGGCTCAAGCGGTGAGTTGGGCGCGATTGAGTATGAAGACAAGAACATTATTTTGGAAGCAGGCGGGGCGGCTTATTTAGCGGTCGTGATTGATGGTATTGAACCACAAGGCTTTCGTGAGCAAATGCGCGCCGTGTTGTTTGATCTCCATGAACAACATTATGAGAGCTTAAAAGAGTTTGACGGAGGGGATGAGAGCTTAAATCAAACCGCAGAAACAGTCATCGTTAGCTCTTTTCAAAAGGAAGCGGGACAAAAAAAAGCGACAGAACCCATCTCTTTTTTTCAGAGAACTATTTTACTTGTAATAGCGTTTTTGTTGATGTTTCTACTCTGTTTACCCATACAGTTATGTGGTATGTGGATTATGCGAGTTGAAAACAGTCTGGCGGCCTTAGCCAACAGCACACCTCAAACAATCATGCTTCCTGTAACCGTTGTTCCGCCCCCTGACCCAACCGCCACACCTACAGCAACCCCTTCCCCTTCCCCTTCACCTGTCCCGACTGATACCCCTACATCAACCCCAACGCTAATACCAACCCCTACGTCAACCCCAGTCGAGGTGAATGGTATTGTTAACACGCAAAATCCCTATCTTCGATCCAAGCCAATTCCTACAGGTAATGTTTTGTTAGCACTCTCGTATGGAGACCAGATTACAGGTATCGCTCGTGATTCAGAGGGCGCGTGGATTTACGTAACGACACGGTTAGGGGTTTCGGGCTGGGTTTATGGGCCTGATGTAACATGGGATGGGGATGTGAATTTATTAGTAGAGGTGCAATATTAGAAGCGTTAGTCAAACTTGTTAAAGCGATAACCCACACCTCGTTCGGTGACGATGTATTGGGGCTTGTTCGGAGTGGTTTCAATCTTGTGGCGCAGACGGTGGATATGCACCCGTAGCGTATCGGCAAACATCTCGTCTAAGGGCCATAACCGTTGTAATAAAAACTCGGTGGTGATAATCTGGTTACTATTTTGGACTAAAACATGAAGTAATTTGTTCTCTATAGGGGTCAATGAGATAATTTTTTTTGCGACATTCGCCTCTCGTTTGCCAAAGTCAATCGTTAAATGGGCATCAATTTTTATAGTTCGACTAAAACTTTGCGGTGATCTATAGGCTCGGCTTAAAATCCGTCGTACTCGAGCCAGTAATACACGAGGACGGAACGGTTTGATAATATAATCCTCGGCATAATATTCAATCCCTTTAACGAGTGTATCTTCATCATCCATCGCAGTTACTAAAATAACGGGTAAATCAATAAAGGCTTGAATTTTCTCGCAAAGTTCTAAACCACTCATCTTGGGCATGTTAATATCCACAATAGCCAGATGAAGTATACCTTGATTGGCGATAATACCTAACGCCTCTTGGCCTGATTTAGCCACCATCACCTCAAAATTAGCCAAGACTAGGATATCTTGAAGTAATTGGCGCATCAACGGTTCATCATCAACGACTAAAATGCGGGGTGTGATTTTCGTGAAATTGAATGACATAATTTTTTAGAAACGGGAATTTCAGTACCCGACATGTTGATTTAGTTAAAGTTAAATTTAGACAGGATTAAAGACGAAACCTTGCTACCCGACAAAGTGGTTTAGGGAAGGCTAAAACAGGAACACATGGTAGGGGCTAGGCAGGGCGGTCTAGACTTAGAATGTGCGACCATCTCCGCTCCGCCCCTGCCTCGCCCGTCATTCCGTGGATTCAGGGCGAGGCAAGGCGGATTGGAGTTCTGATTTCAAACCAACGCTACACCGCCTTGCCTAGCCCCTACGATTACCAAACGCGCAACTTATTTAGGACTCATTCCTGAGTCAAAGGTTATACGCATGAGTTTTTTCGAGGCAATCAAATCTTTTTTTAGTACAGGCATGCCCCAAGATAGTCTGTTCCCAATCCATGTTCGTTGTCGGCGATGTGGTGAGATTGTCACCACCAGAGTGAATACAGATAATGACCTGAGCAGTCAAGATGATGGATATGTGGTTCGTAAAACCTTAATCGGTGATAAGCTCTGTTTTGAACGGATAGAAGTGGTGTTAACATTTGACCGGAACAAATCACTCATTGACCATGATGTTATCCGAGGTGAGCTTGTTACCCCTGAGGAGTACGAGGCCATCATGAATCCGCCTGACGAGCCTGATACGACACAGTCGTAAGCTGTTATGACTGGGAACGTAGGCATCGCCTGCGTTTCTAGTCTACTCCGTTGGTTCTATATCACCATTCCCGTGCGCTTCCATATCTTTTAAGGTACGGGCCACCTCCTCAATCGCTAACCATTGTTTGCGATACAAATCCGATTCGCTCATGGCTAGACGATGGGCAACATCTCTAACTCGCATCCCCTGTATAAACTTCAAATCCAAAATATTATAAATTAACCATTCGGTGGCATTCATTTGGCGCTCCCCATTGGGTCGTTGTTTTTCTATGGCTTCGTTGAGAACCGACCGTAAAGCGCGTACTGAATTATCATCATTTTCCTTCAAATTATCCTTAACCACTTTTAAATCGAGCAGGGGGCTACTGGTTAATTTTGGCCCTCCCCAATAATGTTTAAGCGCGTCCCGCACCAGTTGGGTAAAATCTGTTTTGTGAATCGGACTGTCCTTTTTCACGATTAACTGAGTTGTACCGGGGTATGGAATCGCCCGACGTAACTGTTGCACTCGCTCCATTTCGGGGATGATGTTCTTTAGAGCGACAAACACCTCTTGTTGCAGTAGCCTGTCCTCTAAGGCTAGTTCAGCCTGAGCTAATAGCTGACCGGCCAACTCAGCCTGATTGAGGGTTAGGTCTTGGCTTTCGGTCTGAGTTTCAATGCCCAATAATCCGAGCGACTGACTACGAGTTTTGTTTTTTAGAATCACAAACCAAAAGTTGTTTTGTCGGACAAATTGATGTTCTGCCTGTCCATTTTTAGGGTCAATCAGGGCCGCAACATCAATATCGGTTAAAGCATCGTTAATCTGCTCGGTTGAGCCAACTTGGGCCTCTAAGCGAGTGCCTTGCTTGGTTTCTAGGTTGTAGATAAATCCGGTTTCGACCCGCAACAGTTCACACAGGGTAATCAGAATGTTCTCTAGGGCTTGTTGCAGATCAGTGGTGGTCAGCAATCGGCGGTCGAGTTCACTAATCCAAGCAATTTCTAGTCGGTCTTGGTAAAATAGGAGTTGGTCAATAAATGGTTTGCCCAAATCAATCAGCAATTGCGAGACGATAAACACAACCACAATCGAACTCTGCAAAATAAAATTACGTGGTAGGCCCCAAATTTGTGGTTGTTTGGGTAACACCTGAATAATGACAATGATCATGGTGGCAACCATCGTGCCACGTAACAAAAAGTGAACCAAGTTGTGTTTAACCACTCGTTCGGGGTTTAATACGCCCACAAAGGCCACACTATAGGCCATCAACATAATCATAATAGCGATGACGATATTGCCACAAAACATGGTAAACAATAATACAGGTGGAGATAGGGTGGGGGTGCTGGCGATGAGCATGTAAGGGTACACGCCCAAGGCCGGAGCGGCAAACGAAATCGACAGATAAGTCATGCGTCGCCGTGTGGCCGAGGTTAAGGCTCGGTTACGGGCTAAAAATATCTTGTAAGCCCCCCATATTAGGGTGGCATAAAAGTAAAAGGTAAAAACTGGAAAGAATGGCCCGGCCCGAAACTGGGTCACACTTTGGGACTGAAACGGATCATGTACCAGATATTCGGTTTGTAGAACAAGGAGTAAGAGCAGAAATCCAAATAAATAGGCGGTGAACACAGCAAATCTACGCCGTGATGAATAAGCATTCGTAGTGCGTAGAATCGCATCGGCAAAATGGAGATAGGCTGCTGGAACAAAAGCGATGCCAATCCATTGAAATTTAAGCCAAAGGAGCGCATCGTCCACATTCGTCACCCGAAACAGAGCCACATCACCTGCGTAGGTAAAACAGACACCAGCTAACAGCATCACGAAGGCTTTTCCAACGGCACTTTTGAAATTATGCACCAGCATGTAAACAAACAAAGAAAATGCCAAAATAGTGATGGTTGAGGCGAGGATTTGATTGAAACCGGACAAAATATAAATTACATCAATGTTGACCATAATCAGATTTGCGTATTTTACAAAAGTTTGTCGATTCGTCGAACTACAGATTTTTTGGACACGGATAAACACAGATTGACACGTTTATCTGTGTCCCATATTTAACCTTGTTTAGAAATGATAAACTTCTGATTTTAATCTGAAATGGATTTTTTATCCATAATTTATAAATCGCAAACCTTTAGGCATGAGCATTAATTAACTACGTCGAAGGCGATGTCGAAACGCGCAACTTATTTAGGAATGAGTCCTAAATAAGTTGCGCGTTTGGCAATTGTAGGGGCTAGGCAAGGCGGTGTAGCGTTGGTTTGAAATCAGAACTCCAATCGCCTTGCCTCGCCCTGAAACTATGGAATGACGGGCGAGGCAGGGGCGGAGCAGAGATGGTCGCACATTCCAAGTCTAGACCGCCCTGCCTAGCCCCTACAATAATCTCCGACGCAAACGCGCAAGTTATTAAAATCCCGTTCTTTAATTCCGATTCTTTAGGCATGACCCGAAAAGAAAAGGGCAATATCACCATTCACATAGTACTTCTCATTGTACCCACAAAATTCAAACCCATGCTTTTGAAAAAAGGAGATGGCAGGATGGTTTTTGGTCTGCATCTCAACCGTGAGGCGATGTAAGCCGTGGTAAACAGCCCATTGTTTAGTTGCTTTGAGGAGTTCTGTACCGATGCCTTGCTGACGGTGGGGGCGGTCAATGACAAAATTAAGCACGGTGAGTTGTTCCTGCCAAGGTTCTGGGTAACCATCGACAAACCCCAATACCTCACCTAACTCATTGTATGCGACCAAAAAACATGCTTGTCGTTGCCAGTGGGAGGTAAGTTCGGCAGAATCGCGGGGATAGTCAACCGGCATGGCTCTAGGTAAGCGAACCGAATCGAAGCGCAAATTGATGCTCCGGTCATAATCACGGGCATGCACTTGCCAAACATATTCGGTTGTGTATGACATGTCAAGCTGAGAACACAACTCAATATCTACTAATTCGGCAGTATGAATCGGTATTTGGGATAAATTAACGGTTTCTACACCACCTTCACGTATCACGTTTCACGCCTCGCTTCTTCCCACACCAACCTATTTTTGCCGAGAGGCACATACTTAAATTCGGTAGTCCTGCATAGGTAGTGGTCAGCTACCCGCAAGTTTAGAACTTGCGGGTAGCTAACGGATCCGTATCACTACTTCTGCACCACTACCTTAAATTCAATCAATATATCCCACAACGTTGAGCGATGTAGCTCTGGTCTGACCAACATAATCAGCAAAATTTATCCTACAAGTGATAATTAACGAATTTTTTGATTGGCGATCATATCTTGTTGTTCCTGCGCCCATGAAACTTGCGGGAAGGAAAATATTGCAATACTCATCCTTAAGGAATGGCATAACGCGATACTTCTAAGCCGTCTTTGTCACGGAGTATGACACTTGTGCCTGCGGGCCAAGCCGATTCTGATTGACCGAGATACAGGTCGCTAGGGGTGCTTTGACCCGCTTTGGTGTGGATTCGGATTGTCCCGCCACTAAAAATAAAGATGTCGGGAAAACTGAACGTGCCAATCGGCGAACCCTCTAATGTCCAATTTTTTAGGCTAGTGCCGACCCCTTGGTTGAAAATGGATAGCCGCTCTTGGTCGATATTACCAGCTTCAATCACTTCGGTAATATTAACAATGATACCTGTAAACTCGGCGGGCGTTGAGGTTGGCGTAGCTTGCGGTGGACTTGTCGCGGTGGCCATGGGTTGACCCTGCCCCTCATCCACTGGGCTACCTGACGAGGCTGTGACTGTGGGAAACGGTGTGGGTGGCTCAAAGGCGATAACCTCGGTTGGGGTGGCGGGCATGGCCGTAAATGTGGGCGTGGGTGTTGGTAGCCCACCAAGTGGGATGATCAATTGTTGGTCAACCTGAATAAAGTTCTCGTTGGTTAAGTTATTGGCGATCATCAAATCATACAGAGGCACCGAGAACTTCGTCGCGATAAAACTGAGCGAATCACCGGCTCGCACTTTGTAGATAATCGTATCGGGGGTCACTTGTGGATTTTGCTCCGCACCGATTTCGACTGGCTCTGCGGTTGACGAGATGACATCTGGCTCTGGCGATACGACTGGCGCGGTTGGACTCGCACGCCAATTAATCAGCAATACCACACTCACGCTGATTAATAATGATATGACCGCATTAACCCCGATAATGAGGGCTAATTGGCTGGGCGGTAAACCTAAACCCTCCTGCTCTGGATAGTCTTGGTACTCTTCATAGGCTGGTTCGTAGTTAGATTCTTCCATAGTTATCTTGGTAGTGGTGCAGATGTAGTGAGAAGAGTGCAAGGCTTGCTTTGCATGCAAGGCAAGCCTTGCACTCCGGATTCCCCTATCACTACTTGTGCAGGGCTACCGTTATCTTCACCTAAAAATATTGGTAGTACTGACCTATTATATTATGTCTAATTATACTCTAACTTGACAGGGCTGACAATGTCTTTATTGTCAAAAGTAGCCAGCCGCGTCATCAGCAACTGCTTCTGTTTCGTCATCAGCAAAAATGCCGTCGAAAAGATCGCTATCATTCATCTTAGTACCCGACAGAAATTTAATCTGAACTAATTAACACAGAGTTTCACAGAGGAACACAGAGATTCACAGAGAAAAAACGAATTATTTTTCTTTTGTATTACTCTGTGTCACTCTGTGCTTCTCTGTGAAACTCTGTGTTCCTGTTTTAGTCTTCCCTAATCAACTTTGTCGGGTAGCAAGTCATTCATTGGTTAATTCTGTATCTAATGGTACTAAAATTATAAACAGCACCCCATCACCAAGCTCACTTTCGCAATTTATCGAACCGTTCAGCTTTTGGGTGACAATATTATAAATAATATGCAATCCCAAACCCGTTCCGATTTGTTTGTTGGTGGTAAAGAAAGGATCGAAAATTTTGACCAGATTATCAGCCGAAATGCCTCGACCATTATCTCGATACTGTAAACATAACTGCTCATTTTGACTGATGGACAAAGCACATTCGATGGTTATTTGTCCTTCGTTTTGGCCTCGAAAACCGTGAACAATGGAATTAATAACCAGATTAGTTATTATTTGGGCAAACACGCCCGGATAGCTATTCAATTCTAGATTTTCATCGCAGTCAAGCACAATTTGGATGGACGTTGTGTTGAGTTGTGGTTCCAAACTACGGATAACATCTTGTAGATAAGCCTTCACCTTGAACTGCCGGCGCGATTCGACAGCTTGATCAACCGACACCTGCTTGAAACTTTTAATCAAATCGCCTGTTCGTTGCAAATTACTCAACAGTATTTGAGTGGTTTGACGGACGAATTGCAGATAGTTTTCCAAATCGGCGCGTTTCATTGCTTTATCTTGATACAGAGCAGAAAGTTGTTGGCTTCTATTAATTACCGCAGAAGTCGCCATAATGCTATTGCCGACAGGCGTGTTTATTTCGTGGGCTACCCCGGCCACCAGATTGCCAAGCGCGGCCATTTTTTCGGATTCTACTAATTGTTGCTGGGTTTCCTGTAGTTCTTTCAGAGTTTGAGCCAACTGATTCTTCTGGGCTGTAAGTTGCTGATATTTACGTGCATTGTCAATAGCCAAACCGCACACCCCCACAAAGGAGACGGCTAGGTTAAGGTATCGCTCCTTGTACTCCGGAAAGGCAATCCCATTGACCTCCAATATGCCCACAGTTTCATCACGATAACCAATTCGCAGGATAAAACTGGCCTCTGCTTCGACCCATGCATATTCTCCCGCAAAGTTCTCTAAGCGATTTTGGACAGCGGCACTATCGGCAATCCATCCCGAATGTGAACGAACTTGTTCCGCCGGTTTTCCATTCTGTATGGACAAATAAAATAGCTCTTTGGGAGCAAAGAGCATACTGAACAGGTCGAAGATGCGTTCGATGGCATCCACCTCGGTCAACACCTGAGCCAAATCGCTGAATACATCCATCGCCATCGCATAATCGGTCATTTCTCGCCGACTTTCGTTCAAGGCAGTCGTTGCTTGTTCCTTTTCATCTTTCAGTCGCCATTCCAAGACGATTTTTGTCATGAATAGTCGCAAAAAATCTAACCCAATCGGTACAATATCAAAAGGAAGTCCGACAAAATCGGCAAATACTTGCAGGCGTTCATTACTTTTTTTATCCACTCCAGTATCCAGTAACAATAATTTGCTGGCGGATTCAGTAAAAAACTCGCGCAATATTTCGCCGTCATTCTCATCGTCAAATCCCAACTCATTCACTCTAGCTCGCCAACCAGCCAACCAGCCGGGAGTTAGCAAGTACGCCTTTTCCTTAAGATAACTATTGATGATATCTTGATTGGTGAGCAGGGAAAAGCATTGAGTCATACAATGAACCTGACAGCCCTCCATCTCTTTGGTTATATTTTGTAATCTGGCTAAACAGTAACTGCCCACTACTATAATTTGACTGTAATCCATGTCGGAGGGAAGAGTTTTGGCTATATCATCCCATTCGAGTTGCGGCCCGTAGCATCTTGCCGGAAAGGTGGCAACCGTCACATCATTAAAATCTTCCGATTTGAGGACGGTTGCCACTTCTCTTTTTATAAACGGGCAGACAAGAACACCCAGTTTATTAGTCATCGTTTTCTACCCAATTTAACGGATAGCGTCCCCATTTGTGAACTGCTTCCGAAATGGCCATCAATATTTCATCCGGCACTTGCCAAGGAATTTCGCCATGATTATCCGACAGAATAAAACCTCCGCCCGGGCCAGCTTGGGCAATGACATCTTTGACAATTGTCTCTGTTTGTTCCGGTGTCCAGCGGCGCATTTCGATACCATTCAAGTTGCCCAGAACCGTCAGTTTGTTCTGACATGCGGCTTTGATTTCGGCTAGGTCTTCGAGAACGCTGACCCCAATAATTGCCGTTCCGGTCTGAGCCAAATCACCCACAATAGGCAGACAGCGGCCTGAAGCCATAAGCGTTGCCGTTGGCCCTTTGATTTGAGCCAGCGTTTGTTGAGCCACCTTGAAGCCGGTTTTCAGATACATTTCACGGGAAGTGATAGTTGTGGATGAAATCGGGTCAACATAGGCAATTGCCGTTGCCCCGACCTCTAATTGGGCATTTGACCAGGCTACGCAGAACGCCTCATTTATCTTCATCAACCGCTCGAACAAATCAGGTTGTTCAACCATCAATTCGATGTATTTATCAAAGCCCATTTGCATCACCGGCAGAGAAAAGGGAGATATGGCAACCCCAATAATGGGAGCCTCATCGCCCACTTTGGCTTTCAATAACTCGGTGGTTTTTAACACTTTCAGCAAACAAGCCGTCTCTTCAATTTTTGGCGGTTCCAAATGTTTGATATCCTCCGCGCTACGGATAATCGGCATACCAGAATTTGGAGGGCCATCATCGCAAAAAACCACCTCAGATCCCCAGGCTTCTACTTCGATGGCAACGTAAAAGAAACTGGTGAGGCAATCGTGACGGTATTTGGCCCGCATCCTAAGTTGCCCCTCTACCACGTTCTCCGCTTTGGAAAAGTATTCCTTAATTGACAATCCTAACTCTTTCGCGCCGTGCATGGTTGCTAACAAAAAGAAAGGAACACGATCCGGTTCTTTATGCCCTAAAGTAGTTAAAACACGCTGTAAAGATGTCTGTGTCATGATTTTTCTCCTGTTATTTGAGTGATAATATTTACCGCTTCCGATGCTGTTTTTCCCATTGCATCTGCTCCTATTTCTTGCCATAGTTGGTCGTCAAATCGAAACGGCGCACCACCAACTACAATCTTCACATCGCCGTTCAATCTGTCTCTAACCTCTTTGATTCGCAAAGCCGATGGAAACATAAGTGTTGAGAGCAAGAGTACCCGCACACCATCAGCTTTGACCCGCTGAATGAGACCCTCGGTTTCCACCCGCCCATAGTCCAACAATTCAAATCCACTGGCCCGCAACATCGAATAAACAATGCGTTTGCCCAGCATGTGATGATCCTCAAAAACGGCAACAGCCATCTTGGGTTTTTCTTTTCGATCCGGATCGCCCGGCGGAAGGAGGGCATCCACTATTCCCTCGCAAATACGCCCGCTCATGTAAACCTGAGACAGGGCAACGCTTCCGTCTTCCCATCCCTCCCCCACCTCTTCTAGGGCAGGAATAACCACTTTTTCTACAAATTCAGGAGGCGATAGACGCTGCCTCCCCTCGGCTGAAATTCTTTTGGCTGCTAATCGATCAAGCATTAACAGTGCTTGCTTAAACTCACTTACAAGGGCTTTCGTCATTTTATTTTCCTTATTCCTTTATTCGATATAATTTAATATTTACAATTATGGTGGTGTTGCTATGCTGAAAACTCAGTACCCGACAAAAAAGTTAGCCAAAACTCTGTGTTCCTGTTTTAGCCTTCCTTAAACCACTTTGTCGGGTAGCAAATTCATAAAAACTGTGCCACAAATTCACAAATATCATCCGCATCAAACGATTCTACAAATCCTTGCATATGTAGCACAAATGGTTTGTATTTCTTATCCATTGCCTCAATACAAGCTAACTGTTCTGCAATCTCTATGAAATCAAACATCTGCGCTGATTCCAAAAGAGATACTAATTCGGTGACGGGTGGAGGGATAATATCGGCTTGATCAACTAAGTCAAGAGCATTATGTTCCTCTTCTGTTTCATAAATCCATGTCAATTTCAAGTGTGTCTGTAGCTTGTGAAAAAGTTCAGTCATGTAAATTGGCTTTTGTAGATAATCATCGCCCGGTGGCTTTTTGTGAATATTCGCCGTAACCCGTGATGAATCGGCTGACACGATAATCACTTTTGTATCGGGCTGATTCTTCTTGATACGTTGGGTCGCCTCATACCCATCCATAATCGGCATAACCAAGTCCATCAAAATTAGGTCAGGCCGAAATTCAATGGCTTTATTCAATCCCTCCTGACCATCATTAGCGGCTATCACTTTAAAACCCAGCGGCTCTAAGATATTGATCAATACCCCTTGATTATGAAACACATCATCCACCACCAAGATTGTTCGTTCTTCGCCTTCAAAGCCGATAATATGTTGTTTTTCCACCTTTTGAGTATTTTGCCAGGCTTCTACTTCGTCAAGATTCAAATCAAACCAAAAGGTACTGCCTTCCCCAAGCCGACTCTTTACTTGCAGTTCACCACCTAATAATCGAGTCAATTTACGACTGATTGCCAAGCCAAGTCCCGTCCCTTCAATCATTAAGGCTTGTTCACCCACTTGTTTGAAGGGAGAAAAGATGTCAGTCAATTTATCTGACGGAATCCCGATACCTGTATCGGTAATTTGAAAGCAGATTTTTCCAAAAGAGTTCGGAACTTTAGAAGTAGCCATCTCCCTAACCTCCTCCCAAAGGGCGGGAGAACTGGCTTCCTCCCCTTTGGGGGGACTAGTCTCTGTACTCTCCGTCCGACGATAAACCGAAAAGGTAATGCCGCCATGCTCAGTAAATTTGATGGCATTGTTGAGTAGATTAATGATAACTTGACTCAGCCGTTTTTCATCACTGCGAACGGCAACAGGTAAATTTGGCTCAGCCTCAAAGTTAAGTCGTATATCTTTCTTATCGGCTCGAACCTTAACCATTGCCACAATATTTTCGATGAAGGGTAGAAAAGCAAAACTACTTTCAAAGAGTTCCATACGCTCGGCTTCCATTTTAGAAAAATCCAAGATGTCATTGATGAGATTGAGTAGATGATTGCCACTTTGTTGGATGATATCCAGTTTGGTTTTATGATCATCATCGAGCCTCTTGTCCCGTTCCAAAATTTGAGCATAACCCAGAATACCATTGAGCGGAGTTCGCAATTCATGGCTCATGTTGGCAATAAACGCGCTCTTAGCTCGGTTGGCGGCTTCAGCGGCTCTTTTGGCGTTTTTCAATTCATTTTCAGCCTGCTTGCGTTGGGTGATGTCGCGCACGACAGCTAGAATCACCATCTGCCCATACTGCTCAACGATATTCGAGTTGATTTCGACGGGGAACTTCTCTCCCGATTTTTTGATATGAACCCCCTCAAAGACCATTTGACCTGTTTCAAGCAGTTTCTGGTGTTGATCTGGCGCGACATGTTGCTCGGCATCCACCTTTTTTGTGATATCCTTGGCGGTAAGTTTGAGAAGTTCCTCTCTGGAATAGCCGTAGCGTTTACAGGCAACATCATTAACTTCAATGAACGAGGCGAATCCCTCCTGCCGTAGAGGATACACAAATATCGCATCATCGACAGAATTAAAGAAGATTCGGAACCGCTTCTCTTGCGCTCGTGCTACCTCCTCCATCCATTTTTGATCGGTAATATCACGATTACTGCCGCGTTGTCCTAAATAATCTCCGTTCTCACTGTATACCGAATTGCAAACATGGCTGATCCAGCGTGCCTTGCCACTACGGGTGATAATGCGAAATTCGATTGGCTCTATCTCGCCTGTTTCTGTCACTAAATGCTTGTGGCCAATGATCGTTTTTCGGTCATCTGGGTGGATAATGCTCTCTAGTATCACCTGGTTTTGGATGAATTCATCAGCGCTATAGCCAGTAATCCGCTCGCATGATGGCGAAGCATAAACATGGTTTCCGGTGGGGTCAACCCAATACTCCCAAGCATAAGTAAAATCCGCCACCGTACGATATTGTTCTTCCTTGACCGCTAACTCTCTGGTTCGTTCTTCAACTTTTCGTTCCAATCCCTGACGATAACCTTCCACGGTCATGATTGTTTTGTAAGCCCGTAAACTCGACATAACAAAAGAAAATAGTTTATTAACGGTCAATTCTGTTTTGGTTATGTAACCGTCAATGTCATAAGAAACAACAACTTCCCTCTCCGGCGCATCGCCAGGATACCCAGTTCGCAAAACAAGGCGAATAAATTGATTGTGCAACGTTTTCCGAACAAACCTCGCCAAATGCAAACCTGCACTATGCGATTCCATCACCACATCAAGCAAAACCAGCGCAATGTCGGGTTGTTCGGTCAGAATTTGCTGTCCTTCTTTCCCAGAATAAGCCCCCATTATTTGCAACGGTTTATTATCAAAAATAAAGTTATCGAGCGACAATCTAGTTAAAGTATGCACATCCTCATCGTCATCGACAACCAGCATCTTCCATTCTTTTATATTTTCGATATTTCTACTAGTCGTAGGAAACGGACTATCAACGTCTGAAATCTTCCATTTTTCGATACTTTCATCTGTCGCAAAACTTGCTCCATCTACATCTTCAACAACTGCTTCTGTTTCGTCAGCAAAAATATCGTCGAAAAAATCGTCCGCAGAGCTTGACCTATCTGCATCTTCAACAACTGCTTCTATTTCGTCATCAGCAAAAATGTTGTCGAAAAGATCGTTATCATTCATTAGTTACTCCTGTATGTCTTAGTACCCGACAGAAAATTTAATCTGAACTAATTAACACAGAGTTTCACAGAGGAACACGGAGATTCACAGAGAAAAAACGAATTATTTTTCTTTTGTATTACTCTGTGTCACTCTGTGTTCCTGTTTTAGTTTTCCCTAAGCCACTTTGTCGGGTAGCAAGCTGTATGTATCTAATGGTACTGTTATTACAAACAGCACCATCCCCAAGCTCATTTTCGCAATTTATCGAACTGTTTGTTTTTTGGATGACAATATTACAAACAATATACAGTCTCAAATCTGCTCCATTTTATTTAGAGTTGTTTTGTGCAGAATACCCCATAGAGCCTTTGCTTGTTGGTGTAAAGAAAAGGTCAAAAAATTTTGACCAGATTATCAGCCGAAATCCCTCGGCCGTATTCTGTCTGTTGCAAATCTCACCCTATTGTCGAGTTTCATCGTTTCATCGTTTCATCGGGGCGTGTGAAGCTATTCATGAGTCTAAACATTTTCTACAAACTCACAAATATCGTCTACATTAAATGTTCTGCAAGATTTGGTACTGTTGCCATGTCTATGCACATGTAGCGATCCGGAGTGCAAAGCTTGCTTTGCCTGCAAGGCAAGCCTTGCACTCCAGTTGACGCGAACGAGTCACCTCCGACAATAGACCTCTTTTTGGCCCAAAATCTGCCTACAAATGATAATTTGCGAGTTTTTTGATTGGCGGTCATATCCCCCCGAACCGTGATAATTATTCAGAATAAATATTGCCCCAAAACGTTACAAATTCCATCCGCATCAAGCGATTTTACAAGTTCTTGCATACGTACCACAAATGGTTTATATTTCTTATTCATTGCCTCAATATGAATTAGCCGTGTTTCAATCTCTATAAATTCAGACATCTGCGCTGATTCCAAAAGGGATAATAATTCGGTGATGGGGGGGATAATATCGGTTGACTCAACTGACTCACTGAAATCGTCTTCCTCTTTTCCTTCATAAATCCATGTCAAATCTAAATGTGTCTGTATCTTGCTAAAAAGTTCTGCCATTTGAACCGGCTTTTGCAGATAATCGTCACTGCCTGATTTTTTTTGCACATCCGCTAAAGCCTGTGATGAACTGGCTGATACGATAATCACTTTTGTATCGGGTTGTTTCTTCTTGATAAACTGGGTCGCCTCAGCCCCATCCATCATCGGCATAACCAAATCCATCAAAACCAAGTCGGGTTGAAATTTAATGGCTTTCCTCAACCCTTCTCGACCATCATTGGCAGTTATCACATCAAAACCCAACGGCTCTAAAATATTGACCAGTACCCCTTGATTGTGGAAGACATCATCCACTACCAAGATTTTTCTTTTTTCACCTTCAAAACCGATAATATTCTGTTTCTCTATTATTTGAACCTCTCGCCATGTGTCCACCTCATCAAGATTCAAATCAAACCAAAAGATGCTACCTTCGCCAAGCCGACTCTTTACATGTAGCTCACCGCCCAGTAGTCGCGTCAAATTACGACTGATGGGCAAGCCAAGTCCCGTTCCTTCAATCATTTGAGCTTGCTCACCCACTTGTTTGAAGGGTGAAAAGATGTCGGTTAATTTATCTTGGGGAATTCCAATACCTGTATCAGCAACTTGAAAGCGAATTTTTCCGGCACCTGAGTTCGGAACTTTAGAATCAGCCCCCTCCCCTTTGGGGGGACTGAGGGCGGGGGAACTAGCTTCCGAGGCTGAGGGGCTACTTTCTACCCGACGATGAACCGAAAAGGTAATGCCGCCGTCTTGCTCAGTAAATTTGATAGCGTTGTTGAGTAGATTAATGATAACTTGGCTCAACCGTTTTTCATCACTATAAATGGCAACAGGCAAATTTGGGTCGGCTTCAAAAGTAAGCTGTATATTTTGACTGTCGGCTCGAACCTTAACCATTGCCACAATATTTTCGATGAAGGGTCGGAAAGCAAAACTACTTTCAAAGAGTTCCATACGCTCGGCTTCTATTTTAGAAAAATCCAAGATGTCATTGATGAGATTGAGTAGATGATTGCCACTTTGTTGAATAATGCCCAATTTGGTTTTATGGCTATCATCGAGCTTTTTATCCCACGCCAAAATCTGCGTATAGCCCAGAATACCATTGAGCGGGGTTCGCAATTCATGGCTCATGCTAGAAATAAAAGCACTTTTGGCTCGGTTGGCGGCTTCAGCGGCATCTTTGGCTTCTTTCAACTCATTTTCGGTCTGCTTACGCTCAGTAACATCATAATTGATTCCAGTTATACGGGTAGGTTTACCGTCATTATCCCGCATGATGACCGCGGATGCTTTGATATGCCGGATGGCACCAGTTGGCTGGACAATACGATATTCCATGTCAGCATATTTTTCTTCCCGAATAGCCTGTTCAATTTTTTCGTTGACTTTGACCAAATCGTCAGGATGTAGGTATTTTATGAATTCGTCGTAGCGACCTTCGAAACCCTCTGGGTCAATACCAAAGATGCGGAATATCCAATCGTCCCACATCAGTTTGTTCTTGATCATGTCTATATCCCACACACCAAAACCAGCTGAATCCGCGGCTAAGGTCATGCGCTGATTTACTTTCCAAATCTCTTGTTCCATTTGCTTGCGGTCGGTGATATCCTGAAAGGATACAACACCGCTGATAATTTCATCGTCTAAATCACGCACTGGCGTGGCATTGCAGAGGATTGTCCTTTCGATACCATCTGCGCTACGCAGAAACATCTCCTCATTGTAAGTCTCCACTCCCTGCCACACTGCTTTTGACAACGGCGAATCCTTCACAAGCCATGGCGTTCCATCAGGATAAAACATCTCCAATCCTATTTTTTCTGGATGCCATCCATCAAGTTGAAATACATCCTCGCGCTTGGCTCCGCTAATTCGTTCCGCCTCCCGATTAGCTAGAACAATCTGGCAGTCGGGCAACTTGCCGGATAGTATTCCTACGGGAAGGTGTTCTATCAGAGTTTCGAGGAAAACCTTTGACTGTTCGAGAGTCTTCTCGGCCTGTTTGCGTTCGGTGATGTCAATCCAATTGAGTACCACATTCGTCAACTCACCTTCTGGATTGTGAATCGGAAACATAGTAGCTTCAACGCTGACCGAGTTGGAACCTTTCAAATCCAGAGTCGGGATATCGTTACCATCCCAATCGCAAGTAAAATTCACGGTCTGACCTTCCTCGTAAACAGTGCGAATACACGGTATCAAACCATGACGCTTGGCCACTGTATCTTGAAAAACATTATACTTGCCCACTAGCTGTTCATCCGTAAGATTTACAAATCTCTTCAACGCAGGATTGGCATGCTGTAATGTGCCTTCTGCATCCGATATCCAAATTGCAAAGGGACTCTGATCAATGATACGCTCAAGAAATGCCTCTCTAGCTTGCAAAACCGCTTCGGCATGCTTGCGCTTGGTGATGTCATGGGCCATGCCGATAACCACATCTTCTTTAAGTGGAATGACTGTTAGGATTGCAACCCGTTCTGTGCCATCCGCTCTTACATAAGTGACTTCACCAACTTTTTTAGTTGTTTCAAGTATTGCTGACTGATTAAGTCTTTGTTTTGCTCCTGCGGGCGTTAAATCCTTTGTTGTTTTTGTTTTTAGCTCGGATAAAGAATACCCTGTTAACTGTTCTGCCGCTTGGTTGGCATCGATATATTGCCCTGTCTGTGTATCAACTAGGAAGATAGCATCATTGGAACGTTCAAATAATGTGCGGTATAGTTCTTCGCTTTCCCGTAATGCTTCCTCTACCTGCTTGCGTGTGGTAATATCTTCTCCTGTTCCATCGAGATACAGTATCTTCCCCTCTTCATCAAAGATGGCCTGAATGTTTGTCGAAATCCATATTAGACTCCCGTCCTTGTGTTTGACACATACTTCAAAATTTTCGATGTCTCCCTCTTCCATGAGACGTGCGAAAAGCTCTTCGCGATGCTTGGGATCATGGTAGATATCCGGCATAAGGATTTTCTTCAATTCACTCGCCGATTCGTAACCGAGTATTTGTACAAATGCTCGGTTGACAGAGAGCAACTTACCCTCCAAGTTCGAACGGAATATGCCGACAGGAACATTCTCGTAGAGGTTTCTGTATTGCTCCTCACTCTCATGTAATGCCTTCTCTACCTGCTTGCGTATGGTGATGTCACGTAACGTAAGTTGAATTGCGATCACTTTATCATCTTTTAATATGGGAATATATGTATATTCAACAGGAAATGGTTTTCTATTTTTTGGCTTGAATAAAAACTCAAATTTTCCACTTTGCCGAGTTATTAAAACCTTTGCAAGCAGGTTAGTAGCATGTATAAGGTCTGTTTTTTTCGCAAAATATTTCGACATGCTATTCCCAATTTCGCTTTTCGGATCGTATCCGCTAAATTCTTTAATACCTGAGCTAACATATAATATCTTCCAAGTCGGTGAAAGCCGGACAATAACATCTCTCATTGTTTCTGCTAATAAGCGGTATTCTTCCTGCTCTTCTTGAGGGAACCAGCGTTTGAGCAATAGCGCAATCACAATAATCGTGATAAGTACATTTAGCAGTTTGGGGATAATAACCATTTCAGGGAGCGTAAGAAATTCGCCAATACCAATGGGGATTAATCCAGACAAGGATGTATACCAGATACCAAAGTAGATACTCTCAAACAGAGTACGGAACGCGTCAAGGGCAAGTATGCTCATTAACGTAAATAAACGCCTTGTTTTGTCACTCCATATTTTTTTGATGCAAAAATAAAGAATAAAAGACCATAAGACAATCAAAATCCAGTAAGTAACTGGTGTTAACAAGTTAAAAATATTAGACATTACTTTTCTCCCATGTTCAATGTAATAATATTCTCAATACCCGACAAAAAAGTTAGCCAAAACTAATTAGCACAGAGTTTCACAGAGGAACACAGAGTTTCACAAAGAAAAGCGAATTATTTTTTCCTCTGTGCCCCTCTGTGCGTCTCAGTGAAACTCTGTGTTCCTGTTTTAGCCTTCCCTAAACCACTTTGTCGGGTAGCAAGATAATATTTGCCAATCTCGTGAAACGTAAGGCATACGTAAGGCGTGATGACATTCCCAATCTCCAGATTGCCTCAGAATAAATACCGCGCCACAAACTCACAAATATCATCTGCATCAAATAATTCTACAAATTCTTGCACACGTGCCACAAATGGTTTGTATTTCTTACCCATTGCCTCAATCTGAATTAATTGTGTTTCAATCTCCATGAAATCAGACAGTTGTGCCGATTCCAAAAGAGGTATTAATTCAGTAATGGGTGGGGGGATAATATCGGCTTTTTCATCTGACTTAAGGTTATAATGTTCCTCTTCTTTCTCGTGAATCCATGTCAAATTCAAATGTATTTGTAGCTTGCTAAAAAGTTCTACCATACGAATCGGTTTTTGCAGATAATCATCACCGCCTACTCTTTTTTGCACATCCGCTAAAGCCTGTGATGAACGGGCTGACACAATAATCACTTTTGTATTGGGCAGATTCTTCTTTACAAGCTGGGTCGACTCAACCCCATCCATAATCGGCATAACCAAATCCATCAAAACCAAGTCGGGTTGAAATTCAATGGCTTTACTCAAACCTTCTCGACCATCATTGGCGGTTATCACATCAAAACCCAACGGCTCTAAGATATTGACCAATACCCCTTGATTGTGGAAGACATCATCCACCACCAAGATTTTCCTTTTTTCACCTTCAAAGCCGATAATATTCTGTTCCTCTACTGTTTGAACCTCTCGCCATGTGTCCACCTCATCAAGATTCAAATCAAACCAAAAGGTGCTACCTTCCCCAAGCCGACTCTTTACATGTAGCTCACCGCCCAGTAGTCGCGTCAAATTACGACTGATGGGCAAGCCAAGTCCCGTTCCTTCAATCATTAGAGCTTGCTCACCCACTTGTTTGAAGGGTAAAAAGATGTCGGTTAATTTATTTTGGGGAATCCCGGTACCTGTATCAGCAACTTGAAAGCGGATTTTTCCGGCAACTGAGTTCGGAACTTTAGAATCAGCCCTCCCCCTAACCCCCTCCCAAAGGGCGGGGGAACTGGCTTCCTCCCCTTTGGGGAGACTGAGGGGGGAATTTTTTACCCGACGGTGAACCGAAAAGGTAATGCTGCCTCGCTCAGTAAATTTGATGGCATTATTAAGTAGGTTGAGGATAATTTGGCTCAATCGTTTTTCATCACTATGAACGGCAATAGGTAAATTTGGCCCAGCCTCAAAGTTAAGCCATATATTTTTCTTGTCGGCTTGAAGCTTAACCATTGCCACAATATTTTCGATGAAGGGTTGGAAAGCAAAGTTACTTTCAAAGAGTTTCATGCGCTCGGCTTCCATTTTAGAAAAATCCAAGATGTCATTGATGAGATTGAGTAGATGATTACCATTTTGTTGAATAATCTCTAATCTGGCTTTATGGCTATCATCGAGCTTTTTATCCCACGCCAAAATTTGGGTATAGCCCAGAATACCATTAAGCGGGGTTCGCAATTCATGGCTCATGCTAGAGATAAAAATAGTTTTGGCTCGGTTGGCAGCTTCAGCGGCATCTTTGGCCTCCCGTAATTCGTCAAATAGACGAGATGTCTCGATAGCTCCAGCGATTTGAGCGGCAATTGTTTCTGCTAGACTTATTTCTGAGGGAGTGAATATCCGACCAGTCTGATCAGTGCCAATACTGAGGGTGCCAATCGCTTTGCCACGAGTCAGCAAAGGCAAAATCATCACGCTGTAGATATTGCGCTCTTTGAACTGCTTCTGAGCCATCTCATCTAGCAGATCAAGAGTATCTGGTGTTACCAAAACAGAGCGTTTGGTTTCTATAACTTGCCAGCCCGCTCGGTTACTGTGTAAAGGGAAAGTGAGGCCAGTTATATTCATCGAAGTTCTATCTTGATCGTGATAACTAATCACTACCAGTTCTGTGCCAGCCTGATTAAGCATAGCAGCAATACTATTTCTAGCCTTAAAAAACTGTACCATTGTCTTGTTTAGCGTTTTTAGGTTGGCTTCTAGATCGATTACAGTAGACAATTTTTGGCTGATTTGGTTAAGGGTTGACAATTCCTCAACGCGCTGGGCTAATTGATTATTGGCATTTTGTATGGCTTTTTCTGCTCGCTTGTACTCGGTGATATCTAGCGACATACCAATAACGCCGACAACATTCCCTTGCAAATCTATGTTGGGTGAGAAAAAAGTTTCAAAGAAGAGTTCACCAAATTTAATGATCCCTTCGACTAACTCACCATTCAAAGCCGTCTTAAATGCCTTTATCGTGTCTGGATAATCTTGATATAACTCAAATACAGACTGCCCCACAACTTCCCCCGGTCTCAGCCCCACCACCGACAGCATCTTGCCCTCAGAGAGAAGAATCGTTCCCTCTCTATCGAACATGAACACTATCGGTGTGCTATTTGTAACAATGGTACGGAACCGTTCCTCGCTTTCACGCAGTGCATTCTCCATTTGTATACGCTCGCTAATATCATTCATCATAAACAGCAAATGACTTTGATCCTCTGACGGAAAAGGGATAAAATGACAATCAAGCGACACGAGTCTTCCAAATGTTGAGACAATATGTAACTCATGACGTTTCTTGATGTTTTCCGAGATAGCCTCCTTTGCTTTATCAAATAAACCGGATTTTTTCCATGATTCGATCTCTTTATAATTTTGCTCAAGAACCTGCTCTCTGGTCGCTCCAATCAGTTTTCCGATTGAATCATTTGCGGCTACACATTGTCCAGATGTGTCGTAAATCGATATTCCAATTGGCGACTCAGAAATGATCTTTTTGTTGAACTCTGAAACCTCGCGAAGCATCTCTTCTGCCCGCTTGCGTTCGCTAATTTCTTGTTCAAGTTGGGCAACAGCCTCTAGGAGTTCGACAGTGCGCGTTTCGACAAGTTCCTCAAGATGATCGCGGTATTTCTGCAACGTCTCCTCTGCTTGCACCCGCTCGGCAATCTCCTGTTGTAGTTGGGTATTAGCCTGATTGAGGTCAGCCGTCCGCTCTTCCAGAGCCTTAATGTAAGTCTGGATGGCTAGCGCGGATTCGACACGCGCTTTAAAAACCAGATTCTGGACGGGCTTGGTAATAAAATCAGTGGCTCCGTATTCAAAGCAATTAGCCAGCACGCGCTCAGCCGCCTCTACCGTCAACATAATCACTGGGATAGTCTGGTAGGGCGGAGTGGATCTGAGTTGTTTGAGCAGAGTCACTCCATCTGTACTCGGCATATTGATATCCAGTAAAATAAGACTAAACTCCTCCCGCTCCAATTTAGGAAACAGGTGTTCGGCTCTGGTTACAAAACCGGACTCATAGCCAAATCCAGCCAACAATTCTCTGACCTGCTGAATGAAGTGCCGATCATCATCTACAATTAGTATCTTTGTCATTATGTGTGTACCTCTTGCACTAATAGCTTAAATTGTTCTTCATCACCATCAAAGACGGCATCTTCTATTTTAGTTAAAATCACTGGATAAGGAGAATCAAATCCTTGGCATAAGGTGATCATTTTGTTGATTTGATCCACAATCCGCTCCCCATCAAGGATGGAAAATTGGGCCAGTTCGGTGAACCCGACCAATATCTGTTTTTCAAGATGTTGGGGCAAAGTCAGAATAGCTCCGGCTACGGGCACATCTGTCGCCTGATCTTGACGCAAATATTTGATCAGAACAGGAAAGAGTTTGCCGAAATCAAGCGGTTTGCTTAGAGATTCGGAGATACCGACCGACAGTGCGGCATCTAGCTGGTCGATAAAAACATCTGCCGAAACCAGAACAATCGGGGTTTCGTCCCCTGCCTGCCGAATCTGTTGAGCCACGGCCAGACCATCCATATCCGGCATGTGCATATCCAGCAATATCAAATCCGGTTTCAATTCCAGCGCCCTTTCCACCCCAATCTGACCATTGCCCGCCACCTGAAGGTCCAGATTCAAAGTGTGAAACAGAGCTATGAGCATATCCTGATTCATCATATTATCTTCGACCAATAAAATAACGTTATCCTCGGCAAAATTAAACCGATCGGGGTCGATTTCCGCATGTTCGATGAGTGAAGCAACGGATTCGACCAGAGGAATCCTGACCGAAAAGATTGAGCCTTGGTCGAGAATACTTTCTACCTGTATCTCTCCTCCCAACAACTCAACCATTGTTTTGGTGATGGACAGACCGAGGCCGGTGCCACCAAAACGGCGGGTGGTGCCAGTCTCGGCTTGCTCAAAGGCTTCAAAGATGACCGTCTGCCGCTCCAAGGAAATACCGATACCCTCGTCAACGACCTGAAAAAAAACAAAGTCGCCATCTTTCATCGCTTTGAGTTGTACTGTTTTCCCTTTCGGTGTAAATTTGAGGGCGTTACCGACCAGATTCATCAAAATCTGGTTAAGTTTGGTCCGATCCGAGCGGATCAGCGTTGGCAAATTGGGAGCCAGATGATAGTTGAAATAAATGCCTTTAGTGAGGGCCTGAGCTTTATTGATATGATAAATGCCCTGCACCAGCAGTTTGAGATTCAGGTCTTGTTCCTCTATGCTCATTTTGCCCGCCTCGATCTTAGATAAATCCAACACGTTATTGATCAATTCCGATAGATTTTGCCCGCTGAGCCTAACGTTATCTAGGAATTGTTGAAACTCTCTGGGTAAGGTCAGTTCGCGGCTCTGATGCTGTAAAAGCTGGCTAAAGCCAACAATGGCATTAAGCGGAGTGCGGATTTCGTGGCTCATATTGGCCAGAAATTGCGATTTGGCTTTGCTGGCAACCTGGGCGACATCTCGTGCTTTTTCCAGTTCCCGGGTGCGTTCCATCACCATTTGCTCCAATTTACGTTGTTGTACTTTCATCGTTTTGACGCGGAGGGCCAAAGTTCCCACCACACCGCCGGCCAAGAAGAGAGTTATGATGATTCTAAACCACCACATTCTCCAAAATGGAGTAACCACTTGGATTGTTAGCGACAGTCCTTCCTCATTCCACACACCATCGTTGTTGGAGCCTTTAATTCTCAGCGTATGCGTGCCATCAGGCAAATTGGTATAACGTCCATGACGCTTTGTACCTGCATAATACCATTCGGTATCTACCCCTTCCAGCATATAGGCGTATTGATTTTTCTCTGGCAAGATATAGTTAAGGGCCACGAACTCGAATTCAAAAAAGTTGTGTTGCCAATCCAGAAACACTTCTTCCAGTCGTTCAGGCGATTGGGAGAAATTTTCACCCCCTTGGGTGAAAGAAGTCAACACTATGGGCGGAACATAAGGATTATCCACCAATTTATCGGGATAAAAACTGTTGACACCCTTCGTTCCGCCGAACCACATTTGACCGTCTCTGGTTTTTAGCGCGCTGCCATAGAAAAAAATGTCTCCTTGCAATCCATCGCTTTGGGAGTAACGCTTTTCGACCATTTCGGTTTTCGGATTAAACATTACGATGCCTTCATTGGTGCTCAACCAGAGATTGCCATCCGGCGACGCATCATCCTCAAGAATTGATAGGACATCAGCAGGAATACCATTTTTTGCCGTATAAGGCACAAATATTTCGGTCTGTGTATCGAATTTATTCAGGCCACCACCTTGTGTGCCAATCCACAAAATACCGAGTGCGCCTTGATAAATGGCCGTAATTGAATCAGCAGATATGCTATGTGGATCATCAGGATCAGACACATAATGCGTAAACATCTCAGTTTGTTTGTCAAATTTACTCAATCCTCCCCCATACCAAGAACCAAGCCAAATCACCGATTCATTCCGATCATGAAAAACCTCGTAAATGTAATCGTGGCCCGGCCCAGCAGATGGACTAACTGAGTCAAATTTATAGAATGTAAAGACTTGCGTTTGCTTATCAAATCTAGCAAATCCCATAAAACGAGTCCCTAGCCAAAGAATATTGGGGTCATCTGGGTCTTGGACAATGCGCGTAAAACTTTCGGCGATCGTTGCGTAACGCTTGATAATGCTACCCGTTTCACCATCAAAGCGGATTAGAGGCCCATTCAAGAGAGAAATCAAGAAATCTCCAGACGAGTCTTCAAATATGCCCAGTATATAATCAGTGCCCAAGCCTTTAGGGTCATCTGGATCGGCAGTATAATTGGTAAATTTGCCGCTGGCTTGATCCAGGCGACTCAACCCTCCCTGAGTCCCCAACCAAATATCATCCGCGTCTTGATAGATTGTAGTGACGGCGCTATTCCCCAAACTATCCGGATACTGGGGAATATTTTGGTAAAGTTCAAACTTTCGATTATGATAGTCAATTTTATCCATCTTACCAGAATACGTTGTGATCCAAAAAATACCAGAACGATCTGGATAAACATTCACAACTAAGTCATCACTCAAACTGTAGGGATTTCTCGAATCATGCCTATAATTGACAAACTTCTCCGTATGCTTGTCAAACACAGTTAAGCCATTGTCAGATATAAAACCACCTAACCAAAGCATACCCTGCCCATCATCATATATTAAGCCGATCAAGCCCTCTGGAACGCAGTTAGCGTCATCTGGATCATGCGGGTAGTGCCTGAAAATTCCTGTTTGCTTGTCGAACTTTTCGAGTCCATTGGCCGCAGTTCCAAGCCACAAAATATTCGGGTCATCTTTGTCCTGCATGATTGCGGAAATGAAATTATCTTCAGTTCCTAAGCTATTGAGGTCTTGCGGATCGTGGGTATAATGAATAAAGGTTTCGGTTTCCGTGTCGAATTTATCAAGCCCGCCACCAACGGTCCCCAACCATAGAATATTGGCATCATCGTCTTGAACAATGCGCCAGATTTCGGCCGCATTAGGACTATTCGAATTATCGGGATCATGCTCATAACGAGTAAAAGTTTGGTGTTCCTTGTCAAACTTATTCAATCCTTGGAGTGTTCCAATCCATAGGATATTAGGATTACTCCTATCTTGAACGATTTCGTCAATTGCATTATAACCCAAACTGATTGGGTCATCAGGATTATGCACATAATTTTTAAAGGTCTCGGCCGCTTTATCAAAGCGGCTTAGTCCGCCAGAAGTACCGATCCAAAATATGTTAGGGTCTTGCGGATCCTCAACAATCCTAAAAATAGAACCACTAGGCAGCAATTCGGGACCAGCCCCATAATTTTTCAGCTCATAACCATCATAGCGAAAAATCCCGCCGCCCTCTGTGCCGACCCACAAAAAGCCGTCATTGTCCTGCAACATCGTCTGCCCGCCCGGAGAACCTAAATCAAAGACATGGTCAAATTGTAGGTCAAATACATCCAATGTATCTGGCACTTGGGCATAAACATGCCACTCTAAGCAGAACAACATACAAATAACCAAAACAGTAATTCTACTTAATACAATTATTGATTTCATCTATTCTCCTTTTCATTCATCGTTCATCATTCTTGCTACCCGACAAAGTGGTTTAGGGAAGGCTATCAACGTAAGCCGAGACATGTAGCACATGCTTCAGCCTGTGCCGCACAGTCTAAAGAATGTGTTACGATATTATCTGTCGCACGTTAAGTTGGTAGCCTTTAGGGAAGGCTAAAACAGGAATACAGAGATTCACAGAGGAAAAAATAATTTACTTTTTCTCTGTGAATCTCCGTGTTCCTCTGTGAAACTCTGTGCTAATTAGTTCAGACTAAATTTTCTGTCGGGTACTTCATTCTTCATTCCTCATTCTTCATTCTTCATTCCTCATCCCTGCATTTACCAAAAACTGAATAACCACAATCGTTAAATCGTCATGAGGTTCGGCATTACCAGCAAACGCCATGATCTCACGCTTGATATGCTCCACCATGAGATCGGCAATTCCCAAAGAAAGCTGTTCTTTCCTGCGAGGTATGCCGTCGATATTGTGGTCAAGACTTTCAAGAGATGAAACCGAAAATGACTCTACCGCCTGCTCAAATCGATCAAAACCGAACATTTCGTCATGCTCATTCATTGCCTCGACCACGCCATCACTGCACAAAATTATCATATCCCTATGACGCAATTCGATTGCTTCTTCCATGTAACCCAATTCGCTCTCCAAACCTACACCCAGTGGCAGACCGCCCACATCGACCCATTGGCTCGAACCCTCATGTCGTTTGATGATTGGGAGCAGGCAACCCGCATTAACAAATGTAGCCAACCCTACCTCTTCCTCCGACACCAGAGAGGAAGATTCAGGGAAAGTAATTTTCACATAGATAAATGCACAATTTTGATTATACGGTTGCAGGTAAGGGGCAAGAGCTTTGTCTAGCGTTTCAACAAACGACTTTGGTGAAATATGGGGCATGATATACGAGTCAAATTGAGTCAGACATGTTGCCATCAACAACGCCGCCGGAACACCTTTACCAGATACATCACCGACCGCAATACTACAACTATTGTTTTCTGGAAAATAGCGATAATTATAAAAATCACCCCCGATTTGACGTGCCGCTTTCGTATAACAGACCACATCAAAGTTATTCCAACAGGCATGGTCGGTAAGCAATAAGCCATGTTGGATATGACGTGCCATATTCAAGTCGCGCAATATATGTTTTTGGGCATCTTTGAGGGCTTGGTTTTTTATCTCCAACTGTTTTTGGACTGTTCGCAATTGGATATGAGTCTTGATTCGGGCCAAAACTTCCTCTTGCTGAAACGGTTTGGTGATATAATCCACCGCGCCCATTTGAAGTCCTTTGATTTTGTCTACCGTGTCAGACAAAGCACTCATGAAAATGATCGGAATATCTTGCGTAGCCGGGTTATCTTTTAGTCGCCGACACATTTCGTAACCATTCATACCCGGCATCATAATATCCAGTAAAACTAAATCAACGGATTGTTTCTGTAATAAATTCAACCCCTTCTCAGCATCTTTTAGGGGAAACACCTTAAAACCCAATGATTTTAAATAATTGAATAAAACGCCTAAATTGGTGGGATTATCGTCCACGATTAAAATCGAGGATTTGCTTTCTTGGTTCATAACTATTATCCGATTACTAAAAGTTAGTTGAGCGTAGCCTGAGCCAATCGAAGTCCTATCTGTCAGCCTTCGACAGGCTCAGGCTACGTTTTATGATAATTTTTTGAGAGTTCGAACTTGCTACCCGACAAAACAGGAACACAGAGTTTCACAGAGATGCACAGAGGGGCACAGAGTAATACAAAAGAAAAATAAATCGTTTTTTCTCTGTGAATCTCCGTGTTCCTCTGTGAAACTCTGTGTTCATTAGTTCAGATTAAATTTTCTGTCGGGTACTAAGTCGGGTACTAAATGAATCGACAAACTTTTGTTATTTAATCCAAATCATTAGGAATGGGCATTAATTAACGTGCATTTGCGTCGGAGATTATGGTAGGGGCTAGGCAGGCGGTCTAGACTTGGAATGTGCGACTATCTCCGCTCCGCCCCTGCCTCGCCCGTCATTCCGTGGATTCAGGGCGAGGCAAGGCGGATTGGAGTTCTGATTTCAAACCAACGCTACACCGCCTTGCCTAGCCCCTACGATTGCCAAACACGCAACTTATTTAGGACTCATTTCTTAACGGAGTGCAAAACTCGCTTTGCAGGCAAGACTTACACTCCTTATTATAGTACTACTTTTACACCACTATTCAAATAGTTGCTTGACTTTGGCATGTCGCTCACTCTAACGGGCTGGACTCGCGCAAATAGTGGTGCAGAGTAGTGATAAGGAGTCCAAAGCTTGCTTTGTTAATTAATTCCTATTCCTAAACGGCATGAAACTAAAACTGCCATCAAAGAGTTCCATGCGCTCGGCTTCCATTTTAGAAAAGTCCAAGATATAATGGTGATCTTGCGACGTATAACAAAAAATGGCGTATAGTGTTTTACGGTGAGACCTTTGCTCTAACAGTAGGCTCACAGCAAAAGTTATACACCATTTCCATTTGACAGGAGTATTTCATGAAAAACCTATTATTAGCATCAAAAAATAGTAAACTATCCACGCAACAAACTCTGGCCCTCATCGGCTTTGCTGGACTAACTACCGTGCTGATGATGGTCGTTCCCGTTTTAAGTTGGTTTAACTACCCGTTTCGTCTATTGTTGACCATGGTACATGAACTGAGTCATGGTTTGGCCGCAGTCTTAACAGGTGGCAATTTTGTCCGATTTATTATCGAGCCGAACGGCGCGGGGTTGGCCTATACCGCGGGCGGATTACGTTTTATAGTGATTCCAGCCGGATACTTGGGAACGGCTTTATTCGGAGCAGTGCTGATTTTGCTAGGCCGCAACCATCGCTGGTCACGCTGGGCAATCGGCCTGATTGGAGGCGCGTTTTTTCTATTTGGGCTGATATACGGTCTGCCCGGTATCTTTACCGGCTTGGTCACTGGAGAGGCAGGCGGGGCAATTTTGGCAACGATCAGTGGTTGGCTGTTTGGCCTTATTTTTCTCATCATTGCCCTTAAAGCGAATCCGAGTGGCATTATCTTCTGGATTCACTTTTTGGCAATTCAAGCCGCTTTAACCACATTTTCAGATTTGTGGGGTTTGATCGGTTTGACCACCCAAGGTGGTCAAATTCCAGCCAACGATGCCCTATCCATGTCCAATTTGACCTATATTCCAGCCATAATATGGGCCATGTTGTGGGTACTCATAGCGATTGTCCTCATCGGCGGAGCGATTTGGCTGACGTGGGTTCAGCCGGTTATGCGGGGCTACCAAAAATCCAATTTAATGGATAATTGGCCTACTAAATAGCCCCTGTGGTGGACGAATAAGCGGTTTGTTAGACTGAGCCTTAAGCAAAATATTCTCTCGAGCGGTTATAAGTTCGATTCGCAGGGGCAGTTTTGTTTTTACGTCTAACCAAAAAATTAGCCTCGTTTGGTCGGCTAATAGCAACTCAATTTTTTTTGATGCCCCCTCTAAGGTCGATGTGACTTGTTGCTGGGCTGACAAACTGGTCGAGTAATGGAGTAACCTGTCTATCATGCTGAACAAATCGGTCACGGGCGAGAGTTGAGACGACGTGGTTTCGACGAGGCTTATTTCATCTAACTCAAATAACTCAAATCGATTGTAGCGACATATTGAGTTGCCATTAGAGATAAGGGTCTCGCCCACTAATCGCGTTGAGGTAGATTCCAAAATCTCAAATCTGTACTGATTATCGAATTGCCAATACTCTACCACAATTACCCCACCGATTGGCGCAGTAGGCCAATTTATTTCCCACACCGTATGCTGATTTGCCTTCCACGCCTTTTGTAAATCCTGTTGAGCTATCTCTGGTTCAATGGCGTGGGGAGCCTGACAAGCAATAACGCCTATAAAAATTAGCTGAAATATCATAAAAACACGTAACATTGTCAGCCCATTATAACAGTTAAACTACTTGTAAGCGAAAATATCATGTGGTATAATCCACACATCCATCAATCAATCAGAAGTTTATCGTTTCTCAACAAGATTATATTCTGGAGTCCACGGAAAAAACTGGGTTTCTATAAAACGACAAACTTTTGCATCCATTTAATTTATAAGGCAATTCCAGAAAAATAAATCTCCCAACGTTCCCTGAGTTTGCCGAAGGGGATTGGCTTCGACAGGACTTCGGCGTGAGCTAGTCGAACGCTCAGCCAACGATATTTGGGAGAATTTAAAAATTGGAACTGCCTAAATAGAGGCTAAATATAAATGATTGAAGTCGAAATAGATAGTATTCGTGTTAGCTTAATGTCTCAACATCGGGTAGTTGTCCTCAGAGAATCAGATTCTAACCGTTACTTGCCCATCTGGATTGGCCCCTTTGAGGCCGATGCAATTACTATTCAGTTACAAGATGTTCAAGTTGCTCGCCCCCTTACCCACGACCTCTTAAAAGGTGTCATAGATAAAATGGGTGCCAAAATATCTCATATTACAGTCAATGAGCTTAAAAATGATACCTTTTTTGCTCAGATTGTGATGGATGTGGCGGGTAAAAGCACCGAAATAGATGCTCGTCCTAGTGACGCAATTGCCTTAGCTGTTCGGGTTAACGTTCCTTTATTTGTGGCCGATGAGGTCATGGATATGGCTTCCATTGTCCCAGAAGCCAGTATCGAAGAACTTGACGAAGAGCCAGAACCTGTCACCGAAGAGGAACAAGAAAAACTATCCATCTTCCGAGACTTTATTAACGACCTTGACCTCGACGACTTAGGCAAAAATTGAGTTATCTGAATGTGTTCAAATTTTCAACTAAAACTGAACACACCCATCTGATTGTTACAGGAAATGAATAGCTTGACAACGTTAGGCCTTGATATTTGTTTAGGCCATGTCACTCTGAATGTAACGATATAGAGTGAAGAGTCCTGCATGATGATGGTATTTTAGGCGATTCCAATTTTTAAAACCTCCCAAACGGAGAGTTGGCTTCCAGTCAACATGTCGGCTAGGATCCGCCCTCCATTGATCGTGGGAGATTTATTTTCTTGGAACTCCCTTCGAGTGGACACTTTGCTTTGTTCAGTGCGACGTTGTAATCTAACATTGTCAATATAGACTGCCATCGAAAAAATAATTGATCTTAAAAGCGGAACTTTGTGCATCACAAAGCTCCGCTTTATTATCTAAGTCTTAAAAAGAAATGAGCAAAAACTTAGATCACTCTGATAATAAACCGCTCTTAACTCCTGACGCACTACAACCCCATAATGTTGAAGCTGAACAAGCATTATTAGGCTCGTTACTCATCGATTCTGATTCCATTATGCGGGTCTCTACATTTTTGAATGCAGAAGATTTTTTTGTAGAGCGTCATGGTTGGGTCTATGAAGCGATTTCTTATCTTTATGAAAAACGAGAGCCTTCTGATTTAGTCACCCTCAGTGATGAACTGGAACGACGTAATCAACTTGAGCAGATTGGTGGGCCGGCGCAACTGACCAGCCTGATTAACGCCACCCCCACCTCGATTCATGCCGAGTTTTACGCTCGCATCATCGAGCGAACCGCCGTATTGCGCCGCCTCATTGATGCGGCAGGCCGAATCGCCCGTTTAGCTTACGAGGATGAGGCCGATGTTGATGAAGTCGTTGACCGAGCGGAAGAAATTATATTCAATATTTCGGCCCGGCGAGTTGATCGTGATTTACGCTCGATTAGCCAAATTATTGAAGAATATAATGACCGCTTAGAATATCTATATCAGCATCAGGGTGAGGTAGTTGGAATCCCTACCGGCCTAACTGATCTTGATAAAATATTGGGCGGCTTACAGCGTTCCGACATGGTTGTCATGGCCGGAAGACCGGGAATGGGTAAATGTGTCAGTGCCGATACGCTTATGGTAAACCCAACTACAGGCGAGTTGGCAACGATTGAAACGTTAGTACAACAGCGTCAGGCCAACTTATTAACCTTAACCAATGAGTACAAATTGCAATCTGCTCAAGCCAGCGATTTTGTTGATGATGGCCTCAAACCAACTTACCGAGTTCGGACAGCATTAGGACGGGAAATAAAAGTTACCTTAACCCATCCATTTTTGACCGTCAATGGTTGGCAGGCTTTAGGTGACTTAAAAACGGGTGACTATATTGCCGTACCGCGAATTATTCCAGTTTTCGGTCAATACGATGCCCCAGCCCATGAAGCCAAACTGTTAGCCTATTTGTTAGGAGATGGTTGTCTCACCAGTAATATTCCGCAATTTTCAAGTAATAATCCGCGTTTGCGGGATGATTTTATTGCAGCCAGTCAAAATTTCCCCGGTATCAAAACTCACTTGGAGGATAGTCAAGGCCAGCGAGTTCCAACCGTCTACGTATCTGGCAACCAAAATTTTATCGAAACTGATCGTCATGAATTTGCCACAAATTTGCCACAAACCATGCACCATGCCAAACTAGCTCAGGCAATTGAGGTTAGCCCGACATTGGTCAATAGCAAAATTGTTCCTACCACAGATACATTTATCTCCCTATGTAATATTTTGGATGTATTACCGAAGCAGTTAGCCCCTGATGGCCTACCAGCTATCAGCCATAATAGCCCCAATAGTCTCACCATGTGGCTTCGTGAACAAGGGATCTGGGGAAAATTAGCTGATCAAAAAGAGATACCAGATTGTGTATATCGTTACACTCGACCTAAATTAGCTCTCTTCTTAAATCGTCTTTTTGCTTGTGATGGCACTGTTTATCTTCAACTTGACAAACAAGCTGTCATCTCTTATAGTACCATTTCGTTGAAATTGGCTCGTGGAGTTCAACACCTGCTCCTTCGGTTTGGAATTATCGCCAAATTACGGCATCGACAGATAAAAAATGCTGGCAGTTACCGCCCCGCCTATCAGCTACGGATTACAGGTATACCCAATTTACGCCTGCTTGTTGAGCAAGTTGGCGCGTTTGGCAAAGAAGAAGCCATCACTCAGGTAGAAAAATATATTCAACGCACCTCAGCCAATACGAACACCGATACTATTCCCTTAGATATTTGGGATGATATAAAACAGGTCAAAAAAGAACGTATTTATGACGACATGGGACTGCCTCAGCATGCTAACATTCATGTTGACAAACGTGCCCCCAGCCGAGACAGATTATTAGCTATCGGACAGGCGATTCAATCAGAAGAGCTTATTAATCTGGCTCAAAGTGACCTATATTGGGATAAAATTACTCAGATTGAGTATCTGGGAGAACAGCAAGTTTATGATTTAACCGTACCAGAGACGCATAATTTTGTAGCCGATGATATGATTGTCCACAATACGTCGCTTGCTTTGAGCATTGCCCTGCAATCGGCTCGGCGGTGGACGAAACGAATTGCCATATTTAGTTTGGAGATGAGCGGTGAGCAGTTGGTGCAACGGCTTATTTCTGCGGAAACCGGCATCAGTATCCAACGCCTGCGGGTAGGGGATATTAAAGAAAACGAATGGGCCACCTTTATTCAGGCGGCAAACGTCTTATCAAATACCAATATATTTATTGATGATACGCCCGCGATTTCGGCTTATGAACTGCGGACTAAATCTAGACGATTGCATGCTGAACATGGGATAGACATAGTCATCGTCGATTATCTGCAACTCATGCGTGGAGAATCACGGAGCGAAAACCGTCAACAGGAGATTAGCTTCATCTCTCGTTCCATCAAATCATTAGCGCGGGAGTTAAACGTGCCGATTTTGGCCCTAAGCCAGTTATCTCGGCAGGTTGAGTCTCGGCAAGATAAACGTCCTATACTTTCGGACTTGAGGGAATCAGGTTGTTTAACGGGCGATACATTGGTTAATTTGGCTAATGGTAAACAAATCCCGATATGTAATGTTCAATCTGGTAGCGAAGTGTTAACATTAAATGAGAGTACCTTGAAAATTGAGTTATCTCTTGTCTCAAACATGTTTTCTACAGGCGTTAAACCCGTTTACAAATTGACGACTGCAATGGGAAGAACTATCCGGGCCACTGGAAATCATAAATTTAGAGCTTCTACCGGTTGGACACGTTTGGATAACTTAGATATTAAACATCGAATTGCTGTACCGCGGCGTGTTGTTGCAATCAATGAACAAACAATGAGTAGTTCTGATATTTACTGGGATAAAATTGTTTCTATAGAACCGGATGGAGAAGAGGAAGTATTTGACTTAACAATTCCAAGCAATCACAATTTTTTAGCCAACAACATCATTGCCCATAATAGTATCGAGCAAGACTCGGACATCGTCATGTTTATTTATCGCGACGAAGTCTACAACGAAGATACCGAATTTCCGAACATCGCCGAGATTATTGTTGGGAAACACCGTTCTGGACCTACTGGAAAAATTTCGGTGTTCTTCCAAAAAGAGCTAACCAAATTTACTGATTTAGAAGTAACTAAACAATCATTGGATTACTAATGACCACGTTTAATGGCTTCCCTAGTGAAGATATGCGTTTTGTGGGTATTCCCGACCTGTTTTTTACCCAACTTTTGCCCCAAATAAACGATCCAGTTGAAATAAAAATTATTCTCCATTTTTTATGGCTTCATGCCCGACATCAGCATCATGTCATTTCACTTGCCGACCTGCTGAGTGACGAAACCTTGGTGCAAAGTATCGCCTTTTTTGGCGATGATGTGACTCAAATTGTTGAGCATGGTTTGCTTCAATCGGTCACTCGAGGCACACTATTGTATACTCAGATTGAGGATGATGCGGGGCGACATGACCTCTACTTTTTGAACAGTGTGCGTGGACGGCAGGCTCAAATAAAGATTGAGTCTGGAGAAATGGCATTTGTCACCAAAATCAACGCTGAACTGGCTATCCCGCTCAAACGGGCTAATATCTTTGAACTATATGAGGATAATATCGGCCTGATCTCGCCTATTTTGGCCGATGAATTGAAAGAAGCGGAACTACTTTATCCGGCTGAGTGGATTGAAGATGCCTTTAGAATCGCAGCCGAAAACAATGTTCGACGCTGGAACTATGTGCGAGCCGTGTTAGAAAAAATGACCAAAACGGGCCGAATTGGGGATAAACAGGCCCAAACTAATCAAGATGATAAACCTTGGTATACTGAGGATGAGTTTCGGGATATATTGCTCCATTAACAACGAGTACGGTTATGAAAATTGCTGAAATTACGAAAAATATAACAGAATCACAGAGTGACGGCTATCGATTCGCATCGTCAAGATTTCAGAAACGGTCGATAGAGACCCTTTCATCTCTCCATACTTCGGATGATGATGATAAACCATGCCCTCTCTGTCTTGATAGGGGCTATTTGAGACGCGACCTTCCCGTCACCCATCCTGATTTTGGAAAGCCGGTATTATGCGATTGTCGTGAATCTGATAGCAAACAGTTTGATGCTTTACAAAATATTAGCAATTTAGATGAGTTGGGACGCTTTACCTTTGATACTTTTAGGCCAGAAGGATTTGGTTTGTCAGATACCTATCGTCAAAATTTACAAAGGGTTTATAATGTAGCCTATAATTTTGCTCAAAACCCGTATGGCTGGTTAATTTTGCATGGTGGATATGGTTGCGGCAAAACCCATTTAGCAGTGGCGATTGCAAATTATGTGATTTCCAAAGATGAAACAGCTTATTTTATTGTCATCCCTGATTTGTTTGACCATTTGCGGGCAACTTTTAGCTCGCATAGTCCAGCTAGTTACGAAGAACGATTTGAGAAAATTCGTTCTTCTCCATTATTGATTTTAGATGATTTAGGGACCCATAGCTCAACCTCGTGGGTAGAAGAAAAACTGTTTCAACTGTTTAATTACCGATATAACGCCCAACTACCAACCGTGGTCACTACAAATCACAAATTAGAGCAGCTTGATCCACGGGTTCGGTCTCGCATGAGTGAGCGCGGCTTCTCGCAAATACAACAAATTTCTGCCCCTGATTTTCGTCAAAGTGGTGTTGATGCTAGTTATTCTCATTTATCAAGTTTACCTCTTTATAAAGACAAAAGATTTGATACTTTTTTTGTTGATCGAACTGATTTAGATGGAACTCAAAATAATAATTTAAAACGGGCTATGAACTTAGCTTCAGATTATGCGAAATGTTTACAAGACTGGATCGTTTTTTCCGGCCCTTATGGGTGTGGTAAAACCCATTTAGCCGCGGCGATTGCCAATGAGGTTTCTGCATCCCGCGAGCCAGCTCTTTTTGTGACCGTGCCAGACCTGTTAGATTATCTGCGGGCCGCCTTCAGTCCAAACAGTTTAACCCCTTACGATAAACGATTTGAAGAGGTTCGTACAGCAACGCTATTGGTTTTAGATGATTTAGGTACAGAGAGCGCTACGCCTTGGGCTACCGAAAAACTGTATCAGATTTTTAACTATCGCTACCATGCCAGCAAACCAACCGTGATTACCATGGCAAAAAATGCCAATATCCACCCTCGCCTTAAATCCATGCTTCTTGATCAATCAATCTGTACGACTTTTGCAATTACAGCCACAAGTTACCGAGGTTCACCAGATAATCTTATAGGAAAAAATAAGTATTCCGACTATAATATTACCGAGAACCGTAATTATTCCAATCACAACAAACGATTTTCTTTTTCTACAAGGCGATGATAATTTTTTCAAAATCACTGATACCAGAGAAAATCATCAGTGTCAACTTAACAGGCGATTCATCGCCTTCAAACGGCACCAAAGTACCTACTACAAACCCTTAAGTTGACGGTCATGCCATGAAAATCACCGATGCTCAACTCAAACAGATTTATGCCCATGCCGCTGAGAGTTATCCCCGTGAATGTTGTGGATTTTTATTAGGTAAATTTACTGATAATGGTATTGTTTACGAGATTCACCGAGCCACCAATCAGCATCAAGAACGAACTGATAGGTTTGTCATCAGTCCGGAGGAGTTTGCCAAAGCACATAATTCGGCTGATGACGCAGAGTTGGAAATCATTGGCATTTATCACTCCCACCCCGATTGGCCGCCCATCCCCTCCCAAACTGACATGGAAAACGCTTGGAAAGATGTTTTCTATCTAATTGCCTCTGTCCATGAAAAGATGCCTCTCAACACCAACGTTTGGCGTTTGGTCGATGATGGTATCCGACGATTTGAGTTTGTACCATTGGAAATTATAGATAAAAACGAATTGTAGACCATCAGACCCTAAAAGTTTCTAAAACTTTTGGGTCTAGTTACTTAATATGTCACGTTATCTCCGTCAGACCCTATTCCCCGGTATTGGAGAATCCGGACAACAAAAACTCCTCTCAGCCCATGTGGTTATTATTGGCTGTGGAGCCACAGGCACAGTCATCGCCAATCATCTGGCCCGCGCCGGAATCGGTCAGTTAACCATTGTAGACCGCGACTTTATCGAACTAAACAACCTGCAACGTCAACTACTGTTTGACGAGCAGGATTTGGCCGAGCAGTTGCCCAAAGCGATTGCCGCGACGCGTAAACTGCGCCGTATCAATAGTGAGATTAAGGTGGAGGGAATCGTGACCGACGTAAACGCCGAAAATATCGAAACGCTCATCGGCGGGGCTGATTTGGTGATGGATGGCACCGACAACTTTGAGACGCGTTATCTACTCAACGATGCCTGTATCAAACATAATATCCCGTGGATTTATACTGGGGCGGTATCGAGTTATGGCATGAGTCAGACGATTATTCCGAGTGAAACAGCCTGCCTACGTTGTTTGATTGAAACCATGCCCTTACCCGGTAGTAGTGCCACCTGCGACACCGCAGGCGTGGTCGGTTCGGTTGTGGGAACTGTGGCTAGTATCAGTACGACGGAAGCGATTAAATTACTTGTGGGAGATGGTGAGATTAATCGGGGAATTATTTATGTCGATTTGTGGATTAACAGTTTTGAGCAGTTCAACAACAGCGGGCCTCGACCCAATTGCCCCACCTGTCAACAGCATGAATTTGAGTTTTTGAACCAGAATCTGGTTAGCCAGACCGTCAATCTGTGCGGACGTAATTCTATACAAATTCATCCTCTACAGAAACAAAATTTGCCCTTAGCCGATTTAGCGAACCAACTGGCTAAGGTTGGGCAGATTATCGCTCAAAATGAGTATCTAATTCGTTTCTCAATTGACTCTTATGAGATAACCCTGTTCTTAAACGGGCGAGCCATTATTAAAGGCACTGAGAATGAGGCAATCGCTCGGAGTTTGTATGCGAGATATATCGGCAATTAGTTTTGTTATGCGGAGTCTTCAATATTCAATATGCTTTGGGCAGAACGAAATAGAACTCACTTCCGTGACCGACCGTGCTTTCTACTCCCACCTCACCGTTTAAACGGTTCATAATACGGCGTACAATCGACAGCCCTAGCCCATTCCCCTCTAGCCGAATTTCGCCTAAACGAGTAAATTCAGTAAATAATTTCAATTGTTGTTCTTCACTAAGACCCATACCATTATCTCGCACCCACAACCGAACCGTACTATCATCTAGCTCGGTATAGCCAAGTTTTACACTTGGTGGCGATCCACCATATTTTAAGGCATTACTGATGTAATTTGCCCAAACTTCCTCTAGCCAAGGAGCATATCCAATCACAATCGGCCAATCCTCGGCAATAGTCACCTCAGCCTTATACTCTTCAATCATTATCTTTAACCGATTTTTCGTTTGACAAACAATCTCTAACATATTAACCGGACTAGGTTCAACCTCTTTTTTTCTTACACCTGCCAAGAGCAATAGTTCATCAATAATGTTGGTTGCCTTTTGTCCTGCTTGCCGTAACTGCTCAAAAATAGGCCGAAGTTCCTCACTATCCATGCCCATAGGATCATTGATAAGATAATCCGTATAACCAACCACAATCCCTAACGGGCCTTTTAGATCATGAGCAACCGTATGAGAGAACGCGTCTAGCTCCTTATTCTGTAGCTGTAGAGCCTCCTCGACCGCTTTTCGTTCTGTAATTTCCTGAGAAAGTTGAAGATTTCTCTCTTTTAGGTTGTTTTGCAAACGACGAATATCCAGATGAGCATTAACCCGTGCAATCACCTCTGTATGGTTAAACGGTTTGATGATATAGTCCACCCCACCAACTGAAAACGCCTTAACCTTATCCATGGATTGATTCATGGCGCTAATAAAAATAACTGGTATATCTCGAAGCTGTTCATCAGCCTTTAGTTTTTCGCATAAATCATAGCCCGACATATCTGGCATCATAATATCTAGTAAAATAATATCGGGTAGTTCCTCTGCCAGAGCAGCTAAACCGGTTTCACCGTCTTTAGCTAACATAATCTTAAACCCTTCTTTTTTTAGAATTAGGCCTAATAAATGTCGATTATCACTCGCATCGTCAATAACCATCACCGTTGATTGTTCAGTTTCTTTTAAGTTGTCCATAACTTTGATGAGTAAACGTCACGTCACCGCCCTTTACTCTATCCTTAAAATTAATCAAAAGGTTGTCGATTCGTCGAACTACGGTTTTTTTTCAGACACCGATTAACACAAAAAAATTGGTAGTGGTGCAGATAAGGAGTGCAAAGATTGCTTTGCATGCCTTGCACTCCGGATTTCTCCATCACTACATGTGCAGGACTACCAAAATACAAAATACGACAAACGACAAACTTCTGATTAATAGACACCGAGCAGATTAATAACCCTGCTATTCCCGATTTGTTAGAACCGTTTAACTACTTTTATACTTGAATAACTATAAATGTCAAGTTGTCGGGGATACCACTATATATACCGATAGTTGACATTTAATAATTGTCCAATATAATGAAATTATTATGCCTATGGTCAATGCAATTCAAATTCGTGAACTATTATACCATAATGATTTGAGCGATAACGCCATATATCATCGTCTCTCTGCGGTAGGATTTTCCGATTGGCAACACGCCTACCAGTGTATCAGAAATATCCCTCAAAAAGAAGCGACGCGCGTTGCTTTTGCGGATAACTTGCCTCACCTTTTGCGATTTTTAGCTACCTCTCCTGCCCCAGACCAAATTTTAGTCAAATTTGAACGCCTCATAAAAAGTAGCACCGAGCAACTTCATCTGCTGAAACATTTGGCAGATAATCCCCGTACCATTGAAATCCTTGTCACCTTATTTACCAGCAGTCAATTTTTAACCGAAATATTACTCCGTTATCCTGAACATGTTGAGCATCTCACCGAATATAAACGTACATCTCAACCTAAAACGGTTGACGAACTATATCAAACAGCGCAGAATATTGTCCGACCATTTTTGCCCAGTCAAACCTCAATCACGAGTTCAGGGAATACCTCATTTATCCCGATCAATCCCAGTATTATTCCGGCATTGGATGCCCTACGTCGCTTTCAACGTTGGGAATTACTTCGGATTGGTACGGCTGACCTGCTCGGCTCGTTTGACCTACCCACCGTAACCAGCCAAATCTCATGCCTAACCGACAGCATGATTCAAGCCTGCTTAACCCTAGTTTCTGAACATACCAAAATATCAGCCGACGAATTTGCCGTGATTGCGATGGGCAAATTGGGCGGAGAAGAGTTAAATTACAGTTCTGATATCGATCTCTGTTTTATCTCTCAGGATACTCCACGCCAATATATTCGTCTGGGACAAGCCTTAATTGACGCACTAGCTCGAGTAACCTCAGAAGGTTTCCTCTATCGGGTCGATATGCGCCTACGACCTTGGGGTAAATCGGGCGCTCTAGTCTCAAGTTTAGACGGCTACCTTCTTTATTTAGAACGAGATGCCCGTTTGTGGGAGAAACAAGCCTTATTGAAAGCGCGCACCGTCGCCGGAAATCAGAAGCTGGGTCAGATGTTTTTAAGACGGATTCAATCCCATATTTTTGACATCTCTCCCGAAACGGTACGCCTTGAGGTGCATGCCCTAAAACAGCGAATTGAGAAACAATTGAAGCAAAAAGGGCGTGATTGGGGCGAAATTAAGCTAGGCGCAGGTTCGATTCGGGATATTGAGTTTGTGACTCAATACCTACAGTTAGCGCATGGCAAAATCCATCATAATGTCCGTAGTAGCAACACACTCGACGCGTTGTCAAAACTGCTCCGCTGGCAATTTATTACCTCGCAGGAGCATCAGGTATTGACCGAAGGTTACATATTTTTGCGGACAGTCGAACACCATCTGCAACTGATGCACTATCATCAAACCCACACTCTGCCACAAGAACCGAAGGCTCTAAATAATCTGGCCCATCGTTTAGGATTTCAAGGTAGAAATATTGGAGCAAGATTTATTGAACTATACCAAAAGCATACGACTGTAATTCGGGTGCTCTACCAACAACATTTGGCTGATGTTGACGTGACCAATCCTGACTCCGCGGCCAATATATCCACGGGAGTATCGAACCCCGATTTGTTGCCCCACCTCATTCGGATGCATGCCAGTTATGTGATGGCATTTAACGATAACGACATCGCCCACCATGCCTCTTTGGTACGAAAACTTACCTCAAATACGCCAGTGCAAATCGACGCAGTTCCAATTGAGGGAGGTTATTGGCGGGTGACAATTGTCGGTTACGACTATATCGGCAAGTTGTCGATTATTTGTGGTCTCTTGCTGGTGCATGGGTTTAACATTGTCGATGGGCATGTTTTCAGCTACGGCCCTTCGATTGATGAGCCATCAGCCGCCCCCAAACCACGCTTAAAACACAAACGTCGTCGCCGTCGTCCAATAAACAAAGTCAAAGCCAAAGTCAATCAAAACCGTCGCAAAATTGTAGATGTTTTTACCGTCCTTCCTTTTTTTGATAAGATTGATCCCGATTGTTGGTCGTTATATCAGCAAGATTTTGTCAAACTTAGCCGAAAATTGCAAGCTGGTCAACAGCGTAAGGCTCAAGCAGAATTGGCGAAACGAGTAGCCTTATTGTTAAAGGATATTAATGAACCGCAAACCACCCTATTGCCAATCGATATTGAGATTGACAATGAGGCATCTCGACGGCACACGGTTTTGCAAATTAACGCTCCCGATACAGTGGGCTTTTTATACGAATTTACCAATGCACTCGGCTTGCATGGCATCAACATTCGGCGGATGAGCGTTGATACGGTCGGTAATCGGGTGCAAGATATTTTATACGTCACCGATGCTCATAATCACAAAATCACCGCCCCGCATAAACAGCGAGAACTTCGGGCCGCCACAGCTCTAATCAAACAGTTTACCCTTCTGTTGCCGCAATCGCCCAACCCCGAATCGGCCTTGCTTCATTTTCGGGAGTTTGTCTCCCAACTCTTCACCCGACCCAATTGGGCCGACGAATTAGCCTCAATTGAACAACCGGAAGTGATGAGAACTATGGTGCGTTTGTTGGGGGTTAGTGACTTTTTATGGAATGATTTCTTACGTATGCAATATGAAAATCTCTTTCCGGTGGTGAGAGATGTCGCTGGTTTGGCTGTCAAAAAGAGTAAAGCCGAACTGCGGGAAGCGTTGGAAGAGATTTTGCAAGAGAAGCATACCGAATTTGATAAACGCCGAGCGTTAAATCGTTTCAAAGACCGCGAGATGTTCCGCATCGACATGCGTCAAATTCAGGGTCATATTGCTAAATTTGGCGAATTTTCTCAAGAATTGACCGATTTGGCAGAACTGGTCATCGAAACCGCCTATCAGATTGCGACGAAGGAACTTCACACCATGTTTGGCCTGCCCTACTTAAAAAATCTGAGCGTTTGCCCTTTGACAATCTGTATGCTAGGCAAGGCTGGTGGACGAGAGATGGGCTTTGGCTCCGATATTGAATTGATGTTTATCTACAGGGGAAAAGGGCAAACGACAGGACATCGAGTTGTTACCAACGCCGAATATTTTAATCGGCTTGTGGCAAAAATTCGAGATTCGATTACCACGAAACGGGAGGGGATTTTTGAACTGGATTTGCGCCTACGTCCTTACGGCAAAGGCGGCGCACTAGCCATTCCCTTTGAGATGTTTGAGCGATATTTTGCCCCCGATGGTGAGGCCTGGGCTTATGAACGGCAAGCCCTGATTAAATTACGTCCTATTGTTGGTGATGATAGCTTTGCCCGTCAGCTACTCACCACTCGTGACCGGCTAATTTATACCGACATTCCGTTTGATGTGTCGGCCATGCGGGCCATGCGAGAACGCCAGTTACGTCATTTGGTGACAGCCGGAACCTTTAACGCCAAATCCAGTTCGGGTGGACTGATCGATATTGAGTATCTGATTCAGGGTCTCCAGATCACACATGGTCATGACGATTCTACTTTGCGCCAGTTTAATACCCGAGTCGCCATGAAAGCACTGGCCAAAGCCGGTATTATTCCGAGCGAGGATTACCAGCCGTTATTAGATGCGCTTAATTTTTTACGGCAATTGATTAACGCTCTTCGCATGGTTCGGGGTAACACCAAAGATTTAACCATGCCCCTCCAGGTCAGTGACGAGTTTGCCTTTTTAGCTAGACGGCTTGACTACCCTTTAGATGATGTGGAGCAACTTCAACACGATTTGGTACGACATACCACCTTTGTACAAGAGATTAATCGGCGTTTGTTAGAGTAATGATAACGTTTTTTGTTGGATACCTCTGTACCCGACAGAAAAGTTAGCAAATACTAATTAGCACAGAGTTTCACAGAGGAACACGGAGGGGCACAGAGAAAAAGCGATTTATTTTTTCCTCTGTGCATCTCTGTGCATCTCTGTGAAACTCTGTGTTCCTGTTTTAGCTTTTCCTAAACTACTTTGTCGGGTAGCAAGTTGGATACTGAAAACTTGCATAAATTCTGTTTTGGATTATCATAAAAAAAGAACCTACGAACTTTAATAGGTTCGTAGGTTTATACGACGTTAATACGTCAAAAATTATTCTATTGTTTGCTCTTGTGAAGCAACCGATATAAGGCGTTTGTGCATTGATAAAAGTCATGTGCCAACGCTTTTTTGTTGCTTACTCATTTGAACTTCACGGATTTGACACCCCGTATTTTTACGCAGTTTTTTTCCTTGCTGACCTCGTTGAGAATATTTTAAGCTGAGATATACTAGAAATAAGTAACCAAACCAACCTCAATCAGACATATAAGATATAAAGGATAAACGATTATGATTACAGTAAAAACCGGTGGGCCACCACCTCAAGGGATTAACAAAGAAAGTCAACTAAATAATAAAATTTTGGAAATGGCACAAATTCTCTTTATAGACGAACTGGCTGGCGACACACTGATCGCTTGTGGCGACGATTTTACAACTCGGTCAACTGGCAAGTATGGCAGTTACGAAACCATAAGTGGTGAGGTGATTGCCTTCCAGCCTCGTCGTAATCAAGAATTTATGCTATTATGTGATGAGTTTGTCCTTATTGATGACTTAGCCATGATTCGGACAATCGTACACCATGTTGATGATTACGACCTCTCTCTTGCCGGCTAGTACATCTTGGCAGAACGTCTCCGCCGCGATAACATCACCTACGCTCGGTTATGGGTTATAAAACTGTCCAGTCCGATAGCTCTGCAAGGCTAACTCCGCGGCCTTGAACAACGGCGACGGCAGATCATCCAACTCATACCATCGCCAACTGACGATTTTGTCTGGCTCCATGATCTGTGGCTCGCCCGACTCCACCTCGGCGACGAACTCCACATCAAGATAATGCTTATCGTATGAGATGACATTGCTCATACAAAGAAACTTCAAACTGGTCACAACCAGCCTCGTCTCCTCGAATGTTTCTCGTTTGGCACACTCCTCCAATGTCTCACCAAACTCCAAATGTCCACCCGTCCAGGCATAAGTGGACTGCCCCAACGAACTTTTCCGTTGTCCTAACAACAGTTTGCCATCCCGCATAATCATTACTCCAACCCCAATCTGGGGTTGTTTTTTTTGATTAGTCATAATATTTTCCATTTTCCATAATAGTTTTTATCGCTAATTAGTTCCAATATAGTACTCCAACACAGCAAAGAATCGGAATTAAATAAATTTGCGCGTTCGACATCACCTTCGACAAGCTCAGGCATATTTGATGTTGGTACTAAGGGGCAACCAGAGAGTAAACTCGGAGCCGTGGTCGGGGTTGCTGGTGACGGTGATTTCGCCCCGATGGACTTTGGCAATCCATTGGGCAATCGCTAACCCAAGCCCCATGCCTTTTTGCTGATTATCTTCACCCCGATAAAATCGCTCGAAAATATAAGGCAAAGCACTGGAGGCAATCCCCTGCCCATTATCTTTGACTTGCACCCGTACCCACTTCTCGTCTCGATACAATGAAATACGCACAAAACCGTCCGCGGGAGTATGCTTGATGGCGTTGAGTACCAAATTCAACAGTAATTGCGTCAGACGGTCGGCATCACCCTGCACCATGGCTTGATCTTCATGCCCCAGTTGAATATTGACTCCCTTGGCGAGTATCCGCGCTTGGCGATAGACATCCAGCACAACGGTATCCAACTCGACCGTTTGCATACGTAGACTCAACCCAGCATCGGCTTGAGAAAGGAGCAACAGGTCAGCGATGAGGCGGGACATACGATTTAGTTCGCCGTCAACAATGGTCAGAGTTTCGGCCCGTTCTGCTGGAACATCGATCGCGCCCCGCTTGAGCAGATCAATATTACCCCGAATAGCCGTCAGCGGGGTACGTAATTCGTGAGAAATATCGGCACTGAGATGTACTTGGGCTTGAAAAAAATTATCCAACCGCTCAAGCATGCCGTTAATCGTAACCGTCAAACGAGTCAACTCATCATTGGTGCCGGAGACAGGGAGGCGCTGTTTTAGGTCTTGGCCTCGCACAATTTTGGTGACCGCATTATTGATTTCTTCAATTGGTCTGAGAGCTTGACGGGCCAAAAATATACCGACCAACGCACCCACAATCAAACAAAACGCCACACCACCCATCAAAAAAAGAAACACCTGACCCAACGTATCCTCAATCACTTCAATCGCCTGTCCAACCTGCACCACCCCAATCACCTGCCCATGTACAAAAATCGGGGTACTATAAACTCGGAAGGAAGTATCATCAACCTGTAATGTTTTATATATTGATTGCCCGTCCATCGTGGTATTTAACACGTTCTCATCAAAGGGAAAACGCTGTTTACCGAGGTTACGCGTGGTCACGACTACTTGCCCATCAGCGGCAATTACTTGGATATAGATGGCCGGTGAGGCAAAAACGTTGAGCAGGACATCGAACTGCGGCAGGTCAACCGTGCCGTCTTGGGAAACATAAATCTGTTGCGATTCAATCACCTTGCCGACCTGTTGCGCTTGAGCAGACAGGGTGCGGTCGATTTGGGCATGCAACGAATAACGCAACACCGAATACAAAGCGAGGCTAAATAAAAGCAGGGTTGTGCCCAATAAAAATGTATACCACAAGGTCAAACGGGTTCTAATTGACATAATTAAATTGTCAAAACCACACGAAATAGAGCCACTAACTTAAAATGCTACGGCTCACGGAGAGCATAGCCCACGCAGCGAACGGTGTGGAGCAGGCGTATTTCACCCATTGCTTCCAATTTAGCGCGAAGATAGCGCACGTAGACTTCGATGATGTTCGACTCTCCGCCAAAATCGTAGCCCCAGATTCGATCATAAATCTGATTACGGGTGAGGACTTGTTTGGGGTGGCGCATGAACAGTTCTAGCAGGTCATACTCTTTGGCGGTCAATTCGATGTTGCGCCCGTTGCGCTCGGCCATGCGGGTCGAGGGGTCGAGCCATAAATCAGCAAAGATGAGCGGCGCGTCCGACTCGATGGGGGCGCGTCGTCGGCTCAAGGCTCGGATGCGGGCCAACAGTTCCTCAAAGGCAAATGGTTTCACCAAATAATCATCCGCGCCCATTTCTAGCCCGGCCACTCGATCCGGTACGGCATCTTTGGCCGTCAACATCAAAATCGGCACCTGTAGCTCTGTCTCCCGAATCTGACGGCAAACGTTGAGACCATCAATACCGGGTAACATAATATCCAAAATAATTAAATCGGGCAGTGCGGAGAAGGTCTTCTCTAGCCCCGTCTCCCCATCGACGGCTACTAGCACCTGATACCCTTCGTGCTTTAAGCCCCGCTCAATAAAGTCATAAATTCTCTCTTCATCTTCAATCACTAAAATTTTATCAGGCATGATTCTAGCTCCTGTGATGATACAGCAAAATAATTTCAGTTAGCTTTGTCTTAATTATTATCGCTTTATTTGTCTTTATCAAAATTTCTATCCCCGATAATTCCTGATGCTAACTTTTTCTTTGGTTTAGCCGGAATCAACACTACAACGGATACTTAACTACGGAACGGATGGTTTTCACCCGTATATAATCACTGTAAATAACAAAGAAATACCGTTATTGGCGAAATATATCCGTTAAGTTTTGAAGTATCCGCTGTAGTGTTCCTGCCAAAGATTCCGTTAGCGTCAGATATTTTTTTGGTAATTCCGCCATGTGGTCAATTCCTCAGAGTAATATTCCCAACGTCCTAAATCCATCTCCCATAGCGGATGATTATCTTCAAGTTGGTCTAAAAATGCCTCATCGGTGACAATCAGCTCTTGAAATACAGAATATGTCAGGTGATATTTTTCTTGACAATGTTCTATTTCATCCATTGCTTTTTTGATACGCTTATCAATATATACCAATACCTGCCAACGAAGGGCATTTATTAGCTCACTTTGTGCATCGAGTGGAATATGCCTTTTAATCAACCCTTCAATCGTCGTCAAAAAATCACTGTCGGCTAATTGGGGATTTTTTTGGACAAGTTGTTGAATTAATTCAGGCGTATGAGCATGTCGCAGGGTATCAAATATTTTTTCGTGTTCATCGGTATAATTGGTTGTATCTACGATTAAATGCTGACGGATTTTCTCCATCAATTGCCATAGTTCCTTTTGCGATAACGGCTCAATATATTGTTGATAAATCGTGTCTACAGTCATAGTTTGCATGATAACATCCGTTTTTAGTTTCCTAAATATTGAGTGAGCCATACAACAAATTTTTCATAAGTCATTGGTTCATCGGTTAAAGTAACCTGACGATTATGGTCATGTTGATGAGGAATTTCAGCCTGCAAATGTTCTCTCCAAGTCTCACCATATTTCAGGCGAATGGCTTTCCTATCACAGCTGTTATCAAAACCATGCTTTAACTGATTATCCTCAGTAAACAGATAATACGAATAACGTATTGTATTATCAGGGCGATGAATTTCTTGGATGACCACCCGATACTTTTGCCACGTGGCTTCAATATCAATTATTGCCCGATGCATGTCAATATTCTGTTTGATAGAGTTGACATGGGGTAACTTGTTTTTCGCTTGGGCTATGAGTGTTTCAAAATGTCTTCGAGGCGGCCAGACCATTCAGGTAATCCTTCGGCATAAAATTCCCACGTATTAATATCTAATTCCCATATAATATTTGCATTATCCAATTTATCTAGTAATGCCTCATCTATGGCAACCGCATGATAAAAATCATGATAGGTCATGCCATATTTTTCTTCATACGTTTGGTTGATTTGTTTTGCTTGTTCAATGCGTTCATTGAGCAAGGTAATAATCGCCCAATGAAGCATATTGATTAAACGGGATTGATTTTGTTTGGGTACATGCTGACTAATGAGGTATTCAATTACTGTTAAAAAGTGAACATCGGTCATTTCAGGGTACTGCTCAACAACCTTTTGCACATCATGGGGCATGCGGGCTTCATGCAAAGCCTCAAAAACAGTTTGATGGATATCATCAACATAAATTTGAATGTAATTACCCAAAAATTGTTGAATGGTCTTAATCAACTGGTGTTGTTCTGTATGTGATAACGGCTCAATATATTGTTGATAAATCGTGTCTACAGTCATAGTTTGCATGATGACCTCCGTTTAGGAATGTGCATGCTGGTAGCCCACCTTAGACAAGCTCAGGCGGCGAGGCGTAGTCTGAGCTTGTCGAAGGCGATGTCGAAACGCGCAACTTATTTAATTCCGTTTCCTGAGATTAAGGATGCCTACTTAGTACCCGACAGTCTGAACTAATTAACACAGAGTTGCACAGAGGAACACAGAGTTGCACAGAGAAAAAGCGAATTATTTTTCCTTTGTATTACTCTGTGAAACTCTGTGCATCTCCGTGTTCCTCTGTGTTCCTGTTTTAGCCTTCCCTAAACCACTTTGTCGGGTAACAAGGGATGCCTATCCTAAATCAACATCCAGCACATCATCGCGGAACTTTTTGGTGGCAAAAAACAGGAGCCAGACAAAAAACAACAGTGGTGGGGCGATAATCAGACTGAAAAAAAGAATGTTCGCCTGCAATCGTAACATATCATACCCACTGGTTATACCTGTTCCACTTAGCTCCAAAACTGTATCCAAAATCCCACAAATTTCAGTGACCCCTATCCACAATCCTATCAGCACTAAAAACAGATCGCGCCGTTTTTCTTTTTGGGCCGCTTGCTGTTCCTGCTCCACGAGTATTAGTTCCAGATTGGCCCGCACGGTTTGCAAGCCAGTATCGAAGCGTTGCATGGCCGCCTCGTAGTAGGCTCGATCAGCATCAAGTTGTAGCAGGTAATGGGCTAACTGTCGTTGATGGATGGCAAACATATCATCTTGCGGAGTTACATCTAACTTAAGATTTTGGCAAAGTTGCTCATAGTTGGTACTGTTTATGAAAATCGTGTTTCTTAATGCCGCTACCCGACTGGCTAAATCGACAAAATCAACATACCGATTGGAGACGCGGGTTAGCTGTTGACGTTGCGGGTGTTCATCTTTTAGCAACTGCTTTAAGCTGATGTCTAGCTTCTTGATTAAGCCTTGTAACCCATTCCGCTCCGATTCATACTGATGCCATTGTTGATACGACTTATGTAGACTCAGACTCAACATATCGACATATCCTTGGGTAAACAGCACCTTATCAGCCAGATGAATCAGGTCGGCAGTATCTTCAACTAACACGGCCCATATCCGAAACGGTTCTTCGGTTTCGGTCAGTTGCCATGCCTTTCCCCACGGTTGGGCAGATAACAATGGTGATTCCAATAGTGATTCCAGTGGTGATTCCAGTGATTCCAATGAAGTCTCGGCTGTCTCTAGCATCGGTAGCAACGAGGTCACGCTTAGGCCATCAATCAGCATAGTTGACACCTCCGCCGTGAAGATCAGGCTCATGCCCCAATAGTTATCAGACCGTTTGGGCCAATCGCCCAAAAGTTGTTGATTGAATGAAACCCAATCAGCCCAATCATTCTTGAGCAGGGTTTGACCTATCGTTTGCCAAGCGGTCAAAGGTTGACTCTCTTTTTGATCAACCGAGGCATAGACAATCGTGGTATCATGATGGTGATAGATTTGGCATAGATTCTGATCTGGCTCTGGCGGAGTTTGATCATGCTCGTCTCGTAAAACGACCTCCAACCGATTAGCTAAGGCTTCACCCCAACGGCGAGCGGTGCTATCTTTAATCTCTTGCCCCTCTTTATCTATCTCTCGTCGAAAAAAACCGTATAACGACAAACACGGGTTATTGAGTTGATTCATGGGTTGTTTTCTATCTCCTCTAATAAAAGTTCATCAAATCACTAAACAAGCAATGAAAAACTGTTACGCTCCCCTGTCCTTGAAATTCAGTGGTTAATTTTGGAACAACTTCTTTTAATGTTGAACGTTTTAAAAAGCTATAACAATAGCGTTCAACGATTTGCTTGACCTCTTGCAGGATACGTTGATGTTCTGGAGTCTCGGCCTCAATAATCTTAAAGCTGTGTTTGTCATCCGCAGGATTGTATCGTTGTTCTTCGATGAGAAAAAAATAGAATGGGCCAAGCACGCTGACCAGCAACCGCAACGTCAACCGTCTGCCCTTGAGCAAGGTTAGTAACTCTACATCATCGTCTAAAAAGGACATGTTCTGATGAAGCAGTATCTCCCCTTCATAACAAGAGTTGTCAGCGAGGTTCGTAAAATCTCGCACCGCATAATCAGGTAGACTCTGCCTGATTTTTGCTAATATCTCTAGCCAAGATCGATTATTTTGCTCTGCCTCTGCTCTCTCTCGACGTAGCCGGAAATGTTCCTCCGTGGCAAAATAACCGGCTTTATCAGAAGCAATTCTGTCCTGATGATACAGTAAAATGGTTTCTTTTAGTTTCGCAGTAATCGTCATTGCCTCATTTGCCCTTGTCGGGATTAAATTTTGATTTGCTATGTTTTGTTGTATTTTCCATTGGTTTTTACCATTAGTTAGTTACAGAACGCCGTCATCCTGACAGCCCCGCAGGACGCGGGTACTCCTATATAATCACTGCTCCCCGTTCCTTTCCACGCCCTATTCTCACTAAAGCACCTACAAACCCTTAAGTTGATGATTATGTTCAACCAATCACTACACGAAAAAATAACGAAAAATTTGTTGGGGGGGTTCCCCCCCAAACCCCCCGATTCAGAAACACAGAATCCCAGAAAACAGAATCCCAGCATCAGGGTGAGCGGAGACAACGAAATCCGTGATGGCCGTTCGTGTCTGCTGGACTGAACCTGCCACGAAAAGCAGCACGCACGAGGTCATTGTCGAGGTTCCACGAGCCGCCACGCAAGACGCGGGAACTACTATACGAAGCATTGACCGGATTACTACTCGGAGAACTACTATAATAGTCGCTGGCATAATAATCCTGCACCCACTCCCACACATTACCAGCCATGTCATGCGCCCCGTAAGGGCTGACCCCACTGAGGTAACTGCCCACAGCGCTGGTATCACCCACACAATATTCACTACCATCATAATAGTTTAAGCGGTCGCAGGTTGGGGGTTCATTCCCCCAAGGATAGGTGCGGCTATCTGTGCCACGAGCCGCCTTCTCCCACTCGGCTTCGGTCGGCAACCGCTTATTGGCCCAACTACAGTAGCTGGTCGCTTGATCCCAATTCACATAAATGACCGGATAGTTGTTATAGGTCGGGTTGCCGTAGTAGCTACTACGATTATATGAAAATCCATACATGGGTGCGGTACAGTCACCTTCTGTCACACAATTCGCATATTGGGCGTTGGTCACTTCGTATTTGTCGATGTAGTAGGCATCCAGATAGACCGTATGAACAGGTTTTTCGTCACTATCACCACTATCACTGCCCATCGTAAACTCACCAGCCGGAACATGTACCATATTCAAAGGTGGTGTCGGTGTCAAAGTTGGCAAAGGCACCCGAGTTGGTATATTGTTACAATACACCTTACGTAGTATTCTCTCGCCCAATCGGGCATCAGAAAAACTCGCCTCTGCAACACCACAATTTACCCTTTCAACTGAAATAGAGTAGTCTATAACTGGTTCAAACTCGCCACATTCGGTTAAGGCTTCGTCTGGCAGGTCGGTACATCGTAGCAGTAACCCACCGCTTTGAGATTTTATTTCTGTCCACTCAACTCCACCAGTGTTGCTGGTTTGGATATAGAGTTGCACCTGAGTTCTTGGGGTCGGAGTCAAAGTTGGGGTGGGCGTATAGGTTGGGGTAGGGGTGTTGGTTGGCGTAGGATTTCTGATGATGATTGGCACATAAACTACTACTGGAGTAGGCGAAACTGTTGGCGTGGTATTGATGGTCGGGATATCTGCCGGTGGTCTGGCCCGACTGTTGTTCATGGTCAGTCCGGCTATGGTTGTTAATAGAATCAAGATAATCAATAGTCGTGTTTTCATTTTTGTTTATCTTGTTTACCTTGTCCTTTCTGGGCCTGTTCTTTGGTCTGCTTAATAAAATTCAACAGTATCATATTGTTTTGTATAAGAAGAGTTTGTTTTTTAGGCCTTTTTAAGGGCCGACCAGTAGCCACCGTGCCTCTTCTCAGGGCCGTTAGTTGCTCAGAAAAATTCTCTTCCAGTGTATCATTCTCTCTGAACGCGGCAATAATTAACCAAGCCACATCTTTTAACACCGCTTCATCCGGCTCTTCTGTCTCCAGAAGTGGTAGCTTTCTTTCCAAAAGATGATTCAATTTAGCCCATTCAGCCGTTTGTAGCTGAATTAATCCAGCATCTACTTGTTGTTGCATGTCACTGACTAGGGTGTTAATTCTACGTAAACAACAGTTTATCGTTTCTCTGTAACCCACAGTATGCGGTCGTTAGCGGCTGTCGGTACGTTGAAATGAGCAACATAGTACAATTCTATTTTTATACTATTTAAA
>JAUCGB010000051.1 GCA_030377895.1 Anaerolineales bacterium HSG24
TGCTATTCACAATTTCGATACCAAGCGATGGGATGGTTCTACTCCTGCTCAACGCCTCTTTGGACATGCTTTTCCTGACCTGTTTGAATGGGTTTTACAGCGTCGTAAACCTCTCCCTCTTCCACGCGCCTATAAATCCTCAAAACCCCTACAGCCCTTGATACTCAATACTGTTGCGCCTTAAATTGATAGCCGTTAAAACACTGTTTGAAGACCGACAAGCCGAGTTAAGTGACCGCGAGCAGAAAGAACGCACCCAACAAGAAATTGAAGCCGAATTAGAAAAACGGCGACAAGAAGGATCTAAATAAACGGAGCTATGTATGACACCTAAACAAATTACCCACTACAGTTGGCTATTCACCCAAGGATATTCCAATACTATCCATTGCCCACCTGATTTGAAGGTGAGTTTGGAAGATTTCTACAAAGCCTTAACGGCCCAATTGAAAGCCAACCAAATGCCAGCTACATGTGAACTATGCCACGTAACCTGGGCTGATGTAGGCCATACCCAAACCTTAATTGTAGTTAAACGTACTGGAAGTGAACCACTAACCAATATGGTGTGGTTTTTGGTTTCCCTGAGTCATGAAGGGTTATTTACCTTTGTTGAGGAAAATGTTTATATTAAACCACCAGTAATTCCAGGCCTCCCTGCATTACCAGAGAAACCTAAGGGAAAGAAAAAGAGACAACCTGTTCCTCCGGCTCCTCCGGCTCCTCCAACTCCAACAGCCCCTGTAATTGTACCTATAATGATAGTGGTTATAATTTTTTCTGGCTTCTTCTGCTCTAGTACATACTCATCTGACACACAAATCCTGATAATCATGGCATCAATTTTTGTATCTATATTTGCGATTATCGGTTTTTTTTGGGTTCAATCTGAGCAAAAAAATGATAGCTATCAACCTCCAGAACAAGAAGTTAATGCTTATTTACAAGCAGTTTCTGACCATAAAATAGCACAAAAAGAGGTGCAAATCTGGAATCAACAAGTTGATGAGGAGAGAAGGATTTGGCAGGTAGCCAATGATCACCGAATAAAAGTGTTGGCCGAACGGGATACAATTGTTAAGCAATGGTACATTGATGCGATCGAAGCGTCTCGTTTAGCCAACACCGACAAAGTGTTTCAACGGTTTACGGTTTCCGTATCAAAAACCGTGAAACAGGTTATCAAAACCCTGTTTGAAGACCAGCAAGCCAAGTTAGAAGAACGTGAGAAAAACGAACGCACCCAACAAGAAATTGAAGCCGAATTGGAAAAACGGCGACAAGAAGGCTTTAAGTAATCAAAAGGGAGAACAACATGACCACAAAACAAATTTCATTATGGAGTTGGTTAATCCGGTGGGACATCCGCAGTAAAATCTTTTGTCCCCCGGGATTGAATGTAACGTTAGATCAGTTTGCCGCCCAACTGAGCAAACAGATAGAAGAGAATGAATTACCTGCAAGGGTTGAGCAATATGAGGTTAGTTGGGATATTGTTGAGGCAACCCAACCCCGTATCGCAGTGGAGTATACTGGAGATGATAGTTCGACCAATATTATTCAGTTTCTAATTGGCATCGATAAAATGGGGCGGTTTACGTATGTGGAGGAAAAGGTATGTTTCAAGCCACCTACATTGCCTAAAATACCTGGCAAGAAGAAACGAATGGAAGATGGATTAAATATTCTTGGGTCACCATTTTTCTGGTTCGTTGTAGTTTTGGGGACATGTGCCTATGTTGTCCCCGGAATAGTTATTATACTTATTGGTGGTCTAATGGACGGTATGGGTGGTTCAAATGTCGATGAAATTAACAACTGGAATTGGCAAGTAGAGCAAGAACAAAAAGCATGGGATGAGGCGATAAATAGTTGGCTAGGAAAAATCCGTCAAACCAACTATCTATCCCAAACCGATGATATTCCGGGACGCTTTACCGAAGCGGTTTCTGATACTGTAAAACAAGTTATCAAAACCCTGTTTGAAGACCAGCAAGCCAAACTAGAAGAACGTGAAAAGAACGAACGCACCCAACAAGAGATTGAAGCTGAACTTGAAAAACGGCGACAAGAAGGATTTAAGTAAACAAAAAGGAGAACAACATGACTACAAAACAGATTTCATTATGGAGTTGGTTAATCCGCTGGAGTAGACCAAGAAAAGCCTTTTGGCCGCCGGAGTTGGAGGATTTGAATGTAACCTTAGATGAGTTTGCCGAAAAACTGAGCAAACAAATATCCGCCAATGAGTTACCTGCCACGGTTGAGTTATGTGAGGTTCGTTGGGACGAGGATGATACAACTCAGCCACGCATAGCGGTAGAGTATACTGGGGATGATAACTCCCTTGACGTGATTCAATATTTAATTGGAGTCAATAAAATGGGACGGTTCACTTATGTTGATGAAACGGTATGTTTTAAACCTCCTGTTCTACCAAAATCAACAGCAAGACCAAAAGATATAGAAAAACCAATTCCTGTAAAAACAGCATTTGCTAAGCCTCTTATATTTGTTGGTTGGATACTAATAGGATGGGGTGTATTAAGTTTATTGATTAATACAGCTGGTGGGGAGATTGCGGCCGTGATGCTCACGATTCCGTTGTGTGGTTTACCCGGTTTTATATTAGTTGCTATAGGTACAAACCTAAAAAATTCACACGAAACAACAATGACAGAATGGAATATTCAACATCAACAAATTTATACTGTTCAAAAAACATGGGATGATACTGTCAGTCATTGGTTACAGGCAGTTGACCAGACTAATTATCTATCCAGAACTGATGACATACCCGGCCGTTTTATCCAATCTGTTTCTGATACGGTTGAACAGGTTGTTAAAACCTTGTTTGAAGACCGACAAGCGATTGTGGAAAAACAAAAAGGGGAAGAACGAACTCGACAAGAAATTGAAGCCGAATTAGAAAAACGGCGACAAGAAGGGTTTAAGTAATCACACAGGAGAATTATCATGAATAACCGTACTCCCTTTGTAGTATGGCCCGATGGTGATGGCGATAAATGGAACTATAAACGCGAGTTGGGGCATGCTGACCATATTGTTTTTGAACTGCCCAAACTACCCAACTTTGCCGACCCGCGCTTCCACGATTTAGGCGAACAGGTCGATAACCGTCCGGGAGAAGTAGCCCGGCGACAGTTGCAGATGTTACGGCAACTACATAGCTTAGACTCAAACTGTGCCATCTCATTACGGCTACGACGGGATGGGTATCAGGTGCGGTTGTTTGTGGTGGTGCGGGTCACTCAGGTACAGCCTGTTCAACAAACGGCCTTAAATCAGTTGGCTACTCAAATTCAACAGATGTTCCCCAAAGAGTATAATTTTGTCCGAGTTCAGCCCAATCAGCCCGCATGGCAGTTGGCCCTTGATTTACATTGGGCACAGTATGTGGATGAACTGCTAAAACCGGAAGACCATTACAACGCCAATACATGGCCTTATTTTTACATAGCTTCTTTATGGCAACCCCAACCTGATAATAGTATGGAACATCTATGTCGTAATTTGGTTAACTTCCAAGGGGAGGTAATGGCTGACGTGACCCTCATCCCTACGCGCTGGGGTAACCATGAAGAAGCTTGGGTTGATTCATGTACCCGACTGATGCGAGAAGCTCAAAATGGGGAGCGTATTTATAATAGTGACGGAATGGTAATAAAGAGTTATGACCCTCTCCCTAATTTACGCCATCCCTTAGAAAACTATGAAGATTTACAGAAACGGTATAAAGAAAGCCGCCTATTTTTATATAGTTGTCGTATCTTTGCCTCACATGCCCCGTCTGGCTTAACTCAAGCCCTCGCTACCAGTGCTACTCGGTCTAACCCTCAAATTATTAGTCTCAAACCCCAACATAAACTTTTGGGTAAACAACAAACAGCAGGTCGAACGGTTGATATTGTGCCAGAAATCCATGCTGATTGGTGGGATAAGGGAGAATCGCCGCTACGTTCCCAACGGTTGCACCGTTTAACCGATGTTGATGAAATTGTTGGTTTTTGGCGTTTACCCATTCCCGTCAAAACAGGCTTCCCCGGTTTTGAGTTGGATACCGGGTTAGATGTTCCCTCCGACTCCAGAAAACAAGAAGCACCAGAGGTCATCAATTTAGGCACCTTAACCGATGACGCGGCCAAAAGTGCATCCCTACCCGCCACGTTCAATCGAGAAGGCTTAACCAAACATGGTTTGGTAGTGGGTGTGCCGGGGTCTGGTAAAACCACCACCATGTTCAACATCCTACATCAGTTATGGGCTGTGCCACAGGCAACCAATCGTATCCCCTTTATCGTGTTAGAGCCTGCCAAAACCGAGTATCGGGCCTTAAAAACCATCTCTACTTTTCAGGATGATTTACTGATTTTTACTTTGGGTGATGAACGGGTTAGTCCCTTCCGCTTTAACCCATTTGAAGTGCCGCATGGCATCCCCTTAGAAAGCCACATTTCACGCCTCAATGCCTGTTTTGTGGGCGCGTTTAATCTGTTTGACCCGCTCCCCTTACTGTTGGATAAAGCCATCCGCCAAACTTATGAGGTGAAGGGCTGGTTTGATGACAGCATTGGCGGAGAACCGGGCTTAGAGGTGCCGACCCTGACCGATTTATATGAACAGGCTGACCAGATTGTCAATCAAGCAGGCTATAGCCATGAGTTGCGTGATAATTTTAACGCCGCCCTTAATCAACGGTTAGACTCGTTACGACGTGGCTCAAAAGGGCGCATGTTGGATACCAAACAATCTGTTCCTTTCGACTTGCTCATGCAGCGTCCCGTTATTTTAGAGTTGGATGCTCTCAACGAGGATGAAAAAGCTCTGATGATGATGTTTATCCTGACCTTTGTGTATGAACATGCCAAGGCCAATCGCCGTTCCGGTAGCCCCCTCAAACATGTGTTACTGGTTGAAGAAGCCCATAACCTCATTGGGCGCGGCGGGCAAGGCAATGGCGAGTTTCGGGCTAATCCCCGCGAACATGCCATTCGGCTATTCATTCGCATGTTGGCTGAGATGCGCGCCTTGGGGCAAGGCATCTTAATTGCCGATCAACTCCCCACCGCCATCGCCCCCGAAGCCATCAAACAAACCAACCTAAAACTATTGATGCGAATGACTGCTATGGATGATCGGGTTGAGATGGGCAACACGATGGATTTAGAGGAGAAGCATCTTAAAGCCGTTACCCATTTCAAAAGTGGGCAGGCGTATGCCTTTTTAGAGGATTGGGATACCGTCCGCCAAGTGCAAACCACCAACTTCAAACGCGATCAGAATTTAGAGATTCCACCCGATGACCCAACCATCTCTGAGATTATGAATCCGTTTGAACAGAAACGGGCAGAGCTATTCATGCCCTTCCCTGAATGTCCTATCGGTTGCCAAACCTGTAATCGTCGGGTGCGTAGTCAAGCGGAACGGTTTGTGCGGCCTTTAATCAGCACTACTGATGGGCATTATATTGGAGATGCTATTGACGATTATCCGGGAAATAATCTCTGCCAAATAACGCGTCTTAAAATAGAATTTGAAATGGAACGTTTATGCAAAGTTTATGGTAGTGTAAACTCAGTATTTATGTTCTGTAGCTATGTTCATCTATTAAATAGCATTCAAGATGAATTTCAGCGATGTAAAAAGAAAGTGGTTGAATGTGAATGTAAAAATTCAATCTTGGAAAAAATCTTACAAGACTTGATACAATCAGGGAGTGATATTGTTGATGGTTTTGGAAGCCAATAAATATTATAAGGAGCAAACCGTGTTAGAATCTGGAAGAAATATCGAAGCAAGTGTTGAAGGTGGACTCAATAAAAGCGAGTCAAAAACAGAGCATATCGAACGTAGATTAGAGGAGATTGATTCTCATATCAAACATCTTGAGGAATCTATTGCTAAATTACAAGGTCAAGAGTCTAATCAAGCGGTCGTTGCATCGCTGAAAGAAAAATTGACCCAGCAAAAACAAGAAAAAGACCAAGAACAACAAAAAGCAGAACAGTTATTACGTGAGTTAGATGATGTATTTAGAGAGTTACAAGCTACCGATAAACAAAATACAGAGGCTCAAACGGAAGTATCTAAACTAAGTGCGGCGGGTTTAGATGTGAGTGATGCAGTTAATCGAACCGCTGAGAGAGCGAACTGGATTGAACAAAAGGAAGAGCACTATCGAGAGTTAAGGAGACGTGCTGGAAAATTAGCCTCAAGTTCTGGCGGCTTGTGAAGAGAAGTGGGTAAACAATCAGATTATGTAGCCAGTACGATTGTTGCCCAAGGCAAAAGTAAAGAACTAGCCGAAGCCATGACTTCTATCGCTTCAACGGGTAGCTACACCTCCGTAAAAGCTGGTCAAGCCGAGAAAAAAGCTGGTGATAGTAGCTCCGAAAAACCATCCTATTCTGATGAGGAACTGCAAGAGATTTACCGTGCTTCTATGGCGGATGCGATGGAGTCAGAAGAACGAGGTTGGTGGGGCGAGAAGGTTCTCGTACAAGAAGTTGAAGGATATGGTCATACCATTCTTTCTGGACATGGTGATGAGAAATCAACCATCACAGGGTATGATTGTGTTTCTTGGGATGAGGAAAACCAGACCCTCCATATTTGGGAGATGAAAAACTGGTCAGCTAAAACAAAAAAGGGTATACCAACGGATAATCCAAGTTCGGTATATGGTGAGGGGGCGTTTGAGGAGAGAAAATATCACAAAAACATTAAAAAAGCCTTGGGCCAAAACTATTCTGATAATTCAGCCATCATGAACGCACTTAATAACAACCAAGTTGAATGGCATTTTCGCGTTGGGCCAGATACAAAGGTGTCACAAAAATTAAAGGATAGTTTACAAAAAAGTGGACGAAATGTTGATTTCCGTCAATATTCGTATCAAGACATGGTTGATTTTATAACTTAAATAATCTAATAGATTATTCACAAACTATCAGAAAGGAGATAAATACGGCAATGTTAAATATTGTCATTGATACCAACGTGCTATTTGAAGGGTTGACCAGAGAGGGTGGAGCGGCAACCCTGACCGAAAAGCATAAAATTCAACAAATACATTATTTACCCCCTAAAAGGGGATTATTCCAAAGCAATAAAAAGATGAAAAAGGTAAGGATTGGTCATTCTTGTATGGATCAATTTGCCTAATCGAATTTGTCAAGTAAAGTTCGGGAGATATTCCTATCATCTCAAACAGAAATGCGTTTTGGCCTGTCTCGATGATACCCCCAAATCTCAACTCCCCTTAGACCCTACTGATAGGGACGATTTTATTGCTCAAAGAGCCGTTGATGATACCAATGGACAACTTTTTTTAGCAACAGTCGGTGATAAACTCCACCGATATTGGAAAATCTCTGTTCACTGGATACAATATCCTTAACCTTGTGACAAAACTATTAACAAACGACTTGTTACCCGATAAAATGATTTAGCTTAAACTAATATCTGACCGGATTAAAAGCAAAAAACCCTATTAATCCGGTTAACCTGTCTCAGTACCTGACAGAAAAGTTAGCCAAAACTAATTAACACAGAGTTTCACAGAGGAACACAGAGTTTCACAGAGAAAAAGCGTTTTATTTTTTCCTCTGTGCCCCTCTGTGCATCTCTGTGAAACTCTGTGTTCCTGTTTTAGCTTTCCCTAAACTACTTTGTCGGGTAGCAAGGTCTTAACTAAGTCAATATATCGGATACTGAAACAATGAGGAAACCAATGAACAAACCATTAAATTTCCAACAAATTATCATGACCCTACAACAGTACTGGGCCGACTTGGGTTTTTTAGTCTGGCAACCCTACCATGAATCGGTGGGTGCGGGAACAGCCAACCCGGCCACCATCCTGAAAGTGCTAGGCAAAGAACCGTGGAACGTGGCATACGTTGAGCCATCCTTCCGGCCCGATGATGGCCGATTTGGCGACAACCCCAATCGCATGCAGATGCACCATCAATTTCAGGTGATTATTCAGCCTGATCCGGGCAACCCGCAAGAGTTATATCTAAACAGTCTCTTTGCAATTGGCCTCAACCAAGCCGAGCATGACATTCGCTTTGTCGAGGATAACTGGGAAAGTCCTGCGCTCGGAGCATGGGGCTTGGGCTGGGAAGTCTGGCTCGATGGCATGGAAATCAGCCAGTACACCTATTTCCAGCAATCGGGCGGGTACGAACTCGATCCCGTCGCGGTTGAGCTAACCTACGGCCTAGAGCGGATTGCCATGTATCTGCAAGATGTACAGCGAGTGTGGGACATTGACTGGGACGGCAAACAGAGCTACGGAGATATTCTGCTCCGGCAAGAGATTGAGTTTTGCGAGTATGAATTTAACGTGGCCGATGTGGACTCGCTAATCCAAGCCTACAATATGTATGAAGCGGAGTGTAAAAACTGCTTAGAGAAAGGATTGGTGATTCCTGCCCATGATTATGTCCTAAAATGTTCCCATACCTTCAATATTTTAGATACGCGGGGAGCGATTGGAGTCACGGAGCGAGCCGGATATTTTGGACGCATGCGGCGCATGTCTCGCCAAGTGGCCGCTGCCTTTGTCAACCAGCGCGAGGCGGCAGGCTATCCGCTCCTGAAACACATGCCGGAGCGGACTATCCCTCAAAAGGGTAACTTAGTTCAAGTTGATAACGAATCCACCCTTCTGCTGGAGATTGGCTCTGAGGAGCTACCTTCTCACGATGTGACCGCCACCATCGCCCATCTGGAAAGTGCCGTACCAAAATTCTTGGCCGATTTACGACTCAGTCATGGTCAGGTGCAGGTCTTGGGAACGCCTCGCCGCATGGCGATTCTGGTCGAATCGGTGGCCGTCCGTCAAACCGACATGGAGGAGACGGCTCGTGGCCCAGCGGTCAAAATCGCTTTTGATGCCGAGGGTAATCCGAGCAAGGCCGCTATCGGCTTCGCTCGCGGCAAAGGGGTTGATGTGGCAGACCTGCAACGTCAAACCTTTAAGGGTAAGGAGCATGTGGTCGCCATCGTCAAAACTACCGGACGCTCTAGCGCAGAGGTGTTGGCGGATGAACTGCCGAATCTGATTCGGGCCATTCCTTTTGGCAAGTCGATGCGCTGGTTGGCTTCGGCCCAGTACGGTGACGATGTGGCTAAGACCACCTACAGCCGCCCTCTGCGATGGATCGTTGCCCTGTTGGGCGAGCAGATTGTCCCGTTTGAGTACGCGGGTGTCGCCAGTGGTCGAATCTCCATCGGCCTCCGTCCCGCAGGATCGCCGGAGATGGAGATTCATCAGGCTGACAATTATCTGGCGACTATGGCCGAGCATGAGGTGATGGTTGACCATGTGGAGCGACAAGCGTACATCAAAAATCAGCTTGATGCCTTGGCTGGCGAGGTGGGTGGCACTGTGCCTAATGAACCGGCACTGCTGGAGGAGGTGACTCATCTGGTTGAACAGCCGACAACATTGATTGGTAGTTTTGGGGAAGAGTATCTGCAATTGCCTGACCCTGTACTGATCACGGTCATGAAAAAACATCAGCGTTATTTCCCCCTCATCAGTCACATGAGCGGGAATTTGATGCCCTATTTCTTGGCCGTCCGAAACGGTAACACCGACCATCTTAGTACCGTCCGCCGAGGGAATGAGCAGGTTTTACGCGCTCGGTACGCCGACGCGAACTTCTTCTTCAAGGCCGATACAGAACAACCATTAGCCGATTTCTTGCCTCGTTTGAACACGTTGACCTTCCAAGAGAAACTTGGCTCTATGTTGGACAAAAGTAAACGACTGGAACAACTGGTGGCCCAACTTGGTCAACAATTGCAACTCTCTGCTGATGACTTAACCACCGTCACCCAAGCGGCCAAATTGAGCAAGGCCGACTTAGCGACCAACATGGTGGTCGAGTTGACCAGTCTACAAGGTATCATGGGGGCTGAGTATGCCAAGTTAGCGGGTGAATCCGAGTCTGTCGCCAACGCCATTGTAGAGCATTATTATCCGCAGGCCAGCCTGCCACAGGAGACGATTAGTCGGCCCGGTTTGGTGCTGAACATGGCTAATCGGCTTGACAGTTTGTGTGGGTTGTTTGCGGTCGGCAAAGCACCGAGCGGATCAGCTGATCCGTTTGCCTTGCGTCGAGATGCTCTCTCGCTGGTGACGATTTTACTTGAAAATCAGGTCGATTTTGAGACCACGACTGGCCTAGAGTTGGCCGCGTCCCTCATGCCGGCTGAGGTTGCCAGTCAATCGTTGACCGAAACAGCTGAGTTTATCCAGCGGCGTTTGGAGGGAGTTTTGCGTGAGGAGTATAATCTGCCCCATGATGTGGTACAGGCGGTTTTGGCAGAACGAGGGAATAATCCATGGTTGGCTCTCAATGCAGGACAAGCCTTAGCCAGCGCAGTCAAACAAGAGAATTGGGACGACACTCTGACCGCCTACGCTCGTTGCGTCCGCATTGTACGTCCGGTTGAGGAACAGTTCAACCTCAAGCCAAGCCTATTTGCCGAACCTAGTGAGCAGGCCCTCCACGAAGCCTATCAGCAAGTGCAAGCCAACTTAGATAAAGATGATGCAAACTTGGCCGAGGTGATTACCCAGATTGAAACAATTCTGGTCAGTCCCATCAACAGCTTTTTTGATGGAGTCATGGTCATGGTGGATGATGAGGCGATTCGGAACAATCGTCTCGCCCTTCTACAAGCCATTCGCGACTTAACCAAAGGGTACGCCGATTTCAGTCGCCTGCAAGGATTTTAAGAACACGACATGGGAGCGCAGGTATCCTGCCTGCACGCGCCCTTCCCGCAGGTTCACAACTTGCGGGAAGAGTTCACTTCGTGGAAACTGTAAGGTCTGAAATTCGCCAAACGAGCCACAAATCACCCTAGTTTTATAGCCTGATTTTACATAATTAGCGTTATTTGTGGCTCGTAACTTTACATAATATTATGCCTCAATTTAAAGTTATCTCTCCTTTTAAACCAACAGGAGATCAGCCTGTTGCAATCGACAAACTGGTTGAGGGCCTCAACCAGAACATCAAACATCAAACCTTGTTGGGAGCCACCGGAACTGGCAAAACCCACACCATCGCCCGCGTCATCGAGAAGGTACAAAAACCGACGCTGATTATGGCCCATAACAAAACCTTAGCCGCTCAACTTTATAGCGAGTTTAAAGAGTTTTTCCCCCATAATGCCGTAGCTTATTTTGTCAGCTACTACGACTATTATCAGCCAGAAGCGTATAAGGTTAAAACCGATACCTACATCGAAAAGGAATCCCAAATCAACGAGGAGATTGACCGCTTGCGGCTCAAGGCCACGCAGTACCTCTTCTCTCGGCCCGATGTGATTATTGTGGCTAGTGTAAGTGCCATTTACGGCTTGGGCAGTCCTGAAAGTTATGGTCAAGTTACCATTAATTTGCGACAGGGTGATTACCGGAAACGTGATAAACTGTTACGCCAACTGATTGATATTCGCTACGAGCGGAACGATTACGAAATTGGGGCGGGCAAGTTCCGAGTACGGGGCGACACGTTGGAGGTGATGCCCCCTTACGGCGAGCAGGTCTATCGGATAGAGTTTTTTGGTGACGAGATTGACCGCATCACTGAGGTGCATGCCATTACTGGCGAGGTGCTGGCTCGCCATGTCAGCATTGATCTGTATCCGGCCAAACATTTTGTTACAATGGAGGAAAACTTAAACGAGGCGATTACCGATATTGAGGAAGAGCTAGAAGCCCGTTTGAAAGAGTTGCGAGAGCATGACAAACTGCTTGAAGTGCAACGGCTGGAGCAACGGGTCAATTACGATTTAGAGATGTTACGCGAGGTCGGCTACTGTTCGGGGATTGAGAACTACAGCCGTCCCCTATCTCGTCGAGAGCCGGGCAGTACGCCGTGGACGTTGATGGACTATTTTCCCGATGATTTTTTGCTCGTGGTTGACGAAAGTCATATCAGCGTGCCGCAAATTCGGGGTATGCATGCTGGTGACAAAAGCCGAAAAACAACACTCGTTGATTATGGCTTCCGACTGCCGAGCGCATTAGATAATCGCCCTCTCAACTTTGAGGAGTGGCAAGAGCATATCCACCAAGCGATTTACACTACCGCCACGCCCGGCCCTTACGAATATGAAAAGAGCGAGAAGATTGTCGAGCAAGTCATCCGCCCGACAGGTTTGTTAGACCCAGAGGTAGAAGTCCGTCCGATTCAGGGTCAAATTGACGATTTAGTGGGTGAACTGAATGAACGATTAGAACGGGGTGAACGGGCATTGATTACCACCCTGACCAAGCGCATGTCGGAAGATTTATCGAACTATCTGATGGAGTTGGGGATGAAGGTGCAATACCTCCATAGTGACATCGACACGATTGAACGTGTGGAAATTCTGCGGGATTTGCGGTTGGGTGTGTATGATGTGGTGGTCGGTATTAACCTGCTACGAGAAGGGCTAGACTTGCCAGAAGTGTCATTAGTGGCGATTTTAGATGCCGACAAAGAGGGCTTCTTACGCTCTCGCTCGGCCTTGATTCAGACGGTTGGGCGAGCCGCTCGGCATATCAACGGCAAAGCGATTATGTACGCGGACAAAATCACCGCTTCCATGCAATATGCCCTCGACGAAACGAATCGTCGTCGAAAAATACAGACCGCGCATAATAAAAAGTATGGCATTACGCCTCGTTCGATTGTGAAACAGATAAAAGATTTGACCGATGATGTGGCAAAGTTGGAAGAGGAAGAGGAAACTCTGGCGATGGTGGCCGAGGAAAAAGCGGCCTACCAGTTTGAACAACGGGGCGACCCTGAGCAGACCAAGAAGTTGATTGCTGAACTGGAAACCATGATGAAGGAAGCGGCCGCGGCGCTGGAGTTTGAAAAAGCGGCCAAATATCGAGACCAAATTGCGAAGTTAAAAGAACAAACGTGATTGTCTAAACTTAGTACCCGACAGAAAATTTAGTCTAAACTAATTAACACAAACGATGTAGGTCACGCTTGTAGCGTGACAATAATCGTTCGCCTGTATTGCTTGAGGTATTACGGCGTTTATTAAGCAAACTAGTGACGCTACAAGCGTCACCTACAGTCTTTCAGATAAAGATTTTCACTCGGATGGACAGACCCTAAAGGTTTTAGAAACCTTTAGGGTATTGAACTGCAAAACATTATCTGAACATCTATAGGAGGCTTATCAGTCAATAGGTCAGCATCTTATTCTGAAACATCTAAATACATGACCATTTGCAGTTCATTACCATCAGAATGACGATGACTTTCCACCTCATCCATCAAGGCATGAATGAGCATCATACCCCAGCCTCGATTGTCGGTCCGTTCACCACGTTCTGTGGGAAAGGCAGGCATGGGGATTTCTGATTGGTCAGCCACAGACAATTGTAACTGCCCCGGCTCAAACAGCGCATTAACTTGCACTCGCAGATTCTCATTAAAGACATTCCCATGCTCAATAGCGTTGGTCACGGCCTCGCTCACTGCCGTTTTCAGGTCTTCAATACGATCTAGGGGAAGCCCTTCTTTTTGAGCCAAACAGGCCAAGGCCGACATAACGATTTTTTCGTTACCCAGTTGGCTTGATACCGATATTTGTATCGCAGGAACGCTCATCCAGTTTCTCCTCACGCCAATCATTCATGGTCGGCAAAATAAAAATTTTACCGCAACTAAATGGGCCTTATTATATACTACACTACCTATTAGCAATTTGCAAAATTTACTGGTTCGTTATAGCTTACGAATCGGGGTGAACGGTTACATTTAGTTAGCTGGCAATTCCACCATGAAACTACCAATTGTCGCTATTATCACGATTTAGAGTATAATGGGCAAATCCTTGCTTAGGTGATAACACGCGAGACAGTCACCCAGCAATAAATCTATTTTAAAGGCAAAATATGAACACAAAAAAGTATCTTTTAACTGAAAACGGAATTCCCAAACATTGGTACAATATAGCGGCTGACTTACCCACGCCGATGGTACCGCCACTGCATCCCGGCACGAAGCAACCGATTGGGCCAGATGATTTAGCCCCTCTCTTCCCTATGCCCTTGATTATGCAAGAGGTCAGCCAAGAGCGCAATATCGAAATCCCCGCCGATGTGATTGATGCCTACCGCCAATGGCGACCCACGCCCCTTTTCCGCGCCCATCGTTTGGAAAAAGAGTTGGGAACTCCGGCCCGTATCTACTATAAATATGAAGGAAGCAGTCCCGCTGGCTCTCACAAACCGAATACAGCCATTCCGCAAGCCTACTACAACAAACAAGAAGGCACCAAACGCCTGACCACCGAAACCGGAGCTGGTCAATGGGGGTCGGCCTTGTCCTTTGCCTGCGCCTATTTTGGCCTAGAGTGCAAAGTGTTTATGGTCAAGGTCAGCTTTCAGCAAAAGCCTTATCGGCATGGCTTGATGCAGACTTATGGAGCAAAAGTCACTCCTAGCCCCAGCAATGAAACCCACGCCGGGCGAGCGATTCTGGCTGAGAACCCTGACTCCCTCGGTTCACTTGGCATTGCCATCTCGGAGGCGGTGGAGATGGCGGCCCAAGACCCCGAGGCCAAATATGCCTTGGGCAGTGTACTGAATCATGTGCTTCTTCATCAAACGGTGATTGGGCTAGAGACGATTGAGCAGATGCAACAGGCCGACGATTATCCTGATGTGATTATCGGTTGTGCTGGCGGTGGCTCCAACTTTGCCGGAATTGCTTTCCCCTTTATTGGACGTAAATTGCGAGGTGAACAAGATGTGCGAGTCATCGCCATAGAGCCTGCCGCATGCCCTACTTTAACGAAAGGTCATTTTACCTACGATTTTGGTGATACCAAGCATCTGACCCCCTTGGTCAAGATGTACACGCTCGGTAGCACCTTTGTGCCGCTCGGTATCCATGCTGGTGGGTTGCGCTATCATGGTATGGCTCCTATGGTCAGCCATATCGCCCATCTCGGTTTGATTGAAGCGAAGGCGATCCATCAACTTAACACCTTTGCCGCGGGTGTGCAGTTCGCTCGTACAGAAGGGATTTTGCCCGCGCCTGAGGCAAATCATGCCATAGCCGGAGCCATTCAGGAGGCCCTCCATTGTAAAGAAACTGGTGAAAGTAAATCGATTCTCTTCAATCTGAGTGGGCATGGGCATTTCGACTTGCAGGCTTATATGGACTATCATGCCGACAAATTGCAAGATTATGAATATCCCGAAGAAGAAATTGCTATGGCCTTAGCCGGATTACCGTCGATTGGGGCGTAGACGTGGAACATGTTACGTGAAAACGTGATATTTTTTAACGACAAAACGGGTCACCATGATGGTTGACCCGTTTTTATTTGCCTGAATCTCACGCCTCACGAGTCAATTAACTGTCCATGAGCCGGTTCTAGTCGAGCGGTGAAGTGGCGTAGCACCGGCGGCGATTCGACCAGTCGCACTCCGCGAATAGTCTCCTTAATCTCGTTTAGATGTAACAAAACCTCGGCCAGATAATCAATATGGCTTTGGGTGTACACTCGACGAGGGAAGGCGAGACGCACAAGTTCCATCTCGGCTGGTTTTTCGGTACCGTCCGGTTGTTGACCAAACATCATTGAGCCAATCTCTACCGAGCGCACACCGCCCACAAGGTAGAGGGCCAACGACAAGGCCCAAGCAGGATACTCGCTTTGGGGGATGTGGGGCAACATGCTCAAGGCATCAATATAGATGGCATGACCGCCCGGCGGTCGTACAATCGGGATTCCGGCTTGGGTCAATCGCTCGCCCAAATACTCCACCGTGCGAATCCGGTAACGTAGATAATCCTCGTTGACCACCTCTTCCAGACCGACAGCAATCGCCTCTAAATCATATCCGGCCAACCCGCCATAGGTTGGAAACCCCTCACTCAAAATTAGCATGTTTTTACATCGACTGGCTAAATCATCATCATTTAAGGCCAAAAAACCGCCAATATTAGCCATGCCATCTTTTTTGGCACTCATGGTCGCCCCATCGGCATAACTGAACATCTCTTGGGCAATCTCTAACGGCGTTTTGTCGGCGTATCCCTTTTCGCGCATCTTAATAAACCATGCATTTTCGGCAAATCGGCAGGCATCCAAAAATAGAGGAATGTCATACTGGCGACACAACGCATGGGCGGATCGAATATTCTCCATGCTGACAGGCTGTCCACCGCCAGAGTTGTTGGTCACGGTAATCATCACCATGGGAACGTTGCCCAGATTTTGTTCGAGCATTTGCTCCAACTCATCCAAGTTGATGTTCCCTTTGAAGGGATGAATAACATGGGGTTGTTTGCCCTCTGCGGTGCGAAGGTCGAGGGCCTGAGCCTGACGATATTCCACATTGGCCCGCGTGGTATCAAAATGGGTGTTATTTGGTACAATCTGACCGGGCTTGAGGGCGTTACCGAATAGAATCCGCTCTGCCGCTCGTCCTTGGTGGGTGGGTATAATATGCTTAAAGCCAGTAATATTTCGCACCGCCGATTCAAACCGATAGAAGGAGCGCGCTCCGGCGTAAGATTCATCTCCCTGCATCATGCCCGACCATTGTTTGGCAGACATCGCTCCTGTGCCAGAATCGGTCAGCAAGTCGATGAGGACATCCTCAGCCTTGAGCAGAAACAGGTTATATCCGGCCTTACGTATCGCCTCTTCCCGTTCGGCACGATTTGTGTGGCGGATTGGTTCGACCGTTTTAATACGAAATGGTTCAATAATTGTTTTGAATATCATAAATTCACCTCATTGTAACGATTGAATGTTCAAATTATCCTTGCTACCCGACAAAGTGGTTTAAGGAAGGCTAAAACAGGAACACAGAGTTTCACAGAGACGCACAGAGGGGCACAGAGGGAAAAATAATTCGCTTTTTCTCTGTGAAACTCTGTGAAACTCTGTGCTAATTAGTTTTGGCTAACTTTTCTGTCGGGTACTGAGTCGGATAATACAAAGCAGTGTAATCAACCTGTGTGGTTTAGGCAAAAACATGCACTTAAAATGGCGATGGGAACTAGGCTTTCTATACAAACTGTGCATCTTATGATAAGATAGTACTCAAGTATAATCCGGTTCGATAGTGGGTAGTGATGCAGAAGTAGTGACCTATATCACTACTTCTGCATCACTACCAAATAATCTACAAGGAGATAGATTTATGGTGGGGATTAAGCAGTACGCTATGTTACCAAAACATATACCATTTTATTTATTACGTCCAGTGCGATTATTACGCGATTATGACCGCGTAAATTTGCGTGCGGATCTGATTGCTGGAATTACCGTAGCGGTTATCCTATTGCCGCAAGCCATCGCCTTTGCTTTGATTGCGGAGTTACCGCCCCAAATGGGGCTATACACGGCCATCGTCGGAGCGATTATAGGAGCGTTGTGGGGCTGTTCTAACCAGATTCATACTGGGCCGACCAACGCCATTTCGTTGCTGGTTTTGTCAACCTTGTTGGTTTCAGCCTCGCCCGGTACGCCTGAATTTATCTTGGCTGCGGGGCTGTTAGCGGTCATGGTCGGACTATTTCAACTGATAATGGGATTAGCTCGTTTGGGGGTGCTGGTTAACTTCGTTTCCCATTCAGTGATTGTGGGCTTTGCCACCGGCGCGGGGGTGTTGATTGCCATAAAACAGCTACTTCCCCTATTTAAGCTCAATTTTCCCAATCACAACCTACTTGAAACGATTGAGGGGATTTTCGTGCATCTGCCCGAAGCCCATTTTGCTACGGTGGTGTTGGGCATAGCAACGATTATTTTGATTGTCGCCATTCGCAAAATCAACGCCGAACTGCCGGGCACTTTGATTAGCATGGTCGTCGCCTCCCTCGTGGTCTATATCTTGGGGCTTGACCTCCACGGCGTGGCGGTCATTGGACAACTGCCTAGTAGTCTGCCCCCACTGACTGATATACCGATTTTCGACCTACAATTGATTGCTGAACTTTCAACGGGGGCTTTAGCCGTCGGGGCGATTGGCTTGGTTGAGACGGCGGCTATCTCCAAGTCGATTTCGACTCAAACCGGCCAACGTCTCGACAGTAACCAAGAGTTTGTGGGGCAAGGGTTAGCCAATATCTGCTCCGGCTTTTTCTCTGGATACCCATGCGCCGGATCATTTTCTCGTTCAGCCGTCAACTATAAATCAGGGGCAAAGACCCCCCTATCGGCTATATTTTCGAGTGCCTTTGTGGTGATAGCTCTCTTTACCCTAGCTCCCTTGGCGGCCTATTTACCTCGGGCCGCCTTAGCCGGAGTGCTGATTGTCACCGCTTACGGGATGGTTGATCAGGAGGAGATTAAACGAGTTTGGCGCGGCACATGGCGAGATGCCACCATCATGGTTGTCACCTTTTTGGGGACGCTCTTCCTCCATATTGAATTCGCGGTCTTGATGGGGATTCTGCTCTCTTTTGCCGGATACATCATAAAAACCAGTTCTCCGCAGGTTTACGAAGTTCTGCCCGATAACGAGTTTAAGCATTTTACGCCCCAACCAAACAAGCAATCATGCTCCCAACTCGGCATTATTGAAGTGTTAGGCGACATGTATTTTGGCGCGGCCCACCATGTGGAAGAGGTGCTATTAGACCATCTGGGCAAATATCCCGAACAACGCTATTTATTGCTACGGCTTCATAGCGTTAATCAGTGTGATTTTAGTGGAGTTCACATGTTGGAGGTGATTGTCCACAGTTATCGTGAGCGGGGAGGCGATGTGTTCATTGTCGGGATACGCGATTCGGTGATGAAGGTCTTAAAAGCGACTGAGAGTTACGACTATATTGGAACCGATAACTTTTTAATCCAAGATGCGGCCATCAAACACCTATATTATCGGGTGCTTGACCCGACCATCTGCGTGTATGAGTGTCCGATCCGAGCCTTCAAAGAGTGTCAGAATTTACCTAAACCTGACTACCATGTTGATATTTCTCTTCATATCGAACAATCTAACGGGCATATCAACACCATCACCCCAAAGGAGTTATGGCACTCGTTACATGACGAGCCGCAGCCCTATATTTTAGACATCCGAGAGCCGCGCGAGTTCAGCAGAGGGCATATTCCTGATGCACATCTGTTACCGTTACCCCATCTCTTAACCTCCATACCAGAGCTACCATCTGACCGAGCCATCGTCACTGTGGGACGCAGTGATCGACGCAGTAGACGAGCGGCTCAACTGTTAATTTATTATGGCTACACGAATATTCAGGTGCTAAAAGGGGGCATGATTGCTTGGGAAACGGAGAATCGGCTGGTGGCGGTTAAATAAGAAAATGAGCATTAATTAACCTTGCTACCCGACAAAGTGGATTAGGGAAGACTAAAACAGGAACACAGAGTTTCACAGAGAAGCACAGAGTGACACAGAGTAATACAAAAGAAAAATAAATCGTTTTTTCTCTGTGAATCTCCGTGTTCCTCTGTGAAACTCTGTGTTAATTAGTTCAGATTAAATTTTCTGTCGGGTACTAAGTTAATTAACATGTGCATTCTGTCTCGGGATCTCGGAATTGAATTAATCCGCCACGATTCATCAAGCAGGGTCAGGCTAATTTGTCAGACTGACAAACATCGCTAAAATCAGGCGAATGGGCGAATATTCACCATTCGCAAACTCGCCCATTCGCATATTCGCAAACTTACTGCAAAAACTCGTATGTCCCAGAAGATGAGCCAGCGTTGAGTTCACGCCGAACTTGGATGTTACGCCCCCAAGTGGTCACACATTCACTTGAGAAGAGGGCTGTCGCTAACCCATCAACCACCAAAATCGGGTAATGGCTCGGATTATCCAAATGGCTTAACTCGTCGGTGCAGACTCGAACTTGAGTCAGGCCAGTGTTGGGTAAAATGAGCCGATTAATCGAGCCGGACAACGACCAACGTACAACATGTGGCGGAGTTGGGGTGATAGTCGGTCGGTTGGAGGCAATTTCCAATCGAACTGCCCGCAAACCACTATCAGCCAACGCAGTCAACTCTGCTTCTAGCAGATAGCTGTAACGATAGTTATCAATCGGCTCGTTAATCGGGCTGAGTTGGGTTATCTCAAAGCTACCCACCCTATAGGCCAAAATACTGGTCGATTTGGCAATGATCTTACATCGCACTTGGGTGATGTCACACCGTTTTAGACGCACCAGAATCGCACCTCGACCGTCGAAATCTTGCCCAAACAAGGTCAAGCCCATTAGCTGACCATGTTGAGGCAAGGTTAGTTGAGCTACAAAAACATTGTTATTGTTGGCAAAAACTCGGTTTTCGCTTTCAATCTGTAACAACTGTCGCTCAATATCTTTGATATAATTTGCCGCCGGATTAACTGGCATAAAAACCAAACCGGACACCGTTAGATAATCGGTGGTCGGGGCGGTTTGTTGAAGCGGTTGTGTGTTTGGTGACGCGCTAACTGTCCAACTAAACAGTAATAACAGCGTTCCGACGACCAGAATCGGAAGCCAACTAGCAAGAACTGCGATTAAAATAGTTTGATGCTTACTCATAACTACCTCCAATGGTTTTTGTTTCGGCCAAAGGTAGCGATCCGGAGTGCAAAGCTTGCTTTGCATGCAAGGCAAGCCTTGCACTCCAGATTTCCCCATCACTACTTGTGCAGAACTACCCGGCCCAAACGAAGACTTTTAAGGTCATTATAATCGGGTTAAAGCTTAAATTCAAGGTAGTGTTGCCACGTTGACTGAAGCATGGTTCAAAATAGACCAAATCATCTTTACAAATTTCTTGACGATGTAGGTCACGCTTGTAGCGTGACAATAATCGTTCGCCTGTATTGCTTGAGGTATTACGGCGTTTATTAAGCAAACTAGTGACGCTACAAGCGTCACCTACAATGGTTTTATTTGTAAAGCAAACTCAACGGATAATGAACCATGCCTTGACTGATGACCATGTCACGCTGAGTGTAACGAAGTGGAGAGAAGAGTCCCCCAAGAGCTTATAGGACGGGAGATTCCTCGTTTCGCTACGCTACACATCGGAATGACATGGGAGGCTTATCAGTCAATAGGTCAGCACTACCCGTTTTTCAACAAGGCAAACCGTTGAAGGTTTTGCAAAGCAAAAGAGTATACAAAATTGTAAGTTAAGGAACTAGGAGCGCAGGCTTCCCAGCCTGCCGCAGGCAAGATGCCTGCCATAGTTCATAAATCAAATTCAGGGAAGAGAGAGCCATGAATCAACCACCATCAGATAGTGAATCCAACGCTTCAGAAGAAAGCCAAGGAGCAATACAGTTACAACTCGTTGTCCATGCCGGGCCGTTGGCAGGCAAAGGATTTCCGCTAACCGGAAATATCCTCACCTTTGGCCGCGATGAGGAGAGCGACATCTCATTGGATGACGAGCAGGTGTCACGTAACCATGCCCGTTTGATTCGGCGAGGTAACAAAGTCATCATTGAAGATTTGGGTAGCACGAATGGCACCCTAGTCAATGGCAATCGCATCGAAGGCCAGCACACATTAGAATCATCAGATATTATCAGTATCGGCTCGTCGATATTTGGTGTCAAAGGGTTTGCCGCCCCGCCAACCATAGCTCGGTCTCAAGCCTCGCCCGGCGAGACCTACATCCCGCCCGTGGCTGGGACTCTGCCGCCGATGGATCCGTCCCCACCAAGCAAGCCACCATCACACCCCCATCGACGTAAAAAGCCTCGAAAGCAAAAGTCATCAGGCATGCCAACCACCAGCCTCTTATTAGCCGGAATCGGTTTGGCCTTGGTGGTCGTGGTGTTGTTGATTGGGACAGTCACGCTCTATATTTTGAGCCAAGGCTATTCGAGCAGTACCCCCACTCAACCGACAACCATCATCACCATGCCAGTGAATAATAGTCAGGTTGAGGTGAATAATCCGGTTGCCATCCAAACCACCGCCTCCGATCCAAATGGCGTGGTGCGAATTGAACTATGGTTAGCTGGTCGGAAAATCAACGAGGAAACCAGTCCCTCACCGCAGGGACAATCAACTCTGACCACCTCCTTTCAATGGCTTCCAAATGCTTTGGGCAACCATGTTTTAGAGGTACGGGCCTATAACAGCCAAGGCGCGGTCAGTATTCCCACCGCAGTGACGGTCAATGTGGTTGATCCTGCTGCCTCTCCAACTGAAACTAGCACAGCCGCCCCGGAGCCAACCTTCACCCTCATCCCCGAAACATCAACCCCACCACCACCAAGCGTCCCATCGTTGGTGGCTTTGGTTGATGCAAAAGTTCAATCTGGCCCGGACTTTAACTATAACCTGTTGGGATTACTACCGAGCCAAGCCACGGCTGAAATCGTAGGCCAAAATGAAACTCGGCAATGGTGGCAAATCAGATTTGCTCCCGCCTCAAATGGAGTGGGCTGGGTTTTGGCCGAACTGACCGAAGCCTCTAACACTCAAAACGTGCCTATCATTCTCGCACCACCGACCCCAACTCCTATTGCTACTGATACGCCAACCCCAACTCTCATTCCTGCTGATACTGATACGCCAACCCCGACGATTGTGCCAGCCACCGAGGTTCCAACCAACACGCCGATTCCACCCACCGAGACACCAGTACCGACAGTTACACCGACCTCAACCATAGAAGCGACTGTCATCGACTTTGACATCTTCCCCCGCGAGGTGAACATTGGCACTTGTGTCAGAATTCGCTGGAATGTGACAGGCGTTAGGGAGATATATCTGCAAGATACGGGTGTCGCCGGTAGCGGTGACGTTGAGAATTGTCCAGATGTCACCACCACTTATCGTTTACGAGTGATCAAACCTGATGACCACGAAGAGTTTCGGGATATTACGATTACAGTGATAAATAATGAGGTTAAATCATCTGGAAGCATGACGATTCGGCGTAATCGAGTGGCTGATTTTGACGATGGTGATGCGGATGCGGATGATGAAAATGATGGCGATTTTGAGTGGTCTATCGACGGTGAAACTCGGCATTTTAAGATATACAATAGTTCGGAAATGGCCGTGATTGGTGACTTTAACTCGCTCGATGATGTTGATAAACGAGATTGTGAGCATGGTAATTACGATCTATTTACCTTTGTTGATGCCAGCACCTTCGCCCCAGACCCGAACAATACCCTAATCGGCGGACGAGTTATATGTTATTTTACGAATGAAGGTCGCATGGGTAAACTACGTTTTCCCGAATACAATACCGGCGCGCTTGATGTCGAGTGGCTAACTTGGCATAAATAAGGAGTTTTATCACCATGAATGAAGATCAAGAAGCAACCATGATGGGGCAACCCATGCGAACCAAAGCGGTTCTTGTCGTCAGACAGGGAACCCAAGTCGGCATGAGCTTTCCCCTAACCAATAGCCATACCATGCTTGGGCGTGAGGAAGGGATTAATATTACTCTGCAAGACCCTGAAGCCTCTCGGCGGCATGCTCGAGTAGGTTGGCAAGGGGGGCAATTTGTGCTTGAGGATTTAGGTAGTACCAACGGCACCTTTGTCAATGGAATCCAGATTACCGCTCCCCAAGTTCTCAGACCCGGCGACAGTATCGGTATTGGACAAACAACCCTAGTTTTCCAAATTGCCAATACTCAAGGCGCTGATAATCTCCCTCAATATCCCCCCAGTGGTGGAGCTGTCCAACCACCGCCAGTTCAACCTCAACCAACCGCCTACTCACCACCTCCGCCCCCGCCCCAACAAACCGACAAAACCATCCAGTATCTGCTATATAGTTTTGGGGCCATATTCCTGCTCGGAATCTGCTTTTTGCTCTGTGTGGTCGGTGCAGTCATCACCAATCCACAATTTTTTGAGACACTTTTGGGCATATAGTGGTGCAAAGGTAGTGATAAGGAGTGCAAAGCTCGCTTTGCCTGCAAACATTGGCTTTGCACTTGCTACCCGACAAAGTGGTTTAGGGAAGACTAAAACAGATTCACAGAGATACACAAAGATGCAGAGGAAAAAATAATTCGCTTTTTCACGACAAGGAGTTCTATATTGGAGCACGAGGAAGTAACTAAATCAAAGAAAAAAGAGCCAAAAGACCAGTATGATAGCCCTTGGAAAAAAGCGATTGAAGAATATTTTGAAGAGTGTATCGCCTTCTTTTTCCCAAAAATCTATGCCGATATTGACTGGGGGAAAGAGTATGAGTTTTTGGACAAGGAGTTAGAAAAGTTAGTCCGGCAATCCGCAGTCTCTAAGCAACATGTGGATAAGTTGATACAAGTCCATCGAAAATCGGGTGAAAAAACGTTGGTAATGCTTCATATTGATGTTCAGAGTCAACATGAAACTGATTTTGCCAAACGAATGTATTTCTACAACAGTCGACTGTTTGAGCGATACGGCAAACCTGTAGCTACCGTGGTTATTTATGGTGATAAGAGTAAAAAATGGCAACCGAAAAAATACACGCGAAAACTGTGGGGAACTGAACTTAAATTTAAGTTTTCTTCTATCAAACTGATGGGTTATAATATCAGTGAGTTGGAACAAAGCGACAATCTGTTTGCAGTCGTGGTGCTGGCTCATCGACATACACAAGCAACCAAACATCAATATCAAACAAGATATGACCTGAGATGGCGGTTGACCCGGATGCTGTATGAACGGGGATATAGTCAAAAACAGGTGAGATCGTTGTATAATTATATTAATTGGTTAATGACGTTACCAGAAGGATTGGAATCGCAATTTAATCAAGAATTGGAACAATTTGAGGAGAAACAAGAAATGCCTTACGTAATTAGTGCTGTACGTCATGGAATAGAGAAAGGGATTCAGCAAGGAATTCAGCAAAGCGAACAAAAAATATTGCAAAGTGAACAAAAGGTATTGCAAATAGCCAGAGAAGATGTGATTGAAGTATTGATGATTCGCCTTGGCGAGTTGCCAAAACAGTTGGTCAAGACCATTAAACAAATTGATGAGTTGGTCATGCTCAAAACTTTGCTCAAAAAATCCGTTACCGTTGAATCGGTAGCTTTGTTTGAGCAGTTCTTGATTGAACAACTGTCTGATGATGACGATGATGACTCATCAAGTAGTAAAGGTCAGAACAACGACTAAGTATCTGTTACCAATTCTGATTATCTGGCTCGCCTTTGCCCTACGGCTGTACCGACTCGAGGCTCAAAGCATTTGGTGGGACGAGGGGCACTCGATTTTTGTGGCGAACCATCCCCTCACTGAGATTGCCACTTTACCGGCTATGGATGTCCATCCACCACTCTATTTTGCTCTGCTACATGGTTGGATGGCCTTGGTGGGCAATACAGAATTTGCCCTACGCTATCTATCGGTACTATTTAGCCTGCTGACGGTAGTCTTATTGTGGCAATTTGCCCGAAAAATCAGGCCGAGGTCACCCCTCGTCGCCAACCTGACCACCTTCTTAGCCGCCATCTCGCCCCTATATATTGCCTACGCCCAAGAAGTACGGAGTTACGCCCTGCTGACTTGTCTGGCCTTAGCTAGTTCCTTCCTCCAATGGCGACTGCTCACCCACCCGCTTCTAAAGGCTTACGAAACCTTTAGCGTCTTAAAAACACCTCTTTTTTGGGGATATATTCTCGTCACCACCGCCAGTTTATACACCCACTACTTCACCATCTTTGTACTGCTATTTCAAAATCTGGTCTGGTTGATGTGGCTGACCCTAAAGGTTTCAAAAACCTTAAGGGTATCTGAACATCAGCAGGAAGGCGTTTTGTGGCTGACCTCCCAACTCAGCATCGTCATGCTCTTTCTGCCCCAACTCAGCATCGCCACCCGCCAAGTGACTGACTATGCGAACCCCAACCTGTTGCCCCCCTCCCTGAACCATTTTCTGCTCCATAGCTGGCAAGCCTACACCGTCGGCCTAAACCTCGACCTTATGATGGCTCAATGGAGTAGCCAAGTTTTGGGGCTGATATTTGCTTTGGCCGCGGGCATATTTTTACTACATCACCGATGGGCCGCCCTCTACTGTTTGGGTTGGCTATTTATTCCTCTAATCGCTTATTTTCTGATATTGCAGAGCCGTCCCTCCTTTGAACCGCGTTACCTCATGCTAATTACTCCAGCCATATTTCTGATTTTGGGGAATGGCTTAGGCGGCATACTGCTTGATAACGGAAATCTTCCCGCAGATAAAGTAGGGCGGGCTTTAGTCTGCCCACATACTGACAGGTTAAAACCTATCCTACAACTGTGGAGTGATTTGTCCGGCCTAGATTGGCTGAAAGTAGGGGCCGCGTTCCTCATCAGCCTGATTTTGTTGGTCAGCCTAAACCAATATTACACCAATCAGAATTACTTCAAAGATAATTCGGCGGGAGTGGCTCAGTGGTTGGCTCAAGAAACGACTCCGAACGATCTGGTTTTTGTTGATGTGCCGCATCCGTTCCATTATTATGTTGACCGATATAACATCCCCGCTCCAACCCGCTACCTGTTTGTGGATGTTCATACCGCCGCCGAGACTCTAAGCAACGAAGCCAACGGCAAACAGCGCATGTTCTGGCTGACATGGTACGGGAGCGATACCGACCCGCGTGGGGTGATTGAGTTTTTGGCCCGCAAGCATGGAGAGCCGCTCGGTCAGCAAGAGTTTCGCGGTTATCGGGGGCAATGGTTCAGTCTGCCTGATGGGCCGTTTAGCTTACCCAACCAACTCGTCCCGCAGGAGACTCAGTTTGGCGAAGTATTACAACTTATCGGAGCGGATATGGGCAAAAATAGGGCTATGCTAACTCAACTAGCCGCTCATGGTGCTGTATGGGCAACACTTCATTATCAACTATTACAACCTACCCCCGTCAACTATCGAGCCTCACTCCGCTTGCGCGGCGAGGACGGGCATATTATCAGCCAACTTGACAAAGATTTGCTCAACGACCGCCATTTCCGCACATCGGCCTGGCCCATCGCTGACTCCGCTCTGAATCAGGCCATCAATGTCTACCTATTGTCGATTCCGGCAGAGACCACGCCGGGACTCTATCAGCTAGAACTGGTTATCTACAACGCCGAACCACCCTATCCGAGCGAGGGGGTATCCGGCTCAACCACGAACGATGGGAGCGCGGCCATTATCGGCATAGTGACGTTAGATTAGATATTAGACTATTTTCGAGAAACAAAAAGGTATATTTTATTTGGTAATGTAGTGATCCGGAGTGCAAAGCTCGCTTTGCCTGCAAGGCAAGCCACTCCGAATTCTGCTATCACTACCCGACAGAAAAGTTAGCCAAAACTAATTAACTAATTAACACAGAGATGCACAGAGGAACACGGAGGAACACAGAGAAAAGCATTTTATTTTTTCCTCTGTGTTCCTCTGTGCATCTCTGTGTTACGGTTTTAACTTTCTTGTCGGGTAGCAAGTCAATCATAAGAACGTGAATGCGGTGAAGTTAGCTGATTTAATCCGTTTAATTCACCGAATCCGCGTTCTGAACCATGAGCTTGAAACAAATGACCGAACAACAAATCAACCAAATCGAATATCTGTACTTCAAAAAGCCATCTTATGGTTCTCAGATTATCCAAGCCATTGCAATGCAAGACCAGGAAACCCTGCGAGAGTTATCTGCACCGTCATTACTGGACTTGATGGATGACATCAGTAATCAGGCTGAAGCCAATGGGCTGACCCCTGAAATTTTGGAGTCTATCCTGTCTCATCAGTGGTGAAAAGGATTTATTAGTGCTATATCCTTTTCGGGGAATCCCGATTTTGAGACCTGACCAGTTTTTGATTAATACTGGCTGAACCCCATATTCGGCAACCTGAGTAAACACCATCGTAAGATATGACCGCTAATCCAGAACGCGTATGTGATGAATTTAGCTGATTTAATCCGTTTAATTCACCGAATCAACAGAACTACAGGATAACAGAAACATTAAGGTGAGAGGGCGCAACGAAAACCATCGCTGCTACGAAACATGTTAGTAGGATACGAACTCGAGGTACGGTCTGCCGCCCGCCCGTACCCTTCACCAGAGTAGCCGCCGCCACGTGTAACGCGAGAATTACTACACGAGGTATTAACTGGGTTACTACTGGGAGAACTGCCATAATAGGAACTATCGTAACAATCCTCAACCCATTCGTTAACATTACCAGCCATATCACGCGCTCCATAAGGAGAGGCCCCGGCCGGATAACGGCCCACGGCGGTTGTATCGTTGATTCTAGTATCCGGTCTTGGGTGTTGCGAGTGGGATTATATGAACTCAAACAACAACCAAAGTACAATGAAGACTGGATAATGATGTTGGATGCGACCATAGAATTGGGAGACTTGAAATGTTTGGGGATATTAGGTATTCCGATGAGCCGCTTGAGTGACACAGGCTATGCCTTGAAACATCTAGATGTTGATGTGCTAGAGCTGGTGGTGCTATCGAGTTGTAGGCTATGGTCTTCGTTTCGGCCAGTTACCATTAAAATTCATGGTTGTTTGCGCCGTTTAGTAATGGTTTGCCCCTCCTCATTATCTTCATTAACAACTATGGAAATACGGTTAGCAATCCAAGCTAC
>JAUCGB010000191.1 GCA_030377895.1 Anaerolineales bacterium HSG24
TTGGTAGGGATACAATCGTGGAGTAAAGATTTTCATCACTTCACGGGTCAGCACTCTATTAACGTTACTACTGAATATTTAGTTCCATCGGTAGTCCTGCCCAAGTAGTGATGGCAGAATCCGGAGTGCCTTGCATGCAAAGCAAGCTTTGCACTCCGGATCACTATATCTGCACCACTACCCAACGTCCGAACATGCTGTTGGGGCTGTCAAATTAAGCCTATTTGGTATATGCCATGCTGAATTTCTGTGTTAACTAGTTCAGGTTGTCGCAAAATATGGGCTATTATTGTGTTTTACGGGGACGAGTCGCTGGGTCTAAGGCATAAGGGGCGGTAATTTGCCCACCATCTAGCTGGTGCAGGGTAGGATTGCCGAGTTCGGCATTGTTGATGTCTCCGGCGAAGAGGTAATAGTCAATTAGTTCGGGGGAACTGTTCTTAACCTTAACAAAATACCGATCTCCATCGACCAACGAACCAGACCATAGTCGCTCGCCGGTGTGCCGATCCTCGTCACGCGATAACCACATACCCAAGCCAAAATGCTCCATGTAGTTGGTCTCACCTCTTGCCCATATATGGTATTGATTAGCTGGAAAAATCTCGAAATTAACCCGACTATCAATAAATCCATCACTGGGTGTCGTGAACATGGTCATGGCAAAATTTTCAATCCATTCTTGATTGTTGACCTTGTGTAAGGTTAAACTGTACCAATGTACGCCATAAGGGGCTAAACGTCCACTATTAACTTGTTCGATGTTAAATGGTAGTGGATTATTGGGGTAGATGTTGATGGGGGTGTAATCTTTGACTTGAGGATGCGAATCTGGTAAAATCGTTGTCTCCGTTTCGGGAATCAGATCGGTTGGCGATGACTGCGTACTCAAGGCCGACGCATGATTGGGAGGCATGGGAAGCATGGGATGCATGGGATGCATGGGAAGGCTTGGAAGCACGGCCAGCCAGCCCAACGCGTCGGCTTGTTGCAACCAGTTGCTGGCCTCCTCAGCCTCTAATCCAGCGATGGCTTGTCCAACTAAGCCCCATACCAATGTCGGATCTGCCTCAGTTGGAGCGGCCTTAATCGGCATGCCCTGTGGCGAAATCCAGCCAATTGACTGGGCAGTCTGCATCCATTGCCCGGCCTCGGTAGCCGACATGCCCGCGACCGCTTGACCAATCAAACTCCAACTCAGTTGGCGGGAGGTGCGTGGTGGAAGGGCCGCGTCATGCTGACTCGAACTGTCACTATAGCTGGCCGGAATCGCTCCCGAAAATGCTGGTTGCTCAACTTCTGCTTCAAGAGTATAATCTAAATCGAGGCCAGAGTTGTTGAAGACATGGATATAATATGGCTCGTTGTTCGTCATCTGGCCCGTCCAGAGTAATTGGGTCAAATCTTGGTCGGGCAGGCTGACGGTGGTGGCCTGCCCTTGGGTCAGGAGTGATGCATGGGACGATGTGTCATCAACCTGATGTTGAGGAATGAGTTCGAAATTGACTTGGCCGGTCTGAATCTCGCCCTTGGTTTGATACCGCAAATTGAGCGATAACCAAACATACTCTGTCGTGCTATTAGCCGGATGCTGGTACAGATACCATGTATCCGTCCCCGATTCAAGGCGATTAACCTGCATGCCCTGCTCTAGTCCTTGCGCCAACTGCGGCGATTGTCCCAACTGAACATGTGTCGCGGCTGGGGCCGAAATTATCGTCAATCGTTTGTGGGCAAAGACAGGTAGGGATATAATCAATAACGCCATCACCACCAAACTGTAGATAAACAGTGTTTTATAGGTTAATTTTGATTTTTTATGTGTTTGCTCCATTGCATCCTCTCTAACTTGACATAATATTGAGTAGCTATAAAGAGCTTACCATGAAGTGATCGGCAAGTCAATTATGTCAAGTTAAGTGCCTTATGGCGTATCATTACGATGTGTCGATTTTGCAAAAGTATATAAAATAAATAGAATTTGGGTTATTACTTTAATCTTGCTACCCGACAAAGTGGTTTAGGAAAGACTAAAACAGGAACACAGAGTTTCACAGAGAAGCACAGAGTGACACAGAGT
>JAUCGB010000052.1 GCA_030377895.1 Anaerolineales bacterium HSG24
CACAGAGGAACACAGAGTTTCACAGAGAAAAAGCGAATTATTCTTTCCTCTGTGTTCCTCTGTGCGTCTCTGTGAAACTCTGTGTTCCTGTTTTAGCTTTTCCTAAACCAGTTTGTCGGGTAGCAAGTACTGATTATCCGTATTTTTAGTAATTTTGTACAAAAATACGTATTAAATAACTTGCGTACAACTACTCACGTTTCACAGTCTCCGCGATGGACGTGACAATATCATCAATCTTGATTCCCCCAGCCTCCCCCTCAAAATTGAGGATGAGCCGATGACGTAGGGCGGCATGTATGACTGCTTGTACATCGCTAAAGGCCACATTATAGCGATTGTTGAACAGGGCGTTCACCTTTGCTCCTAAAATCATGGCCTGCGCGCCGCGGGGACTCGCACCAAATCGAACATAGCGTTTGACCATGTCGGGCGAGTCGAGTTGACTGGGATGGGTGGCTAACAGTATCTTGGCGACGTAGCTTTTGATATGGCTGGCAACTGGAATCTGTCGAGCCAACTGCCCCATGTTGATGAGCATTTCGCCATCGGTGGCCGTTTGCGCTTCGGGCTGATTCTCGCTGGTCGTCCGTTCCAATATTTCGACCAACTCGGTCAAATTCGGGAATCGGACATCGAGTTTGAACATGAACCTGTCAAGCTGGGCCTCCGGTAGCGGATAGGTTCCTTCCATCTCCAGCGGGTTTTGGGTGGCAAGGACAAAAAATGGTGGTTTGAGGGTATAGGTATGTCCGGCTACGGTAATCATTTTTTCTTGCATGACCTGCAACATGGCCGATTGAGTTTTGGGAGTGGCTCGGTTGACCTCATCAGCCAAGAGCAGATTGACAAACACCGGCCCCGGACGAAACTTAAAATGACGCTTGCCGCTATCATCAACCTGTAATAATTCGGTGCCGATGATGTCGGCAGGCATCAAATCGGGCGTAAACTGGACACGGTTGAACTGTAGCTCAAGGGCTTGGCTTAAGGTGCGGATGAGTAAAGTTTTGCCCAATCCAGGCACACCTTCTAACAAAACATGCCCACCGGTGATAATGGCAATCAGGACATTGCGAACAAGTTCCTCTTGTCCCACAATCACCTTGCCAATTTCGCCCTCAATTGCCTGAACCGTTTGCTGAAACTGCTCTAATGTAATCGATGATGCTTGGTTATCCATAAGATTTCTCCAAATAAGGAAGGGGAGGGTTTTTGAATCCTCAGCCAATAACTAAATGACTATGGACTGGAAGTCCATAGGTTTGAAAGCAACTGAAAGTTGCGAGAGTTTCGGCTTTAAGCCCAATACACATTTTCACGCCGCCGTTTCATTCGCCATTCGCCAGTTTGACAACCTTGCTTAACCATGTTAGGATGGACAACGTTGGGGAAGCATCCCTTCCTAAAATACTGTAGCCCATTTTACGGGCTGTTAGGGTGATTGTCCCCCTTCTGTTTTATTCAGGAGAGGGACAAATTGCCATAGATTATTAATGTACCCCAGGAGGGTTTAAGAATCATGACGAATAATATTGTAACGTTATTTGGTGGAAATATCAATAGCAGTGGTTCAAATGGAAATAACGGTAGTGGTCCGCCCAGAACTAAACGATGACGGGAAACGTCGTCGGCTCTGGCAACTAAAAGGCATGGACCTGTGGATGGGTAGTGTTGACTTGTTGACTGATAGCCTTGGGCTAAAGCCACAAGGCTAAAAGCTCAAGACCGCTAAAGCGGCCTAAATAGCTGGCTTCAGCCTGCTTTAGCTTTTAGCATCGGGATTGATTCCGATGCGTCATCAGTCAAGATAACAACACTACCTGTGGATGAAGGAGTTGAGCTTTGTCCAGAAAAACTTGAAAGATATCGATATGCTGATTTTGGCGACGGGGTTTGCTGAGTGATGAGGAGTTAAATCGGCGTATGGAGACGACCTTAAGGAGAGTCAATTTACAAGAATGGGGACATCATACCTCGTTGCAAATTGGCTCTTTTTCTGTTTACCTGAACTTAGTACCCGACAGAAAAGTTAGTCAAAACTAATTACAGTCTTTCAGATAAAGTTTTTTACTCAGACGGACATACCCTAAAACCTTTAGGGTCTCGAACTCCAAAACATTATCTGAACATCTATAGCACAGAGTTTCACAGAGGAACACAGAGTTTCACAGAGAAAAAGCGAATTATTTTTCCCTCTGTGCGTCTCTGTGAAACTCTGTGTTCCTGTTTTAACTTTCTCGAAACCAGTTTGTCGGGTAGCAAGGTATCCGCTGTAATGTTCCCGCCAAAGATTCCGTTAGCATCAGGAAAATTATAACAATTTACGATAAATCTATGACACTGTATTACGCCACCACCAACCAAGGAAAGGTAAAAACTCTCCAGAGAGAGTTAGAAAAGTACCATGTTACGATAGAACAGTTTGCCGACGAGATTCCCGAACCCCGCTCCAGTGATGTTCAGGAGATAGCCGCGGTAAAGGTCGCTTGGGCATACCGCAAACTCAACAGGCCAGTCGTCGCGTTAGACGCGGGATTTTACATCTACGCATTGAACGGATTTCCCAAGGCGTATGTTAACTTTGCCTTAGAAACCATCGGCTTAGAAGGCATCCTAAAGTTAGTTGCGGGTAAGGATCGGAAATGTGAATTTCGAGAGTGTTTGGCCTATCTGGATAACCATTTAAGCGAGCCACTCTGTTTTTTGGGACATGTTAAGGGAACATTAGCCGAAGAACCCCGCGGAACGGTACAACCTCACCATTGGTCTCGATTAAGCTTGATTTTTATCCCCGAAAATGGCGGCAGAACAAAAACACTCGGTGAAACAACATACGAGGAACATCTTGAATGGCGTAAAAATTTGAGAGAGGAAACATCTTCGGCCATGCAGTTCGCCACTTGGTATAAAAATAACACCACCATTACTTGTGCAACACTACCGCCAAAATAAACCATGTCAAAATTCCTGAACATCAACAAAACTAAAAAAGTAATCTTCTGGAGTCTTTTGATCTGTTTATTGGCCACAGTCTTACAGATTTTTATTATTTCGGCTCAAAAAAACTCAAGTACTCTTATTATCAATGAATTTATGGCAGCCAACGGTGTGGGAATTACCGATGAGGATGGAGACTATTCCGATTGGATCGAAATTTACAACCGTAGCAATCAGCCTGTCAATCTATCTGACTGGTCAATAACCGATAATTCTACTCAATTGGAAAAATGGGTTTTTCCTGATATTGTTTTGGGTAGCAATGAGTATTTGGTGATATTTGCTTCTGGCAAGGATCGTAAATCGACTGAACTCGGCGCAGAACTGCACACCAACTTTCGACTGAGTAAAATGGGTGAGTTTTTAGGACTTTACAGCATCCTCGACGATAAGTTGATCAAGTTGATTGGAGTATCCTCGGCAAAATTTCCAAAACAGTTTGAAGACATGTCTTATGGTCGTTACAACGAAGCAGTGGCCTACGGTTATTTTATGCCTCCAACACCCGGTGAGCCTAACAACAGTTTGCAGGTATGGTGGGGTATTGTTGCCAATGTGGAGTTTAGCGTAGAGCGTGGGTTTTACGATTCGCCCTTTTTGGTTGAACTAACGTCCGCACCGGATGCCACCATATATTACACCACAGATGGTAGCGAACCCACAGAGTCAACCGAGCATGTTTACAGCCACCCCATCCCTATTGAAAATACAACAATAGTTCGTGCCATAGCCTCTAAGCCGAATTTTTTGCCATCATTTACCACTACCCACACCTACATTTTTCCAGATCAGGTTTTGACCCAACCCGCCAATCCACCCGGCTTTCCACCCACATGGGGTATTCATTCCGAAAATTTCAAAAGTTATGTCCAAGGCTCTCCGGTGATGGCAGATTATGAAATGGATCCTGACATCGTCAATCATCCACGCTACAAAGATAAGCTCAAAGATGGCCTCAAATCTATCCCGACCCTGTCAATTGCTATGGATAGGCAAAGTTTTAGTGATATCTACTCAAATCCTCGGGATCGGGGCATAGCATGGGAGCGTCCCGCCTCTATCGAATTTATCGATTCCAATACCAATGTCAAGCAGAGTTTGCAAGTTAACGCGGGCATCAGAATTCATGGCGGTGTGGGGCGACGAGAATTTTTACTCAAACACTCATTTCGACTATTCTTCCGAAATCAATATGGCGCATCTGAACTTGATTATCCACTATTTTTCAATTCATCGGTTGACAAGTTTAATACTTTGGTACTTAGAGCCGGTGCAGACAGAAGTTTTGCCGGTACTGGCTCGGTCAGGAAAACGGCAACTTATACCCGAGATGAATGGTTACGCATATCCCAAATCGAGATGTCTGGAGTGAGTTCTCACGGCATATTTGTTCATCTTTATATCAATGGATTATATTGGGGGCTGTACAACGTCATCGAGCGCCCCGACGAGGCATTTATGGAATCATATTTTGGTGGGTCAAAAGATGAGTGGCTTATTGTCAACCATGACGGCCCACTCCGGCGCGATTTAGGAGATCAAGCCGATGCCCTAAATCGCCTATTCACCAACATTGGTTTTATTGGTCGGGCCGACGATAACTTTAAAGGACGTGAAATATATGCTGAGAAAGCATTAACTGCCATTAGGCCCTATATCGATACCATTCAATTCAGCGATTACATCATCCTCAATTGGTACGCCGGCACCGAAGATTGGCCCGAAAATAATTGGTACGCAGCCATTCAAAATCCGGATGGACAGTTCAGACTATTTGTTTGGGATGGACAAGGAAGTTGGAAGAATGGTGCAAAAATCGGTTTGGGTAAAACATCAAGTTCTCGATTGAACGTTGTCAAGCCAGTTTTTGAGCTTTTGATACGAGATTCTGATTTTAAGATGGAATTTGCTGACCGCATGTACAAACATCTTTTTAATAACGGCGTACTAACCGATGCCAATGCTCAGGCTCGCTGGCAACACCTTAGCCAAACCATCGAGCAGGCTATTGTTGACGAATCGGCTCGTTGGGGGGATGTTCGCTCAAACGACACGCCCATCACGCAAGATGATTGGTATAAGGCCCAGAGCAGGGTGCTGACTCAAATGGAGGGTAATGTAGCCAAGCTAATTACCCTGGCCCGCGAGGCGGGTTACTATCCAATGATTGATCCTCCCAAATTCAATCAGCATGGGGGAGGAATAGACGTTGGCTTCACCCTGAGCATGACCGCGCCAAGCGGTGATATTTACTACACCACTAACGGCACTGACCCACGGCAGTCTGTGACGGGTAACATTGCCTCCGATGCTATTCTTTACGATTCGTCGATTATACTCACTGCTACAACCCAAATTAGGACTAGAACTAGGACTGAAAGCTCAAATATTTGGAGTGCCTTAAATGAGACGACCTTTAACATTGTTGAGAGTGACGACAACCTACGCCTAACCGAAATCATGTACAATCCATCCGGTGACGATGAGTATGAGTTTGTAGAGTTGCAAAATATCGGCGATATCGAATTGAATTTAGCGGGAACTTCGTTTGAGGGTATTAACTTTACCTTTCCATCCGGCACACCTCCTGTAGCTCCCGATACTTATCTGGTTTTGGTTCGCAACCCCACGGCTTTTGCAGAGAGATATCCGGAAATCCCGATAGCGGGGGTTTATAAGGGACAGCTTTCAAATAAAGGGGAAAAAATCACTGTAACAGATAAAACAGGTAAAATATTGGCAACTGTGGGATATGACGATGAAAATGGTTGGCCTATTAGTCCAGATGGACGGGGAGACTCGTTGGTGCTTGTAGACCTAACCGGTGATCCGAACAATTCCAAAAGCTGGCGAGCCAGTACAAACATTCATGGGTCGCCAGGTATTGCTGATCCGGGCGATTCGGCGAATCAGTGACGACGCGTGTAAATATTCGCCAGCGGTTTGGGCATCAATTTTTGGTGGTGCTATCTGTTGTACTGTTACTCCTCGCATTTGACAAGACCGCCCCGAAATGAATTTCAGGGCTATAGAACAGCGCCCAATAAATTGGGCTAAATCGCTCAGAGATAACCCGATTTATCGGGTGCTGTTCTGTAGCACGGCGATTCATCGCCGTGTGTAGCTACAACGGATACTTAACTACGGAACGGCTGGTTTTCACCCGTATATAATCACTGTAAATAACAAAAAATCCTGTTATTGGCGAAATATATCCGTTGTGTTTTGAAGTATCCGTTGTAGGAATGAGTCCTAAATAAGTTGCGCGTTTGGCAATCGTAGGGGCTAGGCAAGGCGGTGTAGCGTTGGTTTGAAATCAGAACTCCAATCCGCCTTGCCTCGCCCTGAATCCACGGAATGACGGGCGAGGCAGGGACGGAGCGGAGATGGTCGCACATTCCAAGTCTAGACCGCCCTGCCTAGCCCCTACCATAATCTCCGATGCCAAATGCACATGTTAATTAATGCTCATTCCTAGTGTTCCAGCCAAAGATTCCGTTAGCGTCAGAAAAGTTTGTCGATTCACACAGATTTTCACGGATACCCAATTTGCCAATTCCCCGATTCTGCTTATCATAAAAAAAGAGACACAGGTTTTCTCCTGTGTCTGCTTTATCTTTTATATCTTGTATGAGGCGCGAAGCCTAGCTTCGCGCCTATTTTTTAGGCTTACCCGCGTCCTTCGGGGGTCTTCCGCGCCGCGGTAGACCGAGATGATCCTCCAATCGGTCAAGCCGAGTGTTGACCTGCTGAATTTGTGCCTGCAACGTCTTAACCTCGTTTTTGAGGTTGATGGTGTTGGCCTCAACTGCCCGTTGAATCTCACTCCGGCGCGTTTGCCCGATTTTTTGCTCGTCATGCAGTTTGACGATGTGTTGGAGCAGTTGCCCGATGGCCCGTTTTTGGGTCAGGGTTTTGACATGCCATTCTTGTAATAATTTTTTGGGTGTATCTGTACTCATGGTGCTTTGCCTCCATTTTGGATTTACATCTTTGATTCTTGCTACCCGACAAACTGGTTTCGAGAAAGTTAAAACAGTAACACAGAGGACACAGAGGGACACAGAGCTTCACAGAGGAAAGAATAACTCGCTTTTTCTCTGTGAAACTCTGTGTTCCTCTGTGAAACTCTGTGCTAATTAGTTCAGACTACATTTTCTGTCGGGTACTAAGTCTTTGATTAACTAACCACATGTCGTGATTTGCGACATTTTATCATAACTTGATGCCCCTGTCAAATTGCAGGTTTATTTATGAATGAACAGATTGATCGCTTCGGTGAAAAGTTACGCACCTTACGCAAACAACATAAGATAACCCTGAAAGAGTTAGCCCGTCAAACCGGATATGCAACCCATACCCCGATTAGTGATATTGAAACGGGTAAAAAAAGACCTTCCCTAGAATTTGCGGTGCGGATTGCCAGTTTGTTTAACATCTCGTTGGATAGCTTGGTTGATGATGATTTGGAGTTGGAGTAGTGGAAAAATTTGGTGTGAAGTTGAAAACGTTACGAAAACAACATGGCATGACTCAACGAGAGTTAGCCTCGACTTTGGGAATTGCTCATGGGTTTATTGGTGAGCTTGAAACGGGTAGAAAAATGAATCCTTCTGTTCATTTGCTGACCAAGTTGACCCGTTTATTCGATGTCTCTTTTGATCAGTTGATGGATGATCGGGTTGAGTTGGAGTAATGTTCATTCGATGGAAAAATTTGGTGTGAAGTTGAAAACGTTACGAAAGCCAGGTCTATTCAGTTTTCCATTTTGTCACGCTACAAGCGTGACCTCCATATTTACACCTTCATAGCGACTCATTTACCATTTATAATTCACCATTCACCATTTACCATTTATAATTTATAATTTGGTTTGCAAAGCAAGCTTTGCACTCCTTATCACTATCTTTGCACCATTACCGCCAAAGTTTGTTAAATCCCCAATAATTTGTCATAATACAGCCATCCGATGACTTCCTCCTCCAAGGTGTGTTTTTCTCCTTGGAGGTGTCGGGTGGCTTCGACACTAAAACTTTTCTGGAGAACGATATAAATTATGCTAACAGGCGAGATTCGCTCGCAAGTTGACCGAGTTTGGGATGCCTTTTGGACTGGTGGCATCTCGAACCCGTTAGAAGTGATTGAGCAGTTGACTTATCTGCTCTTTATCAAACGGTTGGATGAACTTCATACCATCCGTGAAGCCAAGGCCAACCGGCTCCAACAGCCGCTTGAAGACCCGATCTTTTCCCCTGAGCAGCAACATTTCCGATGGAGCCGCTTCAAAAATCTAGCTCCCGAACAGCAGTACCAGACCATGACGGAGGAGCTTTTCCCTTTTATGCGGAACATGGGCAACGACGACAGCGCGTTTGCCAGCCACATGGAGAAGGCTCGTTTTACCCTGCCTCCCGAAAAGGCCGGATTGCTGGCCCGCGTGGTTGACATGATCGACGGTATCCCCATGACCGACCGAGACACCAAGGGCGACCTGTATGAGTATTTGTTGAGCAAACTCTCCACCGCCGGGCAGAACGGGCAGTTTCGCACGCCCCGCCATATTATCAAGATGATGGTCAACCTGATGCAACCGACCCCAACCGATACGATTTGCGACCCGGCCTGTGGTACGGCGGGCTTTTTGGTGGCCGCTGCCGAGCGGTTGTATGACCAGTATCGGCCTCAGATTTTTGCTGATGAGACATTGCGTGCCCGTTATAGCGGCCCCATGTTCCACGGTTACGACTTCGACACGACCATGTTGCGGGTGGCTTCGATGAACATGATGCTGCATGGCTGTGACCGGCCCATCATCAAAAACCGAGACAGCCTGTCGGAGGATAACGCCGGTGATGAGGAGTTGTACAGCCTGATTCTGGCGAATCCGCCGTTTAAAGGCTCGCTCGATTATGATGCCACGGCCAAGGATTTGCTGGATATGGTCAAGACCAAAAAAACGGAACTCCTTTTTATTGCCCTGTTTTTACGCCTGCTGAAACCGGGTGGTCGAGCTGCGGTGATTGTGCCGGATGGGGTGCTGTTTGGCTCGAGCAGGGCGCACAAAACCCTGCGCCGGACGCTGGTTGAGAAGCAGAAATTGGAGGCGATTATCTCCATGCCGAGCGGGGTGTTCAAGCCCTACGCCGGAGTCTCGACGGCGATTGTGATTTTTACTAAGACCAACAGCGGCGGTACTGATTATGTCTGGTTTTACGACATGCAGGCCGACGGTTTCTCGCTGGATGACAAGCGCGCTCCCCTTGGCGACAAGCATGAGCAGAATAACATGGCTGATATTATCGCTCGTTGGTCGGAGCGGGACAGCACTGAGCAGAATCGCGCCCGCACCGAGCAGTCGTTTTTAGTGCCGCAGGCCGAGATTGTCGAGAACGATTATGACCTCAGTATCAATCGTTACAAGGAGATTGTTTATGAGGAGATTCAGTATGACCCGCCCTTGCAGATTTTGGATGAACTGGCGCAGTTGGAGACGGAGATTCAGCAGGGCATGGCGGAGTTGCGGGGGATGTTGGTGTGAATTGGCAATACGAAAAATTAGGACAGCTTTGCGAAATACAAATTGGAAAAACACCTGCTCGAAAAGAAGCAAAATATTGGGGAGAAGGTTATCCTTGGCTCTCAATTTCTGACATGAAACAGGGACGCTTTCTAACCACTACAAAAGAATCAATTACTGATACCGCAGTGAAAGAGTGTCGATGCAAATTAGTTCCTAAAGACACGCTCTTGCTTAGTTTTAAGCTGAGTATCGGCAAATTAGGCTTTACTCGTGTACCACTTTATACCAATGAGGCGATTGCAGCCCTTTACATAAAATCCGAAAAACTAGTCTTTAAACCATATCTTTACTGGGCACTTCAATTCGTCGATTTACTACAGTATGTTGATAGCGCTGTAATGGGCAACACTCTTAACAAGAAAAAACTTCATCAAGTTGAAATCCCGCTTCCTCCATTAGCCGAGCAGAAACGGATTGCCGCCATTCTCGATAAGGCGGATGCTCTGCGGGCTAAACGACGGCAGGCTATCGCCAAACTGGATTCTCTGCTCCAAGCGACGTTTCTCGATATGTTTGGGGATCCGGTGACGAACCCAAAAAATATTTCAAAACTAACATTAAATGAAATTACCCTAAATATTACAGATGGAAAACATGGAGATTGTAAGCCATCAGAAAATTCAGGTTACTATTTTGTGAGTGTTAAAGATATTAAAAGTGGACAAATTGATTATAGTAATGCTCGTCAAATAGATTATGATGATTTTCTTGAAGTTCATAGACGAACAAGGCTAGAGGAGGGAGACGTATTAATTACGAATAGTGGTACAATTGGTAGAACAGCCGTTATTATGCAAAGCCCCTTAGTTGAACGTACCACGTTCCAAAAAAGTGTTGCTATTGTTAAACCCGATAAAAAGAAAATTTCATCCTTATATTTACGAGCCGCATTAAACATGTGTGTTGTAAATTTAACTCGGGTATCTTCTGGCTCATCCCAAAAAAATTTACTTTTGAGACAATTACGCAATTTTGAGGTCTGTGTTCCTCCGTTTGACCAGCAGCACGAATTTGCTCTTCGTGTTCAGGAGATTGGAAGGTTAGAAACGGTTCATAAACAAGCCTTCAATAAACTCGACACCCTCTTCCACGCCCTGCAACAACAGGCATTTCGGGGCGAGCTATCGGGGGCGGAGGCTTCGTCGGTTCCGGTGGGGTCGTCGGAGGAGTCGGCTCGGTCATCGTCGGAGCAGTATCGGTTGTGGTAGGGAACAACAGACCCTAAAGGTTTATAAAACCTTTAGGGTATTCGCATGCTCCAGTCAACCATCGCCCAAATCGTCAACACCTCCAAGGAGAAAGACACACCTTGGAGGAGGCAGTCTTATCGGGATTCTGCCTTGACACTTGCCATTCAACCCCACAACGATATAATCTCCCCTTACTACCCGGCAAAAAATTTTAGCCTGAACTAATTAACACAGAGGTTCACAGAGGAACACAGAGATTCACGGAGTTTTTTAAAAAAGAGATTTATTTTTTCTCTGTGAACCTCTGTGTGTCTCCGTGTTCCTCTGTGTTACCGTTTTTAGCTTTTCCTAAACCAATCTGTCGGGTAACAAGTAATCTCCCTACAGGAGGAACGACCATGACCGTGAATCATCGTACCCAACTACACCGTCTTATCGACACCTTGCCCGATTCGCTATTGAGCGAGGTACTGCGCTTTGTAGAACTTTTACTCTTTAAACTACAACAACCTAAACCGCTACTGGAAGATAAGAGCGAGTCGGAAGAATCAGATACGCCATTTATTGGAGACCTGACCTTCAATCAATTTCAGGCTTTACCAGAGGCAGAGAAAAATCGGGTTTGGCATGAGGCGATTGAGGATAACAAAACAAAATCTCAAGATTCGGCACAATATCAGCTTGTGTTGACCCAATTATGTAATACCATTCAAACTCGAGACCCTTATGCGGCCATGAGTAACGAAGCAATCCATAAGACATTGCGCGAAACACGAGAAGAGGTTTGGCTTGAGCAGCACGCCCCTCGAATCGTCAACACCTCCAAGGAGAAAGACACACCTTGGAGGAGGCGTTGCGGAATTATGAATTATGAATGGCAAATTAGTGCAAGCGGCATCATGGATGAATGTGACCAACTCTAAAACCTAATTTACCATTCACCATTCACCATTCACCATTTATAATTCATAATTCATAATTCATAATTCATAATTTTATGGGTACAATCTATGAGCAATTTTATCTTTCTCAAAACCGAATGGCCGACCATCTACCCTGAAAGTGTGCATGCCGAGCAGTACATCAACAATGACCCGCGCACGGCCTGTTTTTACGCTCGCCGTGCGCTCGAACTGTTCGCTCAGTGGCTCTATCAGTATGACCATCGGTATCAAGCCGCGTACAACAATAACCTAAACGCGCTCATAAAAGGGCGTTCTTTTCAACAATATGCCCCGCTCCAAGTCAAGAAAAAAGCCGAATTTATCCGACGTGCGGGTAACGAGGCCGCGCATGAGCGTCAGGTTATTAGAGATAAAAAGGCCATGCAAGTGGTTAAAGAGCTATTTGAGGTGATGTATTGGCTAGGTCGCACCTACGGCTCGCAGGAAATTCAGGCGCAACTCCCCGAACAGTTCGACGAAACGCATATTCCCCCCTCGCTTAAGGATAGACAGAAAAGGACGATTACCACCCTCAAAAAGCTGATGGAACAGCATGAGGAAAAAAATAGGGCATTGCAAGAGTTTCAAGCTGACCTTGAGGCAGTGCAGAGGGAAAAAGAGGCGGTTCAAGCCAAGTACGAGGCGCAACAGCATGAGCTTTCAACTTTACGGGCGCAACAACAAGAGATTGCCACACTACAGGCCAAACTCGATCAATACCGACAGACCAACGAACAGATTCCCGATACCCACAACTACGACCTGAACGAGGCCGAAACTCGTGAACTCCTGATCGACATGCTCCTGAGAGAGGCAGGCTGGAATCCACATGGCGAGAATGTCGCCGAATACAAAGTGATCGGCATGCCAAACGCCACAGGGCTGGGCTATGTTGATTATGTATTATGGGGCGATGATGGTCTGCCCCTAGCCGTTGTTGAGGCTAAAAAATCGGGCAAAAATCCCGAAACAGGCCGACAGCAAGCCAAACTGTATGCCGATTGTTTGGAGAGCAAGTTTGCTCAACGTCCAATTATTTTTTATAGCAACGGCTACGAAACCTACCTGTGGGATGATTATCTGAACATCGCGCCTCGGCAGGTGCAAGGCTTCTATACTCAGGATGATCTGGCGCGGCTGATTCAGCGTCGTCCGGCCCAAGATGCGACCACTTTGCAAAATACACCTATTCGGGACGAGATTGTGGATCGATATTACCAACAGGAGGCCATCCGTCAGCTTACCAAACATTTTGGCCGCCGTTACCGCAAGGGACTACTGGTCATGGCTACCGGCACTGGCAAAACTCGCACCGCTATCGCCTTAGTTGACCTGCTACAGCGGGCCAACTGGGTCAAACGGACGCTCTTTTTGGCTGACCGCACCGCGCTGGTCGATCAGGCGATCAAAAATTTCAAGGCTCATCTGCCCCTGAGCAACCCCGTCAATCTGCAACAGGAGAAAGAGGCTCAGGCCAATCGGGTGGTCGTCTCCACCTACCATACCATGCTCAACCAGCTTGACCGCTTGCGTGAGGATGGAACTCGTCAATTTTCGGTGGCTCATTTTGACCTAGTGATTATCGACGAGGCCCATCGCTCCGTTTACCAGAAATTTGGGGCGATTTTTGATTATTTCGATAGCTTCCTGCTCGGCCTGACCGCGACACCCCGCGACGAGATTGACCGGAATACATACCGCCTGTTTGAGTTAGAGGAAGGTGTGCCAATTTATGCGTATCATCTGGATGAAGCGGTACAGGATGGTTTTCTCGTTCCGCCCAAAGCTCTATCAGTGCCGGTTAAGTTTTTGCGTGAGGGGATTAAGTATGATGATTTGACGGATGCAGAAAGGGCGGAATGGGATGATTTGGAGTGGGCCGGCTCAGTGCCGGAGGTGGTCGATGCCTCGGCCCTGAACAAATGGCTCTTTAACCAAGATACGGTGGATCAGGTGTTGGGCCATCTGATGAAACATGGCCTCAAAGTGGCCGGTGGGGATCGGTTGGGCAAGACGATTATCTTCGCCAAAAGTCAGAACCATGCCGACTTTATTCTCAAACGGTTCGAGGCCCACTATCCTTACTACAGCGATTTTGCCCGTGTAATTTCGCATCAGATCACCTATGCTCATGATCTGATCGAGAAATTTGGCAAGGCCGACAGTCCGCCCCATATCGCCATTTCGATTGACATGCTCGATACGGGTATTGATGTGCCGGAGGTGGTTAATCTGGTATTTTTCAAGCTGGTGCGCTCCAAAACGAAATTCCTTCAGATGATTGGGCGAGGGACGCGCCTGTGTCTAAATCTGTTTGGGCCGGAGGATGACAAGGTCGAGTTCCTGATTTTTGATTTTTGCCAAAACTTCGAGTTTTTTGATCATCATCCGCAGGGCATCAAAACTCGCCTCCAACTATCACTCAGCCAGCGTTTGTTCAACCAACGGCTCAACCTGCTCGACCATCTTCGTATGGTTGAAGCGAGTGACGACGAGGCCGCGGAACTGGCCCATCAGATTCGGGATCAACTGCATGCGCGGGTCGAGGCCATGCCTCTCAAAAATATCAGCATCCGCGACAAACGGCGGTATGTGGAGCCGTATCAACACCGCAACAACTGGAACCGTGTCGGGCGCGCCGAGTTGACCGACCTAGAGCAGTATGTTGCGCCGCTCCCCTCGGGATATGATACCGAGCAGAATGATACAGAATTGGCTAAACGGTTCGATAATCTGATGTTACAACTACAACGAGCGATGATAGAGGGTGAAACAGGAAAAAATTCGCCCTTCCAACGTCTGCAACAGCGAGTCATGGAGATGGCCCACAATTTGGAAGAGGCGAGCAGTATTCCAGCCGTGCAGGCCCAATATCAACTGATTCAATCGCTCCAGCAGGATGATTTTTGGCAAACCGTCACCCTTTCTGGATTAGAACAGGTACGGTTAGCCTTACGGGGATTGGTTGGGCTTATATTGAAACAGAAAAACTTACCCTTATTTACCGATTTTAAGGATGAGTTAGGCATGACGAAAGAGGTGCAGACTTCCTATCTGGTTACAGGAGTCAATGAGGCTCAATATCGCAAAAAAGTGGAACAGTTTATTCGAGCCAACGCTGACACAGTAGCGATTAACAAAATCCGCTGGGCCTTACCGTTGGACGAGACTGATCTCAAAGATTTAGAAAAACTGCTGTTTACTGCTCCCGAAACCGGCTCACGGGAGGAGTTTGAGCAGGCGTTTGGCAAGCAGGAAAATCTGGGTCAATTCATTCGGGGTTTGGTGGGCTTGGATCGGCGGGCGGCTAAACGGGCATTCGGCGACTATCTGGACAACAAAAACTTCACCGCCGACCAGATCAGTTTCATCACCTACATCATCGACCAGCTCACCGAAAACGGCACGGTTGAACTGAAAATCCTCTACGAGCGGCCCTATACCGACCTGCATGAAGCGGGGCTAGATGGCCTCTTCGTGCCAGAAGTCGCCGATGAGATTCTGGATGTGTTACGGGGAATCAATCGAGTGGTGGTGTGATTGGATTTTGGATTTGCAAAGCAAGCTTTGCACTCCGGATCACCACTACCAAATAAGGTATTAAAGTATCTTTTTATAAGGATTAAATAAATTTATAACTTGTACCACTAGCGAAAAGAGAGTGGTAGTGGTGCAAAAGTAGTGATACAGTTCCGTTAGAATTGCAAGCAACTGATTATAATGATATAATCTTCTTATATTTGAGAGTTCTTATATCAGCGAGGTGGACGATGTCAACCAATAATTTAGAGGCTGTTTTGGAGAAGTTCATTATCACAACTGGCGACGCTCTGACCCGTTTAGCACAGCAGGCAGAGCGGGATAGAGAGGAATGGAATCGTCGAGAAGCAAAAAGGCAAGAAGAAGAAGTAAAAAGGCATAAAGAAGAAGCAGAAAGGCATGCAGAAAAGCATGCAGAAGAAGCAGAAAAACGCAAACAGGAGAGAAAAGCGGAAAGAAAAGCATGGAACAAACGGTGGGGTGACCTCGCCAACCGTCTAGGCCGAGTGGTTGAGGATATTGTGGCTCCTAATATATCTCGTATCGGTAGAGATTATTTTGGCTACACGGATCCCCCAATCGATTTTTCTGTCAGACGAAAAGTGTACTATCAGGGTATGCGGGATAAACAACGTGAATTTGATACCATCGCAGTCTATCCTGATATTGTTATTTTCAACGAGACTAAAGAGGCAGTGCGACAAAAGGATTTGGAACAATTTGTTGATTTCATCAATAGTGGCGAGTTTTTTGATTACTTTCCAGAATATCGAGGACGCAAATTGATACCGATATTCTCGTCGCTATATCTCGATGAAGCAGTCGTAAACTATCTGACCAAAAAAGGTGTCTATGCCTTGGCCATGAATGATGAAACGATGGATTTGTTGAATTTTGATCGGCTGAATCGCTGAATTGCCTAGGCCCTACGATTGCCAAACGCGCAACTTATTTAATCACGTCCATCACAATAAAAACCGACTGTTTTGCTAACTATCCACACATCAGGTAAAATACCTTAACTTTTACTGATGCTAACATTTTCTTTGGTTTAGCCGGAATCAACACTACAACAGATACTTAACTGCGGAACGGATGTTTTTCATCCGTATATAATCACTGTAAATAGCAAAGAAATCTTGTTATTGGCGAAATTTATCCGTTGAGTTTTGAAGTATTCGCTGTAGTGTTCCCGTCAAAGTTTTCGTTAGCGTCAGGCATGATGCAGTCATTTTATTATACAATACACCCATAGGCTAATTGATTGGTACGACCTTTTCAGATTCGCGATTCCCTAAAGCTACTCCGTTTACAGCAGTTGGGAGCGCCCTTAGATATTGAAGAACAGTTAACCCAGCCTTGTCCCCCCTTGCGCTTGGTGTTATTAGAAAAGCTATTTACCCCACGCGCCCATCCCTCAACCTTTTTGCTTGACCAACCGACTGAGCAAGGCCACACGTTGGGTCTGGCTCAGGTACGGACGCGTCCCGGACAGGTGGAGCGAGATGTGGTTTTTATGTCCCCCCGTTTAGACATTGGCAACGGCGGTTACGCTATATGGCAACGTCTCCTAACCCATATCTGTATCAATACGGCTGAACATGGCGGCTTGCGGGTCTTTGCCCGTCTGCCCAACGATAGTAACGAATTGAACCTATTCAAGAGTGTCGGCTTTGTCGAGTATTCTCAAGAAGAGATATTTTGTCGGCAACCGAGTCGGGTACAACTCTCGGCTAATGGAGGTTCGTTGCCGTTACGCCCGCAGAAATCGAACGACAGTTGGGCCTTGCAACGGCTCTACACCACTCTCACCCCGCACCCCGTGCAGAATGTGGAGGGATTGGGGCAGGGGCGTTGGGCTTTGCCGCGTCAACTGTGGGGCGAACCCGGTCAGCGGCGGGGGTATGTGTGGGAGAGCGACGGGGAGTTGTTGGGCGTGGTTCATCTGCGAGTGGGTAAACATGGTTGTTGGGTGCGGACGTTGGTTCATCCTGATGTGTTCGACCAAGTGGAGAATCTAGGTCGAACCGCCTTGAGTTTGCTCAAACCGCCCGCCTATCTGCCGATATACTTCTCTATGCGGCAATATGAAGCTGGTTGGCTCAATGTCCTGCCTCGCTTGGGGTTTGAATCGCTAACCAGTCAGAATTTGCTGGTCAAGAACATGGCTGTTCGGGCGCGTAAAACCATCAGCACAGGTCTGCCGGTCTTAAAAGAGAGCCAAGCCGTCGGGTCGCAGAGTTCAGCTGTCAGCCAGCAGTCGTCGGAAATACAGCCGGATGTTCCATCCTAAATTAGGAATGGACTGCGACCCAGTCGATCCCAGTGAAACGCGCATTGTTATAGATGTTCAGATAATGTTTTGGAGTTCGAGACCCTAAAGGTTTTAGGGTATGTCCGTCTGAGTAAAAAACTTTATCTGAAAGACTGTAGTCACCGCGAACCAAACACGACTGCCATTTATTATTTGTGAGGTGCAATATTATTGCAAGCCAAACGGAGTACGTAAATATGATTGATGATTTAGCGGCATTGCTGGAGGTATTACCGCCGCAAATTAAAATATTATTAGAAAAACTATCTGATAACCAAAATCTTTTGGAGATTGTGATGGATTTTGGACGATATCCGGAAATCCGTCTGACCGACCGAGAGATGATTCTCAGCCAAGAGCCGATTGCACAGACCGATATTGATTACGTGACCGACCATATCAGCCCGTTTATGGGCGATAATCGAGCCGGAATCGAGCGGACGTTGCACCGTATCTCTGGAATTCGCAATCGGCATGGCAAAGTGATTGGCCTGACCTGTCGCGTGGGCCGGGCCGTCTTTGGCACGGTTGACATCGTGCGTGATATTCTGGAAACAGGGCAAAGCCTGCTCTTGCTTGGTCGGCCCGGTGTCGGAAAGACAACCCTGCTTCGGGAAGCAGCCCGGATTTTGGCCGAGAAACAGCGGGTCGTCATCGTCGATACCTCAAACGAAATCGCAGGGGATGGCGATGTGCCACATCCCGCGATTGGGCGGGCGCGGCGCATGCAGGTCGTCAATCCAAGCCAACAGCATGAGGTGATGATTGAGGCGGTGGAGAACCACATGCCCCAAGTGATTATTATTGATGAAATTGGTCGGCAACTGGAGGCAGAAGCAGCTCGAACTATTGCCGAGCGGGGCGTGCAACTGGTCGGCACAGCGCATGGGGTGACGTTAGAAAATCTGATTATCAACCCTACTTTGTCTGATTTGGTGGGCGGGATTGACAGCGTCACCCTGTCTGATGAGGAGGCTCGTCGGCGAGGTACGCAAAAAACAGTCTTGGAGCGTCGTTCACCTCCGACTTTTGACGTGTTGGTTGAGATTCAAGACCGTCAAACCTTCGCTGTCCATGCCAATGTTTCCCACTCAGTTGACATGCTTTTACGTCACAAGGCACTACAGCCCGAAATCCGCTATCGGGACACATCGGGTGAGATTCGGGTCGAGGTTGCGCCGCAACCTCAACAACGAGGGGGCAAACAGCGTCAGACTACATACAGCAATCAAACTCAAAAAATGGAGTATGGTGATTTTCGAGGTCGGCAAGCGTTGGACAGCGGGGGTGACTTTCAGGAAGAAAAAACCTTCCAAACGGTTAACATCCATCTATATGGAGTAGGTCAAAATCGGTTACGTCAAGCGGCTAAATCATTACATTTACCAGTAAATCTAGTACCTCAAGTTGACGAGGCTGATGTGCTGATGACCCTAAAAAGCCATTATCGCAAACGTCCGCAACCGATTACTGAAGCCGAGAAAATGGGCAAGCCCGTCTATGTCCTGCGCTCCAACACCATCATCCAAATGGAGTCATGTCTAGCCGACATCTTCTCGCTTAATGTGAATGAAACGGACAAAGCATCGTCAGCCCTGCGAGAAACTCAGGATGCGATCCGTAAAGTGCTGACCGGCACGCGCAGTCTCGAACTGACTCCGCAAAGTTCCAACATCCGACGGGAGCAACATCAGTTGATTCGTCAATCGAATTTATTGTCCCACAGTTTAGGACGTGAACCCCGTCGAAGGGTGCGAATTTATCAAAACACAGCCGGTGGAAAGTCGTAAGATGATAAGTATGGTAAGATGGTGAGCCAGACCCTAAAGGTTTTAGAACCTTTAGGGTCTTGTTTTGTTGAGAGGATATGTAAGATGGGGCTATTTATAACATTTGAAGGAACCGACGGATCTGGTAAAACAACTCAAATTCAACAGCTAACGGCTCATTTGGAGACCGAAGGTCGAATAGTTTGTACTACCCGAGAGCCGGGGGGTACAAAAATAGGCAACCAGATTCGGCATGTTCTGCATGATGTGAACAATATCGAGATGACCGCCGAAGCCGAGATTCTGCTCTATTCGGCCAGCCGAGCGCAACTGGTGCGGGAGCTGGTATTGCCCCGTCTGGCTCAAGGTGAGGTGGTGCTGTGCGACCGATATGTCGAAAGCACCTACGCCTATCAGGGGTACGGGCGGGAGCTAAATTTTGACATGCTTCGCCGTTTGGGCGAATTTGCCACGCAGGGGGTGCGCCCTGACCTGATTATCTATCTTGATCTGGATATTCAGGCCGGATTGGCTCGTAAGGCGACCTTGGCCGCTACGGGGCAAGAGGTGCTTAATCGCATGGATAAGCTCGAACAGGATTTCTATCAGCGAGTACGAGACGGCTACCATGAGTTGGCCCGTCAAGATTCGGAGCCTACTCGGTGGCTGATTTTGGATGCCAGCGCGCCCATCGAGACGATTAGTCAACAAGTTTGGGCGCGGGTGTCGGCTTTGTTGGAGAGCGTTATATCAACTTGACCAGTACAGTTGATATAACGCAACATTATTTGACCATAACTGGTAAGTAGGTTTTCGGATTGGCTTTGACCGTGCCATTGACCTCATTGTTCAAGAAGTCGGGCAGACCGTTACCGGAACTATCGCCAATTCCTTCATCTTCATCCGAAACTGTATCGCCATCGGAGTCAAGATCGAGTTGATTAGGCAATCCGTCCGCGTCCACATCATCATCCAAACAGTCGGTCAGACCGTCTTCATCTTGGTCGATGTCGGTGTTGGTGCAGACTCGTTCTTGAGTAGCAACATGTGAGCGAGCTTTCGAACTACCGGGATGCTCAAAATAATCGGGAACCGTGTCGTTATCACTGTCGGGGTCTTGATGATTTGATAAACCATCTCCATCGGCATCATTATCCTGACAATTCGGCAGACCGTCCTCATCGAGGTCAAAGACCAGATTGGTACACAGGTCGCCTTCGGTAGAGTAGTTTTGGTCGGGGTCGTACTCATCCTTATCGAAGATGGTATCATTATCCGAATCGGTATCGAGTGCATCAATTGTGCCATCTTCGTCGGTGTCAGTCGGTTGCATACTATCACCACCAACCTCAACTTTGTCGCTAATCCCATCTCCATCAGAATCATCTTCTAATGGTTTGGTTCCGGCGTTCACCTCTTGCCCATCGCTCAAACCGTCAAAGTCGGTATCCGGTTTAGTCGGATCGGTATGATAGGTTTCAACTTCGACTTTGTCGGGCAAGATGTCCCCATCACTTTCTTCATCGAGATAGTTCGGTTTACCATCTTTGTCGATGTCATTGACCCCCTCCACGCTATCCAAAATACCATCTCCGTCAGCATCGTCATCAAGGGCATCAATCGTGCCATCATCATCACTATCAAGCGGATTATTCGGGTCAGACCCAACCTCCGTGATATCAGGGATACCATCCCCGTCACTGTCGGTGACATGTGGATCCAAACCAGCCATGATTTCTGGCCCATCCAACACGCCATCCTCATCACTATCTGGGTTTTCCGGATTTGTTCCCACGTTAATTTCTAGCACATCGCTGGCCCCGTCACTATCGGTATCGGGCGGAACTTGCACCGTTTGGGTATAGCTTTGTGAATTTCCAGAGTTATGAACCGTCAATTTCACCTCAAACGTGCCTGAGGTGGCAAACTCATGGGTGATGTTGGTCTGCGATGACGGTACTGACACACTATCTTCATCACCGACATGCCCGACTGGGTAAAAGTCCCAAGTATAGGTTAATGGTTGGGTTGCGCTTTGCGGACTGTGTGTGCCGGTAAAGACCAAGCGACGCTCATTCTCCAAGTCGGCATAATTATAAAGGTATGAAACATTTTTAACCGGATTAAACTCCACCTCGATAGTTTTGCTGACCTTTATATCCGACCCGTAGCCATTACTGACCGTAACCTCGACATTGTATGTACCAAATTCAGCAAAGGTCTTGTCCATGATGGTGCTGGTGGTGACAACCGGATCGGTCCCATCGTCAAAGTTCCATGTATAGGTCAATGGTTTTGAGGCATTGTACGGGTTGGCAATCGTCATAAAGTCAACCTTATCACCGTCAAAGACAAATGACGGCTCATAACTGAGGGTCAACTTATCGACCGCTCGTCCTTCAATGACGATGGTGGTTTGGGCGACGGCGGGCGTACCAAAACCATTGGTGGCAGTGATGGTCAGGGTTCTTGTGCCCGGGGTGGTAAACTCACGAGTCAGAATCGGATCATCAATCCCTAGCACTTGCTCACCATTGCCCAAGTCCCACGTATAGTTGATGGGGCTGGCTGCGTTGGTTGGCACAACTGTCGCGGTCAGAATGATCGGATCACCATCGAGGATAGTCATGGCACTTTGAGCCAACGTCACCCCTTGAACGGGCTGACCGCTAACGGTGAAGACTTTACTGGTCTCAACCGAGCCGTAGTCGTTCAGACCAATCACCGTAACGGCGTAGACTCCGACCTGAGTATAGACTCGACTGGTGATGAGGCTGGTAGTGGTGATGGTCTCGTCCTCGTTACTAAAGTGCCACACATACATCGCATCCGTGATTGTTGAGGGACTGACAATAGTGGTAAAGTTGATCTCTTGCCATTGAACTGGTGCGGTGGGAACATGGGTCACAGTAATGGCCTGGAGGGGAGACCCGACAATCAACGTTTCGCTATAAACCGCCAAGCCATATCCGTTATCTACCGTAACCGTCATGGGGATAACCCCATCTTGGGTGAAGATGTGGGTGTAATTTAAGAGACTAGCCGTGTTGGTGATGGTTACATCTTGACCAAATTGCCATGTGGTTGTGATTGGCCTTGTTGCATTGGTCGGGGTGACGCTGATCGTAAAGTTGATGAATTTTCCTATCCCTAACAACTGTGGCACATGGCTTACTTCGGTATCTGTTACCGGATAACCGGCTAAGACATCAAGCGTAGTTGTTTTGGCTGGGCCAAAGATGTTTTTGGCTGTCACTTGCAGGTTATAACTCTTTTCTGAGGTAAAGGTATAGTTGATGGTGGCGTTGTTGGTTGTGGTATACGTATTCCCATCAATCACCCACACATACTCAATCGGTTGCGAGGCACTGGCTGGTGAAACGACTGCGGTTAAGGGGTAGGGTGTGCCGATTGATACTTTGCTCGGTGCGCTGATGGTTACTGCCTCAATCTCGTTCCCGCCTACATTAACCACCTTTTGTACCACACGGGTATAAGTTTTGTTGTTAACAACGTTGGTGGCGACCAAGATGATAGTGTAGTCACCCTTCGAGGTGAAAGCATGGCTGGCCGTCGGGGTATCCGTCGGGCCAAAGGTCGCGCCATCACCTACGTGCCCGACTGGGTAAAAGGTCCATTGGTAGCTAATAGGTTGATTTGCATCACTAGGCCCGGCGGTGGCAGTAAAAGTTACATCTTGATTATCCAACGGTACAGACGGCGAGTAGCTAAAGTCAAGCGACAGAACCGGCAGTTCTGGGCCATGTTGCAAGCGGTCTAACACGCCATCAAAGTTGAGGTCGTTTTCGGCTTCCTCGGCATCCACAAAACCGTCATTATCAGAGTCGGTATCGCGATAGTTATCCAACCCATCACCATCTGCGTCGTTGTCCTGACAGTCAACAATGCCATCGCCATCTGAATCAACCGAGTTATTGGTACACATGTTGTCGGCAGAACCGCTTCCGTCAACATCATATTCATCAGAATCAAGGATTCCATCGTTGTCCGAATCGATCTCAACCGCGTCAATCAGACCATCCCCGTCACTATCATAAGGACTGTTGATATTAGGGCCGACCTCAATCGGATCCAAAATTCCATCCGGTTGTGATAAATTAACCGAATTCAGGTCACTATCAACAGCTAACCCATTGGTTCCGGCAATCAACTCCTGCCCATCGGTCAAGCCATCCCCATCCGTATCTTGCTTGATGGGTGAAGTCGTCCATGAGCCGTCTTCTTCCCCATCGACAATGCCATCATCATCTGTGTCTGGGTCTAAAGGATGCGTGCCGATGGTCACCTCTTCACCGTCTCCCAAACCGTCTCCATCACTATCAAAACTATTGGGGTCTGTGGGAATAATCGTTCCAGTATTGGGGTGGGCGGGGTCAACCGCGGTATCAAACAGCAGACCATTAACCTCGTCATAATCGTTTAGGTTATCTCTGTCCGTATCCGGGTTATTCTGGTCAGTATGACTAACATTCTCCTCGTACCAGTTCGATAACCCATCCTCATCATTATCAAACGGGGTGGTGATAATCTCGCTATATTCAACCAAGGTACTATAGCCATTACCCATTGTTACTTTAACAGAATACGCGCCCGCCGTTACAAAGTCGTGGGTATAGGTAGGAACACTGGTAGAGATGTCGGGACCGTTATCAATGTTCCATGTATAGGCGACTGGGGTGGTAGCATCGGTGGGGTTATAACTGCCCACAAAGGTAGCTGCATATTCGCCTGTAGTCGGAGCAGCTTCATAAGTGAAGGCTGCATTATCCAACGGCTTACCACCAATATATACAGAGATCAATTTTGAGGCTGAACCATACGTATTATCAGCGGTGACAGAGACATCAAAGGTGTCAACACTGGTGAAGGTATGCACAATGGTTGGGTTGATGGTAGTTTCGGTGGTGCCGTCATCAAAGTTCCAATGGTAGTTAATCGACTCTGAGGCGGTACTCGGTGAAATCTGAGCCGTAAAGATAATCGGTGAGTTTTCCAACGAGTTGGTTGGACTCTTATGGATGCTGGTCACTTCAGCCACAGCCTCCCTAATAAACACGGTTTTCTCTTGGATAAGGGTGGCAAGTCCGTTGGATGTGGTCAGTTTAACCACATAATCGCCTCCAGCACTGTAGGTGTGGTTGATACTCGACGTAGTTGATGGGCCACTGGTCGTGCCGTCGCGAAAATCCCATGTATATTCAACAATGGGTGCTGGTAAAGGGCCGTTAGTAGCATTCGCCGGACTATAACTGGCCTCAAAGGTGGTTGAAGTCCCCTTTAGTTGGGGTATTGAGGAAGTCGTTGTGGGAGTAATAGTAAAATTGGCACTATCAATCGGGATTCCGTTTCCGACGATAAACTTTATTTCGGCGGTGTCGTATAACGTTTCAATCGTCACGTTAACCCAGTAAGCCTCTAATCCACCAACAAAGGTATGAGTAACCTCGTTAGAATTAACCACTGTCACCTTGTCACTACCACTGTTATCCTTAAATTCCCAGGTATAGCTTACCGTTAAGTTGTCTATGTCAACTAACGATGAAACAAAATCGGCTCGCATAAGAACAGGTTCAGTCTCGGACTGGACATCACCCGAGACAAAAACACCTTGGGGATTCTTGATAGCTGGCCAACCGCTAATCTGCACATCATCAACATGCCATTCTACGCCATCATTGGATTCAGCAGAAAACTGAATTTTCATGGCACTAGTTTCGTCAAACGTATCATCAAGCTCAATAAATCTTTGTCCCCATGGTTTTGTTTCGTTTTGGAAGGTATCGACTGCTTCCCAATCCAGTTCACCATTCTTAATGAGGGTGGTGGCTTGGTCGTTGGAGTCTAACTGATGACAGGAGTTAAAGCGTACCCCAATTTTTGCATAGTCGGAAGCATCGATGGTGTTTTGCCAACGCAAGTAATCTCCAGCTTCTGGATTACTGATGTAGCCAGATGTCGCGGGACTGTTCGATTCGTCTGTTACCAGTTGCCAAAAAAGCTGTTTCCAGTCATCTTGAGACGATTCAAAATCGTTGCGGAACAGGATTTTTGGGCCAAACTGATCAGCCGTATAGTCCATACTCCAGCCGGTCTCTTCAACTTCATCTTGGACATTATAAGGACTGCCATTCTGCAAAACTTTCAAGGCCACAACAGTATAAGGGCCATCAATGCCGTGGTTACTGATAGCTCGTCCATCAAAGGTCAAACTCAGGGTTTGAGTTGCGGAAGCAGTTAAAGTTACAAACGCATCTTCAGAAATGGTGATTAAGTCACCATTTTTATCAACCAGCCACCCTTCTAGGCGATACGACCCACTATCTTTCACATTTAGTTTAGTTTCAACAATCAGTTTATCAATCAAACCATCTTCATCTAAATCAGAGGGGGTGACGTTGAACGGTACAGTACTATTAAACTCTGAATCACGGGCATGGCGGGGAGGCGTGTTCACAAAACTAACTGGCCCCACATTCATCAACTGCGGTAAGCGATCTAATTCGGCCTGCTCAATATTATCAATCAATCCTTCATTGGTTTGGTCAAGATAGAATCGTTCCAAACTGTAAGGGCCTGCTTTACCTTCTGCGTTTTCAAACTTTAGTTGAACAGTTGGCCCAACGCCACTCCAATAAGCTTTTCCAATCCATTGCTTATCAGCGGTGTAAAGTTCAGCCGAAGCGTTATAAATAACGGGTTGGGTGACATTCAAATCCATCTCAACCATAATCGCATCAGGGTAGCTGTCGCCATCGCTGTCAAGAGCATAATGTCGGAGTGTTTCACCCACAAACTCAGCCCCAGTTTCTCGTGGTCGGGGAATGGGGATGGTGCCGTCTAAGGCAAAGATAGGTGCCTCAGCCCGAGCGGCTTGTTGTGTGGTTGATGCACCTCGGCTACTGACTTGAATATCTGGGGCGTTATTTTCTAAAAGGTATAGGGGAATATCATCAAACTCCTCTTCCACACCCTCTTCATCTGTCCCACGGAAGCTATCATCAACGTTGCTGTAGGAACAGCCTGTTCCAGTTGCATTTTTCATGTATGGGGGACAGTTGTTTGGTATCGGTTCACCCTTCCAATCATCCGTAGCTCTGTAGCGATCAGCCGGTAAGCCATAAGTATTGGGCAATGCGGGGTCATTACGTGTCCAATCGTCGGGTTGCCAGTCTGTACCACCCCAAACCGGTACCATCATGGTATCAACCGCGGGGTGCATTTGAATCATCGTTTGGGGGAAACGACTATTCCATTTGTAGTCGTAAGAGTAGCCATTATCAGCATTGTTTTCCTTTGTTACTCGGTTACCGTCGTCATCATAGACTGCAATACCCTCTTCATCAAAAGCACCCTCATAATATTCCATATTCCACACCTCATCCCCCTCATACCAGTTTTTGTTGACAATGCCATCATCAGCCGTTCGATCCCAAAAATCCCATGAGGAGTTAGTTGTGACTAAAATATCTCCCTTGTTTTCATCATTACCGTAGGCTCTGTAGAAACTGGACTTATAACCCATGTTACCATGGGTAAACGGGTAGTTCGTATCATCTAACTCTTGGGTACTGTAGCCACGCGTCCGGATCCATTTACCCTGACCACCGTTAGCCGTATCGTCCCACACCATGACCGAATGATCATACCAACCATTGGCCGAAGCTTCGTTCCGACCGTTGTAGATATAGCCATCTTTGTTACCCGAATATTTCTTGGTACGCCAATCGACAATAAACGGCCGAGCAGGCAGGCCAACTGAACGACTCAATCCTGTTAATGCCCCGGATACATCTTGACATGCCCCGCCATGGCTATTCCACTTACTACCATCCTCATAAAGATGTAAGGTTTTTTGGATATTGTTATTGACTATAATGAAGTCAACTCTAGTGACATAATCGGTTTTACTAGCAATCGCTTTAATCGCCTCTTTGTAGCTACTTTTACCACTGACAGATGGTAAGGCTACATCTCGAAAGATGAAGTTGAAG
>JAUCGB010000192.1 GCA_030377895.1 Anaerolineales bacterium HSG24
TTTACATGTCTTATTTACTAATAAATTCAAGGCCAAACTGTTTTGGCTCTTGGTGGATGTGCTACTCATCAATCTGGCCTTTTTGCTGGCCTATCTACTTCGATACGAGATACAACCCTTCCGCACCGTCGAGCCAGCCTCCTATGTGCCGTATCAGGTCTATCAGCCATTTGTCGGGTTATACACGATATTGCTGATTTTAGTTTATCGTTATCAAGGGATTTACCGAATTAAACAACGAGTCTCATGGTTTGACGAATTTTACGCCATACTCAACGGTACGGCTACCGGCTCGATTATCACCATTGTGTTGGTTTTCCTATACCAACCGACATTCTATTCTCGGATTATCTTCATTTATGCCGCGTTGTTCACTGTGGGACTGTTGGGCCTGAGCCGTTTGATAAAGCTATGGCTGTTACGCAGTCTACGTCGGCGAGGAATTGGGGTCAAACAACTCCTGATTGTTGGGGCTGGTGAGGTGGCCCGAACCGTCATGCGAGCGGTCATGGCTCATCCTGAAATCGGTCTAAAAATCGTCGGTTTTGTTGATGATGACCCTCTAAAACAAGAGGACATCGGCCCATTTAAAGCATTTGGTCATACAGATAATTTAGACGAAGTTCTCAAAACCGAGCCGATTGACGAGGTGATTGTCACGCTGCCGTGGGAATATCATGACCGCATGATGCATATTATGGTCTATTGTGACTATATCGGCATCCAAACCAGAATCGTACCAGACATGTACCAGATGACCATCAACCGCATGAAAATCATCGAAATTGCCGGCATCCCCATGATTGGGGCGCACGAGGTCAGCATTAGCGGGCTGAATCAGGTCGTCAAGCGGGCGCTGGATATTGTGCTGGCCTCCACTATACTCCTATTCGGTTCGCCCTTCATGTCGCTCATGGCCTTGATGATTAAGCTGGAATCCTCTGGGCCGGTTCTGTTCACCCAAACGCGGGTCGGCAAAAACGGCTCATGCTTCACCATCTACAAATTTAGGTCGATGGTGCAAAACGCCGAAGACCAAAAAGCCTCCCTGCAAAAATATAACGAGGCCGATGGTGCGCTGTTCAAAATCAAAGATGACCCCCGCGTGACCTGGGTTGGCAAATTTTTACGCCGTACCAGCCTCGACGAACTGCCCCAAATGTACAATGTCATTATGGGCGACATGAGCCTCGTCGGGCCACGTCCGGCCTTGCCAACTGAGGTGGCTCAATATCAAGAATGGCATCGTCGTCGGTTGGAGGCCGCGCCCGGCATCACTGGATTGGGGCAGGTTAATGGTCGCTCCAAACTCAGTTTTGATGAGGTGGCCCTGCTCGACATCTACTATATCGAAAATTGGTCGCTCTTTTTAGATACCAAAATCTTACTGCAAACAATCCCCCATGTCATTTTGGGGAGCGGGGCCTATTAATGAAAGTTCTGATGCTCTCCAAAGCCTGCATTGTTGGGACTTATCAAAAAAAACTCGAAGAAATTGCCGCTCTACCCGGAGTCGATTTGACTGTGGTCGTGCCGCCGAGTTGGAACGACCCACACAGTCCAACCATGTTAGAAAAAATCCACCTTGACGGGTACGAGATGATCGTCACTCCCATGACATGGAACGGTCATTTTCACATCCATTACTATCCCCACCTGAAACATATCGTCCGCCGCATCCGTCCAGACGTATTCCATATCGACGAAGAACCGTACAACCTGTCTACCTTTCAGGCCATGCGGCTGGCCCGACAGGTGGGAGCGCGCTCGGTGGTCTTTACATGGCAAAATATCTATCGACGTTATCCACCCCCGTTTGGTTTGATGGAACGATATGTCCTCAAACGAGCCGATGCCCTGTTGGTGGGCAACTATGAGGCCGAGGGGGTGTGGCGGCAAAAGGGGTATCGGGGGCATATCGAGCAAATTCCGCAGTTTGGCGTTGACACGTCCATCTACTATCGGCACAAACGACCCACTCGACGGGGACGCATGAGTGCCTTCAAGTTTCGCTCGGTCAGCCCGCCCACACAGCCGACTCTGGCTATCGGCTATATAGGGCGTTTAGTGCCAGAAAA
>JAUCGB010000193.1 GCA_030377895.1 Anaerolineales bacterium HSG24
ATTTTTAGCTTCGTCAAAACCATGTTACAGGAATTAAGCAAACATAGCGTTAAACTCTTGTGCGTCTAAGGTTTCATCCCGGAGCAGGCGTTGGGCAATCTCTTCTAACAAAGTACGGTTATCGGTCAATATCTGCTTGGCCTTGCCATAGGCGGTACCGATAATCCGGCTGACTTCGTTATCAATCTCGATGGCGATGGCTTCACTATAGTTACGTTGTTCGCCAATCTCTTTGCCTAAAAAGACCATCTCTTCCTTTTCGCCAAAGATTAACGGGCCAAGTTTTTTGCTCATGCCATATTGCATGACCATCGCTCGAGCTAGTTTGGTCGCTTTATTTAGGTCATCACTAGCCCCGTTGGTAATTTCCTCGAAGATGATTTCTTCAGCAACCCGTCCTCCTAACATAGCGACGAGGTCAGCTTCAAATTTCTCTTGATTCTTCAAATAACGTTCATCCGGCAGGGGAATGACATACCCACCGGCCGTGCCACGAGCCACGATGCTTACCTTCTGAACTGTGTCACAGTCGGGAAGCATCTTCATCACCAAAGCATGACCCGCTTCATGATGAGCGATAATTTTGCGCTCTTTTTCGGGAATGACTCGGCTTTTTCGCTCCGGGCCAGCAATCACTTTTTCAACTGCTTCTTGAACTTCAGACATGGATATCTGTTTTTGATTACGACGAGCGGCCAAAATAGCGGCTTCATTGACCAGATTTTCAATGTCAGCCCCGACAAACCCAGGTGTTTGTTTGGCAATCACTTCCAAATCAACATCGCTGGCTAATGGTTTCCCTTTCGTATGAATTTCTAGTATCTGTGTCCGTCCTTTATAATCTGGCCGGTCTAAAACGACACGTCGGTCAAAACGTCCGGGACGTAACAGGGCTGGGTCAAGAATATCGGGTCGGTTGGTGGCGGCGACAATTATGACGTTGGTGTCAGTATCAAAGCCATCCATCTCGACCAGAATTTGGTTGAGGGTCTGCTCTCGTTCATCATGACTACCACCCAACCCCGCGCCACGATGTCGGCCTACCGCGTCAATTTCATCCATAAAAATGATGCATGGGCTGTTTCGCTTGGCTTGGTCAAACAGATCACGCACTCGACTCGCCCCCACCCCAACAAACATCTCCACAAACTCGGAACCGGAGATGCTAAAGAAGGGTACGCCAGCCTCGCCAGAAATCGCCTTGGCGGTTAGGGTTTTGCCACAACCGGGTGGCCCGACCATCAACATGCCTTTGGGGATTCGTGCCCCTAACGAGATGAACTTCTCTGGCTCACGTAAAAACTCGACGATTTCGGCCAACTCTTGTTTGGCTTCATCGACTCCGGCTACATCATCAAAGGTGACGGTCGGTTTATCGCCAGTAAACATTTTGGCTCGGCTTTTGCCAAAACTGAGTGCCTGATTGCCTGCTCCCTGCGCTTGACGCAATATAAAGAAAAAGAAGCCCCCAATCAGAATTAATGGTAACAAAGTTGTCAAAATAGTAACCCAGCCGTCCCAAACACTCCGGGGGGTGATGATAATTTTGATGGCGGATAGTTTGTCTGCGCTCACGCCTAACTGAGACAGGGTTTCAACCATGCCAATATCAGGTTCTTTGTGGGTCACACTCTCTGTGCCATCGGTTAACATAACCCGTACTTCTTCTTGGTCGATGGTAATGGTTTCAATCTTGCCTTCGTTGGCTAAATGGCTTATTTCAGAAAGTCCCATAATGGGGGTCTGTTCGGTTTGTAATACAAAAAATATATATACAAAACCAATAATACCGATTATTGAGACTATAATAAGGCTACTTGATCGATTCATAATTAACGTCCTTTATGTAGATAGATATTTGGGTAGTGTAGCCATGTTGACTGATGACCATGTCACTCCATCAATAGGTCAGCACAGCACCACCTATAGTTAAACATCACGGATGATACCATGTGCTACAGGCGGAGTCAAGATAATTATTGTTAGAACTTTGTTTTGTCAGATGATTTCGTTGTGTGGTACAATGAGAAATTGTTTGTGAATTTATAAATAAAAAAGGTGATATGCATGAAGAGT
>JAUCGB010000194.1 GCA_030377895.1 Anaerolineales bacterium HSG24
TAATCGTCAGCAGGTACATAAACTGCCTGCATACTGGTAATAGAACCACGTCGAGTGGAGGTAATACGCTCTTGTAACTCCCCCATCTCAGTTGCAAGAGTCGGCTGATAACCAACCGCACTGGGCATTCGACCTAATAACGCCGATACTTCTGAGCCACTCATAACAAAACGGAAGATATTATCAATAAAAAGTAGAATATCCCGACCTTCATCACGGAAATGTTCGGCCATGGTTAAACCTGTCAAAGAAACACGAAGCCGAACTCCTGAAGGTTCGTTCATCTGACCGAAGACCATGCAAAGTTTGTCAAGAACACCAGCCTCCTGCATTTCTTGATATAGCTGGGTTCCTTCACGAGTTCGTTCTCCAACACCAGCAAAAACGGATAATCCGCCATGTTCACGGGCAAGAGAAGCTATTAGTTCTAGAATTACAACCGTTTTACCAACACCTGCCCCACCGAAGATACCAGTTTTTCCACCTTTTGTGAAGGGTGCAATCAGATCAATGACTTTTACCCCAGTTTCAAAGATTTCTGCTTTGGTAACTTGGTCTTCAAATTTGGGAGGTGGTTGGTGGATGGAGCGAAACTCTTTGGCTACTACAGGGCCTTGTTTGTCAACAGGACGACCTAATACATTAAAAATACGACCTAAAGTAGGTGCTCCTACGGGTACGCTGATGGGGGCACCCGTTGCAGTAACTAGCTCACACGGCGTAATCCTTCTGTGGCATCCATAGCTACCGTCCGCACTGTATTGTCACCTAAATGTTGTTGAACTTCAAGGACGAGAGAGTCTTGACCTTCACGGTCTATCTCTATTGCGTCATAAATTTCAGGTAATTTTCCGGGCGGGAATTGAACATCAACCACCGCCCCCATAATTTGGGAAACATGGCCTATTATTCCTTTTGCCATTTAACTCTCCTAAGACAATATTCAATCTGTAAATTAGTAAACTTAATACAGAAGTTTATCGTTTCTCAACAAGGTTAGATTTTGGACACGGCTAAACACAGATTTTATCTGTGTTTAGCTATGTTGGCTATCAGCGTAAGCCGAGACATGTAGCACATGCTTCAGCCTGTGCCGCACACAGTCTAAAGACTGTGCTACGATATTATCTGTCGCACGTTAAGTTGATAGCCGCTATGTTCAAAAAATATGGGTAGTGTTGCCATGTTGATTGATGACAATATCACTCTGAATGGAACGAAGTGGAAAAAAGTGTCTCTTCATAGGAGATTCTTTGTTTCGCTACTCCACTCAGAATGACATGATCAGTCAATGGGTCATCACTACCAAAATCTGTAGTTCCATGAATCGACCAATATTTGTTAATTGTGGGTTTAAGCGGCTTTAGCTAAGGCTTCCGCACCACCTGCAATATCCAACATTTCACTGGTAATCGATTCTTGGCGAACTCGGTTATAGGTCAACGTCAAATCACCAACTAGTTCATTGGCACTCTCTGTTGCGTTTCGCATAGCAATCATACGGGCCGATTCTTCACTAGCCCGTGCTTCTAAATATGCTTGGTAAATTTGTAGTTCGGTTAGACGGGGGAGGATAGTATCCAACAGTTTAGCCGGGTCATCCGGTTCGTAGGTATATACCGAGCCTTTTGATAAGGGTTGCTCATCCTTAGCAAAATATTTTTCCATGACTTTACTGTCAACATGACCGTGATGAATAGGGAGTAACAACCGCAGGGTCGGTTCCTGAACAAGCGTATTCACAAAGTCGGTATAGGCTAGATATACCTCATCATATTCACCAGACAAAAAACCGTCAATCGCAATATGAGAAATAGGCGCGATATCTAAGATTGATGGGCGGGGTGGAATGTCTGAAAATTCAGCTACCACGTTACGACCATACCGCATCATAAAGTCACGTCCCTTACGCCCAACGGTAATCAAGTTGGCATCCTGATGGTCATTATCCTGCATAAAGGCTGTCGTTTTACGGATAATATTGCCATTATAACCACCCGCTAATCCTTTATCAGAAGTGATTAACAGAATAGCAACATTATTTACTTTTTCTG
>JAUCGB010000195.1 GCA_030377895.1 Anaerolineales bacterium HSG24
GCCAAAACTAATTAGCACAGAGTTTCACAGAGGAACACAGAGTTTCACAGAGAAAAAGCGAATTATTTTTTCCTCTGTGCCCCTCTGTGCGTCTCTGTGAAACTCTGTGTTCCTGTTTTAGCCTTCCTTAAACCACTTTGTCGGGTAGCAAGTAACGCATTTACCTCGCAAATCCACGTTGAACCTGTTTTCAAAGCAGTTCCTCCAACTCAGAGATGCTGGTGACGGGTTGTTGGCAGGCGAAATTCTCACAGACGTAGGCCGTCGCCAATCCCCCCTGCGCCGGACGATTTTGGAGCAACTCGGGATGGTCAAGCGCATCGGCTTGGGAGGCCGAGGCGACAATCTGATTGGGGCGATAGGGCTTCTGCAACGTCTCTAGCATGGCTTGCACGGTTGGGTCTGATGGCGCACCGACAAGGGCAATCTCTTTGGGAGTCGCGGCGGCAAACTCAAACGCACCGAGCCAATGAGCGAACATGGCCGGATGCTGACTGAGTGGGCTTTGTAGGGCGGTCAGCGCTCTGGTTGCCACTTCATGATAGTTATGCTCACCAGTGTAGGCGGCCAGCAACAACAACGTCCGAATCGCCATGCTGTTACCGGATGGGGTGGCATTATCCTGTAGTTTCTTAGGCCGAGTGACCAACTGCTCATGATCGTCCGCTGTGTCGAAAAAGCCACCGTCAGCCTCATCGCTAAAATGCTCCAAAGCCGTGTCCATCAACCCTCTGGCCCAATCGAACCATTGAGGATCAAAACAGGTTTGGTATAAGGCTAACAGACCATCCGCATAAAAAGCGTAATCCTCCAGATAGCCCATCAACTTGGCTTCGCCCGCGTCCGCCTTCCAAGTGCGGCACAATCGCCCCTCTTTTTGCATCGTCGATTGTACAAATTTAGCGTTTTGAATGGCCGTGTTAGTATAATCAGGCCGATTAAGCACCCGTCCTGCCTCAGCAAACGCGGCTAACATGAGACCGTTCCAAGCAGTGATAATTTTTTCATCGCGGGCCGGTTTGATTCGCTTCTCCCGTGCTAAAAACAGCGTTGATCGTCCCCGTTCCAGAATCTCTTGCAACTGTTCGAGGGGCAGGCCCAACTGCTCGGCCATCTCGCTAACGGGATGGGACAGATGAAGAATCGACTCTCCTTCAAAATTACCACTAGGTCTCACGTTGTACACCTCGCAAAAAATATGACCGTCCTCTTCACCCAGCAGGTCAAGCACTGCCTCCGGGGTCCACAAGAAAAATTTGCCCTCAACCCCCTCACTATCGGCATCTTGGGTCGAGTAAAAGCCGCCCATCGAATCGATCATCTCTCGCGTCACATAATCAAGCGTCTGCTCGACCACTTGGCGATAGACCGGTTTACCTGTTAGCTGATAAGCATGCAGATATAGTCGAGCCAAAAGCGCGTTGTCATACAGCATCTTCTCAAAATGAGGCACTAACCAAACGGCATCCACCGAATAGCGATGGAAGCCGCCACCGAGTTGGTCATACATGCCCCCCTGCGCCATCTTTTGCAAGGTTAATTCGACCATTTCAAGGGTGCTGGCTTTGGAATCTCGTTGATAGGCTCGAAGCAAAAAGTCGTAAATCATAGGTTGCGGAAATTTGGGCGAACCAGCACTGCCCCCGTTTTCATAATCAAAGCCACTAGCCAACGACTGTACCGCTAAATCGGACACCGATGGATCAAGCCAATTTTGACTTTGGAGCGACATCGTAGTTTGAATATGGCTCAAAATTGTGTTAGCATTGTTGATAACGTCATTTTTTTGATTGTGGTAGGCATGGGATATACTCTTTAGCACCTGCACAAAACTGGGCATACCATATCGAGGTGAGGGTGGGTAATAGGTGCCACCATAAAACGGAACGCCGTCGGTCGTTAGAAAAATGCTCATAGGCCAACCGCCATGCCCAGTTAAAGCGACCACAGCGTTCATATAGATAGTGTCCAAATCTGGTCGCTCCTC
>JAUCGB010000053.1 GCA_030377895.1 Anaerolineales bacterium HSG24
ATTGTTAAACATGGGATTTTCAACCTTGGCTCAAGCGACAATCAAACAATGTTCCGTTTCTGTTCAAGCATCGAATCATCGTGCCCGCCACCTCTATGAACAGCATGGATTTGTTTATCATCGCAAAATCTATTAAAACGGGTAGGATAATGATAAAACAAATCGCTCAACTTATATTCAAAGCTTTAGTCATTGGCATACTACTAAATGTCGGTTTGGAGCAGGTTCCCACCACCGCCCAGACCATCAACAGTCAAGAGATACAGCCTACGATGTATCAGGTTGGTAATGCAGGGGATGTCGTTGCCAATACGGCGCAATAGCTTGGCCCCTGCGTCGATATAGGTACAGTCTTTCAGATAATCCTGATGCTAACTTTTTCTTTGGTTTAGCCGGAATCAACACTACAACGGATACTTAACTGCGGAACGGATGGTTTTCATCCGTATATAATTACTGTAAATGATAAAAAAATTCTGTTATTGGCGAAATATATCCGTTGAGTTTTGAAGTATCCGTTGTAGTGTTCCCGCCAAAGATTCCGTTAGCGTCAGAGATAATCTTTTTCAGGTTATTGTCACGCTACAAGCGTGACCTCCAATTATCGTAGGTGACGCTTGTAGCGTCACGTGGAAATCTTTTTCTGAAGGGCTGTAGCAGGTGTCATACTGAGTAGAGCTAGACGACACCTGCTTCACCCACCTATTTTAGCAGAAGTTTACCAATCGACATAATTAAGCGGGTAGTGCAGAAATAGTGATAGAAATGCTCTCGGCGAGTCCGTGCTATGAGTGTCTTATCGTCTTATCACTACTTGTGCGAGACTACCAATACGAACACGTTACAAGCAAATTTGGACACGGGTTTTTAAAAATCCGTGTTTATCTGCGTTTATCCGTGTCTGTTATACCCAACCTCGTAACTTAGCCGCTTCGGCCACTCGCTCAACCGCCACGAGATATGCGGCCAAACGGTTATTGATCTTCTTCGCCTGCGCCATGCTATGCACGGCTTCAAATGCCAGAGTCATCTTGGCATCAAGATTTTTCTTCACTTCTTCTAAAGGCCAGTAATATCCGTAGGCGTTCTGCACCTGTTCAAAATAGCTTACGGTGACACCGCCAGCATTGCACAGAAAATCAGGCAGAACAAAGACCCCGTTTTCGTACAAAATTTTGTCTGCCTCGGGTGTGGTCGGCCCATTTGCCAATTCACCACAGATTTTGGCTTTGATGTTGGCCGCGTTCTGCTCGGTAATCACATTTTCTAAGGCCGATGGGAAAAGGGCTAGAACCTCCATTTCCAACAATTCTTCATTAGAGACAGATTCCGTGTCCGGCATATCAATTACCGAGCCTGTTTCTCGCTTATATTGGCTCACGGCTTCATAATCAAGCCCATTGGCATTATAAATCCCTCCAGAAGAATCGGATACAGCTACAACTTTCAGCCCTAGCTCCTGTTGGGCCAATTTATGAGCAAATAACCCCGCATTGCCATACCCCTGAATCGCTGAGGTGGCTCCGTTTAACTCTAGGTTGAGCGCTTTGGCCGCCTCGCGCGTGACATACATGCCCCCTAAAGCTGTCGCTTCGCTTCGTCCGGCAGAGCCACCTAGCGAGAGTGGTTTGCCAGTGACGATTCCAGGAACATTATGCCCTTGAATGACGCTGTATTCATCCATCATCCAGGCCATGATCTGTGGATTTGTATAGACATCCGGGGCGGGAATATCGGTATCTTTGCCCAACATACGCCATGTGGCCCGAATATAGCCACGAGCCAACCGCTCCTGCTCGGTAGGGGATAGCTCTTTGGGGTTACAAACAATCCCTCCCTTGCTTCCGCCTAATGGAATATCAACCACGGCGGTTTTCCAAGTCATCCAAGCGGCCAAGGCTCGAATGGTGTCAATGGTTTCATCGGGATGCCAACGCACTCCACCTTTACCGGGTCCACGAGCATCATTATATTGCACCCGAAATCCCTTAAATATATGAACACTGCCATCATCCATTTTTAGTGGAATATTAACTGTAAGTTCTCGCATTGGTTCGCGTAATAAGGCATGGGTGGATGGGTCTAGCCCTAAAATAGCGGCGGCATCATCTAACTGCCGTTGAGAAATTGCAAATATGTTTGTTTCGGGCATGCTGTTTTTGTTTATGGAAGTAGGGAGTAGGGAGTAGGTGTAACAACCTTACTCCCCACTTCTAAGCCTTATATTTTGGTAATGCAAAAATAGTGAGATAGGTCAGTTACCTACCCGCAAGTTTAGAACTTGCGGGTAGGTAATCACTGATAAGTCTCCCATGTCATTCCGATGTGTAGCGTAGCGGAACCGAGGAATCTCCCGTCCTACAGTTCTTCAGAAAAAGATTTTCACGTGACGCTACAAGCGTCACCTACGGTGAACCTTACATTTGGTCGGGAACACTCATTCCCATAAGATGTAGATTGTTAGCCAGCGTAATTTGGGCCGCTTTTACCAATTTTAGACGAGCCGCGGTCAACTCGTCATCTTCAATTACTACGTGGCAGTCCCGATAAAAGGCATGGAACGCGGCGGCCAACTCCTGAGCATAGTAAGTCAGTTGGTGCGGGGCTAGATTTACAGTAGCAAACTTAACCACCTCTGGAAATCGTAATATCTGACGAATTAACTCGATTTCAGAGGGATGTTCGAGGAGATTCACATCACCACCGCCCATAGTTGCCCCATCCTCTTTGGCTCGTCGGAAGATACTGGCAATACGAGCATGGGCATATTGGACGTAATATACCGGATTCTCGCTACTTTCTCGTTTTGCAAGCTCTAAATCAATCTCCATTGCACTATCAGCCGAGCGCGTGAGTAACATGAAACGGAAGGCATCCGAGCCAATCTCATCCACCACTTCGCGCACCGTGATATAATCACCAGAGCGTTTACTTTGTCGAACCGGTTCACCATTTCGGGTGATACTAACCAGTTGATACAGGATAATCATTATTTTGTCGGGGTTTATGTTGAGAGATTCAGCGGCATTTTTTAACCGCTTGACATGTCCATGATGATCCGCGCCCCATATATATACGGCCTGATCAAAGTTTCGTTTAACCAGCTTGTCCCATACATAAGCAATATCAGACGCAAAGTAGGTCGGGCGACCATCAGACCGGACAACCACGTTTTCCTTGTCCTCGTTATCCTCACCTTTAAGCCAAATTGCCCCATCCCGCTCAAACAAAAGCCGTTGATGTTCCAACTTGTTATACACCACCTCGTAGGTGTGGTCGGTATACAGGCTTGATTCGGAGAACCACCGATCAAAACGAATCCCAATCAGTTTAGTATCCTCTCTAATTGCATTTAGGATGCGACTTAAAGCCTCATGTCGCATGAAATCGGTATTGTCATCATATAAAAACCTATCGCCATATTCCTCGGCTAAAGCCTCACCGATTTCAACCAAATATTGCCCCGCGTACTCCTTCGGATCGGCCATATCTTGCCCCAACGCTTGGGCGTATCGGATTTGCAGGGATGTAGCGAGGTGGTCGATTTGAGTTCCAATATCGTTGATGTAATACTCCCGTTGCACCTCGTAACCATTAGCCTGGAATAATCTGGCTAAAGTATCGCCCAAAACGGCATTTCGTCCAGAGCCAACCACAAATGGCCCGGTTGGGTTTGCGCTAAGAAACTCAATCTGTATCTTTTTTGGCCCACCTTTTTTGGGCGGAAAAGCACCATAAGCAGGCCCACGTTGTAAAACATTATCAACCTGTTGCATCAGCCAACTCTCAGACAATCTAAAGTTGATGAAACCGGGCGGTGCGACCTCTACTTGACTAAAAGGTGCGGTTTCCTCTAAAAAATTGACTATTCGCTCGGCAATTTGTAACGGGGCCATGCGGGCTAGGCGGGCCATTTGTAAAGCCGATGGCACGGCGTAATCTCCGTGCGATGGTTCCTTGGGGCGTTCTACCACAATTTCAGGCGGTTTAAAATGGGGAAGTGCCCCAATCTCTTGAGCCGATTCGATGGCTGTGGTAATTGTTTTTGCGATTTCTGTTTGCATTAACTTCATGTAAGTACCTCGTGAGGGATTGACGTTTGAAGTAACCTATTATAGTTGTAAATTCACATAGCAAACGCTATAAAATGAACTTATTTATGCAGAGCGACCCGCAATGGGTAAACTACGTACCCTCTATCCCGTTCCCCTGTGAAGGCTTTCGGGACTGCTTTTTTACAGTAGCTTAGACCTTTAGCCGTTGGCTTGAAGTTATCTGTGTTACTCGGACGTTGACGGATTTTATCGGATGAACGATTTCTCACCCGAGCCCCATATCCTTACTCTGTACATTATGCACTATAACACCATTCTAAAAATATAGCAATTAGTTTGGATAACTAACAACTTCGTTTGACATCATTTGGTGTTATTCCAAGTCAACGTCTAACATACTCTGTGTCATCTAAAACGTAAAAAGGAAGGGGGCTATCAAGCGACTTAGTACCCGACAGAAATTTAATCTGAACTAATTACACAGAGTTCCTCTGTGTTCCTGTTTTAGTCTTCCCTAATCAACTTTGTCGGGTAGCAAGCGGCAAGTTGGCGATAATCGTGATTAAAGGCATAATTGAGTTATGCAATCCAATATTTGATGATAAAGGAGGCTGTATAGATGATCAAACCAGCCAAGCCACCGATAATAGTCCCATTGATACGGATAAACTGTAAATCCTTGCCGACTTGAAGTTCGATTTCGCGGCTTGCTTGCTCTGCGTCCCATCGTTCAATGGTGGTCGCAATCAGATTTTCAACCTCATGCCCATAAGTGCGAGTCAGATAGACCACGGCCCGTCGCACCCAGTAGTCAACCTTGTCAAACAACACGGGGTCATCCAGAATTGCATCCCCCATATTGGAAAGCGCACTCTGAAGCGCCGGACGTAGGTCACGATTGGGGTTTGACTGCATGAGTGAGGCTTTAATATCTTGCCATAACGAAATCGAAAGCTCCTTAAAAACTGGATGCTTTAACAATTCCTCTTTCCAACTTTGTTCTTTTTCAAGAATCTCTGGTGACGTTTTGAACTCCTCAATGTAGCGATCCACCAGCGTATCAAAGTTATCATGCAGGGGGTGTTCGGGGTTTTGACTAACCTCGCTTAGTGTGCTATCCAATGCGTCAATCAGTCGTTTGTAGATGGCTTTATCAAGACCTCGAAATATGCGTGGCAGTTCGGCACTGATGGTTTTTGTGACGGTGACTTTGTTCTCTTTCAGAAAATCGGAGCCACCTTTAACCAAACTGGTGAATATCTCCCGTTTTCGATTGCCAGACATAATCAAACCTAAAAAGTGACCCAATATCGGCGCGAAATGGATCGAGCGAATCTGACTAGCTAGTCGCTCCTCCAACATGATTTGGATATCCTCATCACGCATGACGGTGGCCGCCGCCGCCAGATTATCGCTCACTCGGTCAGCGATGAGTGCGCTGTTTTGGGGTTGACGACCCCACTCAACCACCAGCCGAGTCGCATCCAAATCTTGCAGGCGCTGGGTGACAGTCGCTTCAGATAGGAATTTTTCTCGCACGAACTGACCAAATTTTTCGGCAATGAACTGTTTGCGATTAGGAATAATCGCGGTGTGTGGGATTTTTAGTCCTAATGGGTAGCGAAACAAGGCCGTCACGGCAAACCAATCGGCAATTGCTCCGACTGTAGCCGCCTCTGTGGTAGCCCGAATAAAGCCAAGCCATAGATACTGCTCCTCGAGTAAAGAGGTGATGATAAAGATGCTAAACGAGGCCACCAACAATGCCGTGGCATTCCGTTTCATCTTTATCAGTTCAATTTCTCGCTGAGATATGGGTAACATAATGGTATATCACCTTGTTATGTAGTACGTTTTGCCCTCGTACTTAGGCAAATTCAACCGCCTTCGACAACTCAGGCTACGGTTTCTAGCCGAAACGGGGCAATGTCATTCCTGCGCCAACCAAACCTCATACCGTTCCATATCGGCTTGAGCTTTGGTCAGTTCATCCAACTGTTGATAGACCATGCTCCGAGTATTATAGTACAATCCATTCGTCTCATCCAACTCAATCGCTTCGTTGCAAGCCAAAAGCGCACGCTCACTGGAGCAGGCTTTCGGTGCGAATCGGTAAAAATGTACCGGGCTGGCTTTCTTCGACCACGACGGGATAGCCGTTGTCGGTTTGGCGTTGGAGCGTGATTTCGAGCATCGTATGTTCCTAAATGGTGAATATGTGAATAGCGAATGTCTCCTCGGAGGTATGCCTTTTTCCTCCGAGGTGAAACATGAAGCCTCACCCACGGTTCTCGTCACCTCCGAGGTCAAAAACAGACCTTGGAGGTGACATTCATGTATTATTACCCTCTCGATTAAGTTTTGTGCTATTTTGTATCCGCGGTGGCAACACGCAACACGAATTACGCTCCCACAATATGGATTATCTTGCCGTCTATCTGATGAGTTTTCCAGAAAATCTTCTTATCCCAAGTTGGTTTTTTGCGCTTGTCAAAGACAATCAGCCAGCCCTCACGACAGCCCATTTTATCCATGTAGTCGGTCAACTGATCCTTGCCTTCCTCGTAGGTCTTATCACTATAGCGTAGCTTCAACTCAATCGGATAGCTGAACTCACCATAATGGACACACAGATCAAGCCGTCCAGTTCCTTCGGCCAACTCCCGTGATATTCGCCCACCGGCATTGATTACTCGTTGCAAAAAGGCTTGTAGTACCAGATGGGGCGCGGCTTCTTGATACTGATACCGTTTTCGCCATATCTCGCTATTTTCTCGCCAGAATTGTTGAAAATCGCCGAGTAACCGTCTCATATCAAGCTGACCATCCACCAAATAGGCTGGCACGGTCGGAGGATAGCCGCGCATGTCCATTTCGTTTTGGGCCAGCAGAGACAAGTAACGGACGATGACCTCGTTGTAGATAGGATTTGAGGGGATGAGACGTTTATCAGCCAGACGAAGTAGGCCAAGGTCAAGCACATATTGGTAATCATCGTCAAGCGGGTCATGCCCTTGGCTTTCACCGATGATGATCGATTCAACAAAACGTTGCACTCGTTTCTCTTTGAGCCGTTCCATCAGGCTGTCGATGTGGGTATCACGCCGTTTAATCAACATTTCCGCGGCCTGTTTGACATGCTCTACGGTGACAGGCTGAGAATAATCAAACTCTAATATTTTCTCGACAATTTGTCTAGCTAAAGCATTGACTAGCCACGGTTGTCCTTGGCTATAATGATAGACGGTTTCCAATACCTCCGCTGGAAATTGTTGCTCGGTCTGCTCGGTGTGTTGAGCATATAATCGGACGACTTCCTCGTGATTGAAGTTACGCAAGGTAAAAACATCGGAGGCGATGTTAAACGGGCTAGAACTGCCCAATGTATCTCGATTATCACGAACCCTAGCCTTATAGTCGCGGATATTCCGCATACCGACTAGGGCCACAGAGTGAACGAAGGAAGCCCGATCTCGATTAATATAGCCGTAACGCAATTGTCTCAAGAAGGAAATTAATGTACCGTTGGCTAGACAATCTACCTCATCAAACAGAATAACAAGCGGTTTATTTAGCGATTTACAAAAACGGAAAAGGGACATCCGTAGCATGGTGTTGAAATCAGAATGATGGACATCCTGAGCAAACGGATAGTTTTCTAATGATTCGTGAAGTTTTATTTCGGCGGCTAATTCTCTAACGATGGCCGGAATCCCCTTTTCGGCTTCAATAATTCCATACGCGCTTTCCAATGAACAGTATAAGGCATGATAATCCCCCGATTCATTCAACTGTTGCATCAAATCCAGCAGTAATGTAGTCTTACCGGACTGCCGTGCCGCATGGATAACGAAATATTGCTCTCGTTCAATCAGGCGAAGCAATCCCCGACACCGTTCCTGGGCCGGAAGTATGTAATGTTTGCTGGGCCGACATGGCCCTGATGTGTTGAAATATTTTTTCATTTTCACTTTTAGAACGCGGATTCGGTGAGTTAAACGGATTAATCCGTTTAACTCACCGAGTCCGTGGAAATGTTGCCACCACTAATATCGGCATGGTTCATTTTGAGGTGAATGATCTTTACAAATTGCGATGAAGCGTAGGGGCTAGGCAGGGCGGTCTAGACTTAGAATGTGCGACCATCTCCGCTCCGCCCCTGCCTCGCCCGTTTACTCGGAGGCCGCGTCTCCTGCTGGTTAAGGGCGAGGTAAGGCGGATGAAGTTCTAATTTCAAACGATCATGGTTGCCGCCTTACCTAGCCCCTACGTAATCTATCGCCATGCTTAATTTGTAAAGCTGATTTCCTTCAGTTTGAACCCTAAAATGAACCAGGCCGTAAATCCTCCGGTAGTTGGAGCGCACGCTCCTAATCTTCCCCTACTCAATCAGATGATTGGCTTGAATAATGCGTTGTGTGCCAGTGCTACAACGCAGAACCAAAGAGTTGGTCGAGGCTTTTTTGCCCGTATATCGTATTCCCGATAGGAGTCGTCCATCGGTGATGCCAGTGGCGACAAAAAATATCTCGTTGCTTGATATGAGTGAATCGCAGGTTAAAATTCGGTGATCTTCTAGCAAACCAGCCGCTTCAACCGCCGATTTTTCATCTTTACTTTGGGGGGCGAGATAGCCCAACATAGCCCCACCCATCGCTTTGACCGCGCAGGCAGACACCACGCCTTCCGGTACGCCGCCCACGCCCATCATAATGTCGATATTGGATTTTGATGAGGCGGCTAACAATGCGCCGTTAATATCCCCTTCGGGAGCCAATAAAACCCTCGCTCCGGCGGTTCTAATCTCTTCGACCAAATCCTGATGGCGGGGGCGGTCAAGAACAAATACCTCCAAGTGACGAATCTCCTTCTTTTTGGCCCGAGCTACCAAGGCCAAGGTCCAAGCCGCCGGCGCATGGAGACACTCTTCCACCAAAGCGGGGGCGACCATACTGTCCACGACAATTTTATCCATGTACACCGCCGGCGCTGGTGACCACATCGAATTGCGGGGGGCAACCCCAACTACCGATATGGCTCCTTCTTGCCCTTTAGCCAGCATGTTTCGACCATCAATCGCATCGACAACAATATCAACCGCTGGGCCTTTGCCGGTTCCTACCCGCTCGGCACTATCAAGCACAGAATGACGGGCTAACTTGCCCTCTTCGCCGACTACGATTCGACCATCAATATCTAGCCGATTGAGAATCTCGTACATGGCCTCCGTCGCGGCTTTATCAGCCTTGTCACGATTGCCCAATCCAATCCAACGCCCCGCGACCACCGCCGCGACTTCAGTAACCCGTACCAGATCAAGCCCTAAATTTTGAGGTAATTTTATCTCCATAATTCCTAATCAATCGTATTATGTATGGTATGGCTGGCCTTGATTTTCGTTTGGGCCATGACATAGCGATGACCGAAACGAAGACCATAGCCACCTGTGTTATACAGTAAATCAAGTCAACCACACAACACACAATACAGCAGAGTTTCAAGGTATTATACTACTACATCTCAGATACAAAAAAAGTCCGATGTAGTTCATCGAACTTTCTTCATTCTTATTGGGAAGATTATTGGGGAATGGGCAGTTTTGATTCAATCAAGCTCAAGTGCCCATTCAGGTAGGTCATCAACTATAAACCCCTTCCACCAATCAGGACAACAGGTAGAGGCCAAGTTGATAACCACCCAGCTAAAAGCGAAAATAGTTAAACTCATCAATAACCAGCCTACAATATACAATAATAAATAACTCATAATTAATCCTCCTATTATATCATAACAACTACAATTTTACTTAGTTAAGACTAAATTTTGATAGAATTAGCTTAGGCTAAAACATTTTATCGCTAACAAAGGCTACAAATATAATTGCTTATAAAAACATTTTACTTAATAGTATTAAAAATGCAAATTACCATCCAAGATTAAGTAGACAAAAAGGCCTTGATTTTCGTTTTGATGACTATCAACTTAACGTGCGACAGATAATATTGTAGCACAGTCTTTAGACTGTGTACGGCACAGGCTGAAGCATGTGCTACATGTCTCGGCTTACGTTGATAGCCGTTTTGATCAACTATGAGGCCAGAAATCGAGTTTTTGTTTGCCTTGAATAATCTCAAAACTCAGATAACTCAGGCTCTATGAGTTTTTTGCCTTAGTAAAAACCTGAATTCTTTATGGACGCAGGGAACAGTTCAGGGAGATATGACCGCCAATCAAAAAACCCGCTAATTATCACTCATAAGACAAACTGTGCTCTTGCCTTGCATGCAAAGCAAGCTTTGCACTCCGGAACACTACATCTGCACCACTACCCGGCTGGGAGCGCAGGCATCCCTGCCGCAGATTCGCAGGTAGGGAGGGATGACAATAGCGAATAGCTCCATCCTCCATCCTGTGATTTTCACACCCATCTAGGGCAACCTCGGCCACAAGTGGATAATGGTCAGAGCCGGCCGTCTCAGGCAGAAGCTTAATATTGAGCGGATGGAACTGCTCGCTGACAAAAATATGGTCGATGTGGGCTAGGGGCGGCATGCTTAAAACCAATCTCGTAATCCATGACCTATTCTGCGTAATAGCTCGCTTAAAGTTGGGAAAAGTCATGGCAAATCCTTGCCCCACTTCAGCATGAACATCGGTCAGTAGATTGTCGATGAGGTAGTAGTTCTGGCTGAATGGGGTGCTGTTAAAGTCGCCCAACAGCAGAATCGGCTTGTCGGTCTCTGAGATGACCTGTGCTACTTCTTGAAAAACTCGATGTTGCTCGACCCAGCCGCTCGCCATAGCCGGAGCCGGATGCATGTTAAACACCATCACCAAGCCCGCGGGGGTCTCAACCAATACTTGTTGAATCCGTTCATCATCCAACTGACTTGAATAAGGTTGTAGGGGATAGCGACTCATGACCACTCGGCCCAAACCGGGCGTATCATCAAGCAGTTGATAGGGATAGTCAGCCTGTAACTCGGCCTGCAATGGATTACCGACTCGTGGCACCATCTCTTGTAAAGTCAAGATATCGGGTGATTGTGCCCGAATCAACTCGGCGATTGGTTTGATATTGTTTTCATTGTTCATGTTGACGTTGTAACTCATCACGCGGAACTGACAGGCCGCGTCGTCAACCTGTGCTACCGATTGTTTGGGGAGAAATATCGGCCCGAATTGGTAGAGAAACGGCAGGAGCAGTAGCCCAGTCAGTCCGGCCAATCCCCTCCGACGAGCGAGAAGGGCAATCAGAAAACTAACGCCCAAGCCAAGAAACAGCCACGGTAACAGGTAACTCATGACCCGCACGAAGAGCAGTTGATCGCCGACCGTAACTCGCAATACAAACCAGATTAATACTGCTCCGGTTAATAGCTGACTGGCAGCAATGCACATCAGCCCAAATTGTTTCAAAATAGCATGTAATTGTTTTTTCATCATCATCACTACCTTTGTACCACTACTGGGAGGTCAAAACAGTTTTCATAATCAGGGAAGAGTAAATCCGGTTGAACAAGATGTCAAATTTGAAATTTGATATGTTTGGGTAGTCAAACATGGTCATACAAACTCAAGATGATTAGTGTATGAATAGCACAAAGCGCTGTTTTGGGGTATAATACAAGGATGACATACTGCTTCAAAATGGTACTTTGGATTTGAAATATAAGCAGTAAATCTAAACGTTATTTGCGTATGATACGCAGTAAATAGTTCAACGAGGTTTTACATGGATATCGGAACGATTAAGAATGTTGACATCGAAAATGAGATGAAAGTCGCCTATCTGGATTATGCTATGAGCGTGATTGTCTCGCGGGCCTTGCCTGATGCACGTGACGGCTTAAAACCAGTCCACCGACGAATTTTGTACGCGATGCACGACATGGGAGTTCGACATAATACCCCGTACCGCAAAAGTGCGCGAGTGGTCGGGGATGTCTTGGGAAAATATCACCCGCATGGCGATACCGCCGTCTACGACTCGATGGTTCGTATGGCCCAAGATTTTTCAATGCGCTACATGTTGGTCGATGGGCAAGGGAACTTTGGTAGTGTTGATGGGGATAGCCCAGCGGCCATGCGATATACCGAGGCTCGGCTGGCGAAAATCTCTCAAGAGATGTTGATTGACATTGGTAAAAATACAGTCACTTGGGTAGACAATTTTGATGGAAGTTTACAAGAACCGGAAGTATTACCGGCTCGTTTACCGAATTTGCTCCTGAACGGTACCTCTGGGATTGCGGTGGGTATGGCGACCAATATTCCGCCCCATAATCTGCATGAAATCTGCGACGCGCTCATCTATCTGATTGGTCGGCTGGATGAGGTGGCTGATGTGACCGTCGAAGAATTGATGAAGTTTGTCAAAGGGCCGGATTTTCCCACCGGAGCAGAACTATTTGGCGCAGAAGGGCTAGTTAATGCCTACGCCACCGGCAAAGGGCGGGTGATTATGCGAGCTGTAGGGCAAATCGAAGAGATGAAGGCCAATCGATTCCGCATCGTCTTCACCGAAATTCCGTATCAGGTCAACAAAGCCTCTTTGCTAGAGCGGATTGCGGATTTGGTGCGGCAGGGTAAATTAAAAGATATTTCTGACTTGCGGGATGAATCGGACCGACAGGGCATGGCGATTGTGGTTGAGCTAAAACGAAGCGCGCAACCGACCAAAGTACTGAATCAACTGTTTAAATTTACGGCCTTGCAATCGAGCTTTGGCATTAATATGTTAGCTCTGCTTGATGGCGAACCGCGAGTGCTTTCCTTAAAGAAAGCCTTACTGGCCTACGTCGAGCATCGCCAAGTCGTTATCACCCGCCGAATTGAGTTTGACTTGAATAAAGCCAAACAACGGGCGCACATTTTAGAAGGGTTACGGATTGCCCTTAATCATCTTGATGAGGTCATTAAAACGATTCGAGCTAGTGCCGATACTGAAACGGCCCGCGAACAGTTGATGGTCAAATTTGGACTCAGCGAGGTGCAAGCTCAAGCGATTTTAGACATGCAGTTACGTCGCTTGGCTGCCTTAGAACGGCAAAAAATTGAGGATGAATATCGAGGATTGTTGACTGTCATCGCCGAATTAGAAGCAATTTTGGCCGACCCGCAAAAGATTCTAGCCATCATCAAAGAGGATTTAATCTCTCTCAAAGAGACGTATGGGGATAAACGTCGTACAAAAGTCCTTCAAGATATCGACGAGAACTTTGACGAACGCGATCTGGTTAAAGAGGAAGAAGTGCTTATTTCCTTGACTCGGCGAGGCTATATCAAACGAGTACCGAGTAAAACCTACCGCCGCCAAGTCCGTGGCGGACGTGGTGTGACTGGCATGGCGACTCGTGATGAAGATGCGGTCGAGTTTATGTTTGCCGCCAATACTCTACATACCATCCTCTTTTTTACTGATCGTGGCAAGGTGTACGCCATTGAAGCCTATAAAATACCCGATGCCAGCCGAACTGCCAAAGGCTCCTCGATTATGAACATGGTTAACGTTTTGTCCGGTGAGCGAGTGACGGCTATGGTAGTTGTGCCAGATTTCAAGCTGGCTGATTATCTGATTATGATTACCCACAAAGGGCGCATCAAACGCACCGAGTTGAGCGAGTTTGCCTCAGTACGACCAAGCGGCTTAAAAGCTCTAACCCTTGATGAAGATGATAAGTTGGGTTGGGTGAAGTTAACAGATGGTTCCAGCGAGGTGATTGTGGTCTCCCGTAGTGGGCAGGCGATTCGCTTCCGAGAGACCGATGTTCGCTCTATGGGACGTACCGCTGCCGGAGTGGCGGCCATGCGCCTGAAAGCGGGCGACGAGATTCGGGGCATGGATGTGGTCGAAACGGATGCACAGTTGTTAGTGGTGACAGAAAAAGGGTATGCCAAACGAACTTTGCTCAGTGAATACAATCTGCAACGACGAAACGGTGGCGGGGTGCGAACCCTCAGCAAAACCTCAATGGATCGCACTGGTGATATTGTTGCCGCCCGTGTTGTGACCAAGAAGGGAGATCTATCGTTAATTTCCAAGGATGGAATTATTTTGCGAACTCCTATCAAAACTGTGTCTCAACAAAGCCGCCCGACTATGGGCGTTCGAGTGATGAATATGAAGCAGGGAGATGTGGTGGCATCCGTGGCGATTTTAAATGCCACGGAGAGTAAGGCTGATAAAACAAAAACCAGCATCTCAAGCAAGGTTGAACCGCAGGCCGATGTACCACTAACTACGCAACCTTCAACGAATGGGCAGTAATGCAAAAAACCGTCTGAACACGTAGAGAGGTTCAATCTTGAGGATTGAGCCTTTCTACGTTAATAAAAAATAGGGCACGAAGAACGATGCCACTTTTCATTTCTTATTTCTTCAAACCAACATTATGTTCCGTACACGTCTAGCAAGTGGTCTTCTCGCCATGCTAATCGCCTTTTTTGCCGTATACTTGGGCGAGGTTTGGTTTCTGGTTGGGGCTTGGCTCGTCGCCATGATCGCAGGTTGGGAGTTTGGAAAAATGATGAAGGCAGGTGGGTATCATACGACCCCGCTCATCACCTTAGCCCTGATAACCCTTCTGCTGGCTGATAGTTATCGGTGGCCCGATACCCAACTGCAACTGATTGTTACTTTTGTCATTATTTCTGCCTTAGTCGGACAACTTTTTCGCAAAAAAACCGATACTCCAACTGCTGACTGGGCTTTAACCATTATGGGGGGACTTTATGTGGGCTTGGGGTTAGCGCATTTGGTGGCCTTACGACAACTGGCTGATGGCGCGATGTGGGTCACTATCGTGTTCATCTCAACATGGGGATCCGATACGCTGGCCTACTCCATTGGCCGACAGTTTGGTAAACATAAAATTTGGCCTCGTCATAGTCCTAAAAAAACGGTAGAAGGGTTTGTTGGTGGTATTTTGGGCGGTGTTATTGGCGCATTACTGGTGGGCATAATTTTTCCCAATATTCTTGGACTTGGTTTGGTGATGATTGGGGCGATAATTCCGATTGTCGCTTTTTTGGGTGATATTTGTGAATCAATGCTTAAACGTGATACGGGTATTAAAGATTCTTCTAATTTATTTCCCGGTCACGGTGGTTTTTTAGACAGGGTAGATAGTTTGTTATTTGTTAGCATAGTCGTATACTATTTTGCGGTATGGATTGGCTGATGAAGATGACACTTCACTGCTTTACTCGCTCCCAACTTAGTTTGGGAACGAGAGAACTAGTGAGGTATCTAGGAGAACAGTTCTTGTGGCTCCCACCAATGATGATTTTACCGCTCGTTTGATGAACGAGATGGATTTTGAGTTGCTACAGTTTATAAAAACCAAGGTAACATCCTTTATAAAATGGGACTTGATAAAATTTTTCCATCAAAATCCCCATACCACCGATACGGTGGATAATATTGCCAAGTATACTGGCCGCGACGAACAGGCGATTCAAATAGAATTGGAGAACCTGACTCGGAGTGGTCTCATGCTTAAAACCACGATTGGTAAAACAGCAGTCTATACCATTACCAGCAATACCCAGTTACGAAAATCCATCAAACAGTTTGTTACAGCCTGCGAAGATAGACATTTTCGGGTTAAAGCGGTCTATCATATCTTACAAAGGCTAGATAAAGCATCGATAACTACCGATCAAAATCAAACCCTCAACAGAAAGGGGAACTTGACACATGAGGCTTAATCGAGTTAAAACGGGGATTAGCGGCCTTGATGATATGCTTGGTGGTGGTTTTTTAGCCGAAACAGCTAATCTTGTTGAGGGCGCTCCCGGCACAGGGAAAACTACGCTGGGCATGCAGTTTATCTACAATGGTATTATGCAACATAAAGAACCAGGTTTGATTATTACCTTTGAGCAATTCCCTGAACAGTTCTACCAAAATGCCTCAAGTTTTGGTTGGGACTTTGTAGACCTAGAGCGGCGAGGACTGTTAAAAATCGTCATGACTAGTCCTGAAGTTAGCCGCGTCGATCTGAAACGGGTTGATGGTATTATCGAGCATATTATCCAAGAATTAGGCGTTAAACGGGTAATGATTGATAGTATCACCCATTTTGCTCGTCTTACGCAAGACCCAATTCAGTTAAGAGAGCTTAGATTTGCCTTTTTGAATGCCTTTAAGCGGTATGGTATTACGACTATTTTAACTAGTGAAAGCCGAGCCTTGCTCGGAGAAGCGCATGGGAATGACAACATTGGTTTCATCGTCGATTCTTACCTTATATTACGGTATGTGGAAATAGAATCGACTATTCGTAAGGCGTTACTCGTATTAAAAATGCGGGGCAGTCATCATGCCAAAGACATTCGGCAGTATGATATAACTGCACATGGGATTCAGATTCAATCTAAATTTGCGGGACAGTCTGGTATTTTGAGTGGACATCCGCATCAAATGACCGATTCTTTTGTAAAAGCGTTTGTAAAACCATAAAGTCAGCTTTTTTCCTTGAAATTTGGTAATGATGTAGAAGTAGTGATAAGGATCCGTTAGCTACCCGCAAGTTCTAAACTTGCGGGTAGCTGACCACTACCTATGCAGGACTACCGAAACTTTTGGCTTCGAGGAAAGTTGGAATTCGATGAGTATCATCAATATCATTTTAACAATTTATATATGGGCTTTAAGCATGATGATGATATATTTTTTGATGGCGATTGCTCATTTTTATGAGAAAAAATCTAAGCAACGCTCATATCATCAGTTTTTTATAGCCCCAATGCTTCTCTTTAGCCTTGCCACGTTACGCTATTTGCTCATCGCACCCGTAATTACAGGTGATTTTCTGGGGGATGGTCTGCGTTTTATCGGTGCAGTGATTCTAATCGGTACTGGATTATATGTCTTAAAATTGATGGTAGGAGAGCGGCGGTGATTGTTTTTAGCTCGATATTAGGCGCGTTAGCCACGATTTCTCTGTTAGTCCTATTTTTTGTTTTGGCGAAACTGTCGAAACGGTTTGGCGGGGTCGTAAAAATGGAGCCGATTTACTGGTTCTACTACGTCGCTATGGGGACTGCGGGCCTTAGCCTTTTGACGCAACTTATTGTGGCTGGTGCGAACATAAAACCCGATAATGTGCCACCCATTATTCAAAATTCGTGGTTTCTTTTCTTCTTTTATTACTTACCCTTAACGATTGGGGTTACAATCGGAGCTCATATAACTTGGCGTTATTGGAGTTGGTTGGTTACAGAACGTAATTTGTAACGATTTATTTGTTTGAGATTGAACCGAATGAGTATAAATAACTATAGTCCCTTTCATGATTTGAGATCCATCATATTTAATCTGCCCAAGGTTGAATTACATCGCCATCTCGAGGGAAGTTTGCGTCTTGCAACTTTATCCGAGATTGCCTACGAAAATGGGGTCGATTTACCGACCATGGATCCTGAAGAACTTCGCCCCTTCGTGCAGGTCGTCGAGGCAGATGACCCCGATTTTAAGGGCTTTTTAGCCAAATTTAGCCTCCTCCGTCGCTTTTATTCTAGTCGAGAAGCGGTTATGCGGGTAGCCTACGAAGCGGTTGCTGATGCCGCGGCCGATAATATCTATTATCTTGAGTTACGTTTTAATCCGGTAGCGCTGGCCCTTAATCAGGGTTTCAGTTTTGAGGATGTGACTGATTGGGTTATCGAAGCGGTTGACAAAGCGAGCGTAGACCACCAGATTGAAGTCCGGTTAATCGTGCTGATTAATCGGATGGAGCCACAATATGCCCCTGAATTAACTGAAATTGCTGTCGCCAAGCAAGATAAGGGGATTGTGGGCTTAGATTTAGCCGGAGATGAACAAACATTTGGTGATGTAACTGGCTTGGTAAAAGTATTCCAGTGGGCCAAATCGGAAGGGTTATTTGTGACCGTCCATGCCGCTGAAGCCGGCCCTCCGAGCAATATCACCAGCGCAGTCGAGAAACTTGGCGCAGAGCGGATTGGGCATGGCGTGCAAGCCATGCGGAGTATAGATGTAATTGATTTACTCCGAAGACAGAACATCACCTTGGAAATGTGTCCGACCAGTAACCTGCAAACAGGTATTGTGGGCCGCCTCCATCAGCATCCGGTTTACGCCTACCATCAACTCGGTATCCCCGTCACCATCAACACCGATGACCCCTCTATATGTAACATTACCCTAACGGACGAGTTAATCGTCACCACGCGTGGTATAGGCATGCCCTTGCGTATTTTGCCCGATATTATCCTCAATGCCGCCAAAGCCGCCTTTTTACGCGAACCAGAAAAAACTCGTCTAGTTAATTGGTTCCGTAAAGCCCTCAATGAGACTTTTATTACGACCTCGTTAGATTGAAAATTGAAGTGACAGCCTGAACTAATTAACACAGAGAAACACAGAGATTCACAGAGGAACACAGAGAAAAAGCGAATTATTCTTTCCTCTGTGTTCCTCTGTGCGTCTCTGTGTTTCTCTGTGTTCCTGTTTTAGGTTATCGTCACGCTACAAGCGTGACCTCCAATTATCGTAGGTGACGCTTGTAGCGTCACATGAAAATCTGACCGATTGCCGAGTTTGTAATCCCATGCGATACCCTAATTCCCAATTCCTAATTCTTAATTCCTAATTCCTTACTCCTCAATATCAATAATCGGCAGTTGGCTGAACTCTACCTCACCCCGTGTGAGACCGGCATTCAGCCAGCCCTTAAAGCCATCAGCATCAACCCATAACCACTGTCTAGTTGGTTCTATGCCTAGAATGATTACGGTGCCACCTGCCGGATATCCAAATACTGCGGCAGAGGTGTAATCTGGTTCCCGATATAACCGAAATGTATCATATATCTCATAAACAATCGCCTCAAATGGTGTGGGAGTCGGGGTGGGCGTAATCATGACCACTTTGGCGGTGTCGGGGTGTGGAGTCGGGCTAAGAGTCGGCGTGGTGGTCAATATCAACTTTGGGAAAGGGGTTTTGGTAGCGGTTGGGAAACGGGTGGTCGTAGGTGAAGGGATCACCACTGCTTGCGGTGTATTCGATTCACCAAAATGGCTCAACTCGTAGCTTAATTGACGATAAACCAGCAAGCAGGCGATGATCAGACCCACTAAAATCGCCGTCCGTTTGAGTTGCGTCGAGGTAAGGCGCGGCAACATCCGCTGGATGACGGGCATGCCGCAATAGGGGCAATACCGAATCGATTTGGGAATCTGTTTGCGACATTTGGGGTCAAGGCAACGAGTCGCCTCCGGTTGAGAAGAAATCAATCATACCTCACATTTTACGCCTCAATGCGATGTATCAACCTGCGCCCAACCGACGGCGGGCAAGGGAGTCTGCTCACCCGGTTTTGAGTGGGCGACCGAAGAGAGGCTTTTGGAGAGCCATTCAAACAGTTCGCCAAAAGCCAGTCCACGCAGTTTTAAGGGCGGGCGTTGGTCAGAAAAACTGGACAGAATCTCCATGTTTGCCACTTCGACCCCAATGCCGAAGAAGATAGCTCCTTTTCGGGCCTCTTCATCCTTAAGCTCTTGGGCTGCGGTCTGCCAATCATCCGTTGGCTCGCCATCGGTAATCAAAAATATCCAAGGACGAAAATAGTCTAAACTGTTCTGCTTGTAAATCTCTTTCCGCTCGCGGAGTAGATATAGCGCCTGCCGAATCGCCCCACCCATTGGCGTGTTACCGCTGACGACTAGGTTAGGCGGCTCGAACATGTCAACCGTGACAAAGGCTTGGTCAGCCTCAAATGGAATCTGATGCCCACTCCCGCGCACATCAAGCGCACGGACTGAGCCACCAAAGATCACGATGGCAACCTCTACCCGCAGAGAGGCGAGGGTGTCTCGTTTGATAGCGTTGGCAAACTCTTGCAGAGATTCGTTCAACTGGTTAATCGGAGCGCCGTGCATCGAGTGAGAGGTGTCGAGCAGTAGCACCACCGGGCAACGGGGTTCGGGGTTATCGGCAAATTCGGCTTGGTCAAAAAAATTTTCCATGAGTATCACCTAAAATCAACATTTTACAACAGGGGGCATTATATCATAGTCGAGGGGACAGACAAAGATTTTGGATTTTAGATTGACGATTTTGGATTGTCGCAAAAATTACCGTTTCATTAAGGCTTTAGGGCGATCAGAATTTATCTGGACATCGATAACAGATTTGAGTATATTTTGAGTTTGGCTTACCATGTCTTGAATAATCACCCGAGGCTCATGTATGAGAAAAATATTTACATCCCGTCTGTCCGTTTTTTTGATTTTTGTCGGCTTGATCACTCTTATCGGTTTAGCCAGTCTGATCTACACGATACGTTATGTACCCCCGCCCGCTCCGCCGCCGCCGCCCAAACAGCTTTATCTGTTTGATGTGTCAGACCTGCATATCAACCATTATGAGTTTTGCCATGCCTTAACCAACGGCGAAGAGAATCGTTGTCCAGCAGATTCGCCACCGCCGGAGGGTAAAACCTTCGACGATTTGGTCTATGAGTATGACCTACTTAACGCCCTAACGACCATGCAAGGCATCGTCAATCGAGATCAACCCCGTCTTTATCTAAACCAAGACCATGTCCGTGACGGTCAGCCGGGAATCGACATGTTTTGGCTGGAGATGTATCAAACAAAAGGCCAACCTTATGGCTGGTTAGCCGATACCGAGATTATTGAACTGAAAACGGTTGAGGAAGTTTTGACCCAATTCGCGCCCTTAACCAAAGGCATGGTCTTATGGGATACCGATGTTCCGGCCACCTTAAACGTCGCCACCACCATTGCTGGAGTGGAAGATTTGGTGGTAGTACGGCATGATAGCCCAATTTTACCCATGTTCGAGAATTATATGACCGTCAAAAAGTCATTGGTGGGACTGTTTGAGCCAAACGCCAAAACCCTGCCCAATAGCAATACCCCCTCTTCCGGCTCGACCAAGATTGATGCGTATTTGTGGGCGATGGAGAACTATTTGGATACGGGGCGGGCGAATCCCTTGCTGATGGGTTTTTTGGGTGATGGCTGGCCGATTGTGCGGTATCTTAATCAGCAGATGACGCGGGGTGGGGTGTATGCCTTTGAGCGGGACTATGTGGTGCAAGAGCGGGGTTTTACCTTTGACCTGTCTCCGTGGCCGGACGAAGTGCCGATTGATGACCCCACCCAACCGCTGGGCCTTGATGCTGAAACCCTCCAGCAGATTGCCATATCGGCGAAAACGCAAGCCAACGATCAGTTGATTAAAATATGGGGCTTTCATCCGTGGTACGAGAAATACGCGGGGCCAGATTTTGACGGCGGTGATCCTAATAGCAAAAAACATCCGATTATGGGGGAGTGGGTCTATCTGTGGTTCTTCTCTCAGCATGGTGGTTACATGGAGGGCGGCGGCGGTGATGTGAACGGTCTCTCCATGTCCAATATTTCGGTACATCGGTTTGCGCCGTTGCCGCCACCGCGCTCGCCCCGTCCCTCGCCCACCGAAGCGGAGTTGATGGCGAAAGGGTATCTTAAGGCTGATGGAACTGTCTCAAAAGAGCATACCTTTTTGATGTTTTATGTGGGCGATTATGACATCGTGCATCCGGCCCATACCCTATTAGCCAACTATCCACCTGCGCCGTGGCTTGACGAAAAACGGGGTGATATTCCCTTAGCTTGGGGCTTAAATCCGGGCATGGTCGAGGAGATTCCGGGCATGATGAGTTACTGGTACGCGACTGTCACGGAGAATGATTTTATCGTCGGCACTAACTCTGGAGCCGGTTATATCAACCCTGATGGGCCAAACAAGCTGACTTTTTTGCGCTGGTTGTGGCGTACCAAGTACTATTACGACCAATATGGATACGATATTTCAGGATTTATCATCAATGGTGATGGGGCGCACATGTCGCAACGTCGTTTAGATGCGTTCAGTTATATCACTCCCGTCGGCATGTTGACCATCGACATCCAAACCGATGATCCGTGGCCTCGCTATCAAAACGGTGTACCATTGTCGGCAATCCCGATTAAGGCATTTGGTGGTACGCCCGATTCATCAGCCCATCTGGTGCATGAGATATACAAACGAGACATTCTGGAGCAGAATCGACCTCCCTTTATTGTGTTTCGCTCCACCTTCCTCTCTACTTCCTTTTTGTGGGAGGTGCGAGAACGACTAAAAATTCATGAAGCCGAACAGATTATCACCACGGAGGATGGTGAAATTCTGCAACCGAACTATACTGTGGTCGATCCGTATACCTTTTTTGCCCTGTTGGATCGTCGTTTGGCGGAGGCCGCTGATTGAAATCACCAATTATACCCCATAGGTATCAACCAGCGAACTGACCTGTAGGGCCTGTTTTACCTCAGCCAGCGTGGTTGGTTGCTCGACGGTTAGGGTCAGGCTGATGGGGCGATTTGGGTAGAGATGTAGGAAATTATCGGACAGTTTGGCCTCATAGGTTTCGACCATAACCCAGACCCACATGGCCGGTTTGTCGCTGGTCAGGGTCAGCTGATATTGCTGGCTGTTGATTTCGGTCAGTTCAGTGCTGATGTTCGGCGAGACTAGCTCCAGATGTTTAGGCCGACTGAGGATGACCAGATTGGTCGAAACGGCAGTCCCATCAACCCCTAAACTGAGCCACAACATCAGGTTACGCACGCCATACTTGTCAACATGAGCCTGTAAATCGAGCGTTCCAAAACGGTTGTTTTGATTCGGTTGAATCTGAACTTCAAGTTCGGCCCGTTCAATCAGGTCGCCGTTGACGGTGGTCAGTTGCCAGCTAACTTGCCCCGACTGCTCCACCAACCGATCACTGGTGACATGAATCTCAACCTGATTTGTTTCGCTATCCTCCAAACCGGAAATCAATAAGGGAGCGAAAAAATGCCGAGCCATGTAATGGAGCGCCTTCCAACGACCATAATAATCGAGCGATGACCAACTGGCGATGGGCCAACAGTCGTTGAGTTGCCAATAGAGCGTACCCATACCACGGGGCATGGTGCGTCGCCAATGCTCCACCGCGTATTTAATGGCCATGCCCTGCTGAATTTGGCTCAACCACAGAATCGATTTGAAGGCAGTGGGCAAGCGAAACCAGTCGAGCATGTAATGCATGATGGTCGAGTTGCCGATGCCACTACGTTGATGATGTTCCATAATGTAGCTGGTCACGTTCCGATCTTGGGGTTGAGTGTAACCATAAACGGTGCGCGGTTCGGGGAAAGATTGGAAGCCAAACTCGCTGTTAAAGCGATGGAAACAGGTGCGATAAAACTCAAACGGCTTCTGTCCATGCCATACCTGCCAGATATGCGCGTCGCCCGAATCAGGATTATTAAAGTCGTACCGATTGCCCTGTGGGGTGTGTGGACTACCGACCCAATAATCGGTATCGGGATTAAGCGCACCGACTACCTCCCGCAAAAGTTGATCAAACAGCTTATCATAATCAACCCAACTCATGGCCGAATCTGTCCATGTTTCATCCACCAAACCCTGCTCTAGTTCATTGTTACCGCACCACAAGGCCAAACATGCATGGTCACGCAAACGGCGCACATTGTCCTCGGCTTCGGCTTTGACCGTCGCTATAAACGCCGCGTCAAAACTGGGATAGGTGGCACAGGCGAACATAAAATCTTGCCACACGCACAGCCCCAGTTGATCACATAACTCGTAAAAAATATCAGCCTCGTAGATGCCTCCACCCCACACTCGGAGCATGTTCATGTTGACTGCGGCCGCGTCGGTTAGCAGATTATGATACCAGGCCTTGGTGACACGAGGCGCGAACTGATCGGCTGGAATCCAATTGGCTCCCTTACTAAAAAATGGCACACCATTGGCCTCAAAATGGAACGACTCACCCCACTCATCGGCCTGACGCACAAGTTTAAGCGTCCGCAGGCCAATCCGTTTGTCGAGTGTGCCTATCAAGTTACCGATTTCATCAAACAGCATCACCTCAACCTGATAAAGCGGTTGTTCCCCCAAACCGTTCGGCCACCAGAGTTGAGGGTCGTTGATAATCAGGCTGACAAGGTTGGTACTTGCTTTTACAACTTGGTCAGCTTTCGCCACGATACTCTTGTTGAGGCTGACCGTCGCTTCTATAGTTAAGGTTTGCACGGCCAGTTGTTCGGTGCTGATGTGGCAGGTGAGAATTACCTGTTCGGCGGTGGTGTGGTCTTGTCGAATGTGCAGGTCGGTTAAGCGGGCCTGGCTAAAGGCCATCAGGCTAATATCTCGCCATATTCCACTGGTCACTTGGCGGATGCCCCAATCCCAACCAAAGTTACACTGCTCCTTTCGCATCCAGTTGCCGCCAAGCAGTTTTTCGTCTGTCCATGCGGGCAGGTTTCGTTCTGCCAAACGTCGTTGAGCGTAGGTAACGGGGGCAGAAAACAGAATCTCAATCTCGTTCTCGCCGACCAGTAAGACCGATTTCAGATCAAACTCCCAACTGCGGAACATGTTGTCGGTTTGACCAATCTCCTGCCCATTGAGCCGAATTGTGGCGATGGTGTCCAGCCCCTCACACCGGAGCAGGACTCGGTCATGCTCAAGGAACTCCGCTGAAACGGTAAACTGTCGCCGATAGAGCCAGTCGGTCTCGCCAACCCACATGGTTTTTAATTCGTTATCCCGATAGTAGGGGTCGGGTATCTTTTCGGCGGCCAGTAAATCAAGATGCACACAGCCGGGCACGGTGGCCGCAATTGGGTCAACGTTGTTAGCCTGATAAAGTTGCCACAAGCCATTTAATGTTTGTTGTTTCATGAATTTTTCGCTTTTTGGGGGGTAAAGGCTCCGGTGGGTTTGCAGTAGGCCTTGAAGGTCTTGTTCGTCAACACCTGCGAGGAAAACTACATACCTCGCAGGAGAGTACTTTTTTGTTCAATCTCCCGTATAATCCGGTCGTTGGTCTGTAGTTTACCCGTTTCCACATGGACATCAATTGTGCCTACTAAACCGATACGTCCTAATGAGTGGGATGACAACACAACCGGCACTCGCCAGTATGCCCCTTCCTCTCGGATAACCAGATTGGGTAGGTCGCCATGTAATAAATCGGCAATCTGGTTTCCGACAAAAACACTGACCAATTGCTGCGCTCTTTTGGCTGTTACTTGAATGTTTGTCTTCAAGTTAAAGGTCAGATTAAGAACTCCTTGTTCTAGCAAGGGAGTCGTTTCAAACATTATTAAACTCATAATAAAACCTCCTTATGGAATGATAGAACGCGGATTCGGTGAATTTAGCGGATTAAATCGGTTTAATTCACCGAATCCACGTCTTGTTACCCGACAAAGCTAAAACCGTAACACGGAGTTTCACAGAGGAAAGAATAATGCCCCTACTGAGATACCCATTCCTAAATCCCCCGCGTTAAACCCCCATCAACACACAGGTTTTGCCCGGTGATGTAGCCCGCCTCGTCGGACAACAGGAAGGCCACTGTTTCGGCTACTTCTCTCACCGTGCCAGTCCGTTGCATGGGAATGGTCGTGCGAGTGGCCTCATCAACGGCATAACTGTCGATAAAACCGGGTAGCACACTATTCATGCGGATTCCGGCGCGAGCGTATCGATCCGCGAAGAGGCGGGTAAAAGAGGACAAAGCGGCCCGTAAGGATGAGGAAATCGGGAAGCCCAGACTCGGCTCTTTGGCTCCAAAGGTGGAGACATTGACAATCGCTCCACCCCCCTGTTTCTCCATAAGCGGCACAACCAGACGAGCCAAACGTACCCCGCTCAGCAGCACCAAATCAAGCCCCAAGTGCCATTCCTCATCGGTCAGAGCTAACAAATCCCCTTTGGGTGGATGTCCAGTATTATTGACCAGCGCGTCCACTCGGCCATACTGTTCTAAGGTTATGCTGACCAGCCGACTCAAGTCCGCCGGATTGGTTACATCTCCTCGCACCGCCACGGCTGATAGGGAAGCCGCCACTGCCTGAATCTCGACAGAGCGGGACATCAAAACGAGTTTATAGCCTCGCTTGGCTAGAACTCGCGCGCACTCAGCCCCCATGCCTTGGCTGGATGCTGTGATAATTGCTACTTTTTCAGTCATAAAATTTACTCCTTGGTTTCTGAAGACTCCGTACAACCCTGACTAAATCACCCTGTTTTATAGATTACACCGCAGAGGCACAGAGATTTTACGATTTTACAGTTTTTCTCTGTGTTTCTCCGCGCCTCTGCGGTTGGTTCAAATCCACCTATGCCAACAAGACTGCTAGGGCGCGCAACGGGCTATCAACGTAAGCCGAGACATGTAGCACATGCTTCAGCCTGTGCCGCACAGTCTAAAGACTGTGTTACGATATTATCTGTCGCACGTTAAGTTGGTAGCCGCGACTAAATCACCTTGTTTTATAGATTACACCGCAGAGACACAGAGATTTTGCGATTTTACAGATTTTCTCTGTGTTTCTTCGCGTCTCTGCGGTTGGTTCAAATCCACCTATGCCAATAAGTCAGCTAGGGCGCGCAACGGGCTATCAACGTAAGCCGAGACATGTAGCACATGCTTCAGCCTGTGCCGCACAGTCTAAAGACTGTGTTACGATATTATCTGTCGCACGTTAAGTTGGTAGCCGCGACTAAATCACCCTGTTT
>JAUCGB010000054.1 GCA_030377895.1 Anaerolineales bacterium HSG24
GTTTGTCGATGCAACCGGGTCAGCAATTGCCATGATGAGATGGCGCCCTCCAAGTTCCAATTTGCCGATGTCCCAGATCTATTCTTGGTCAGCTGCTACGCACTTTATTGGTTGTGTATTTTTTAACCAATTAATATCATGGTATACTGCATAGACTATGAGTCGAAATGCAGAAACCGAAGCTAAATTCATTATTCCTAATCCACAGATTTTTGCCGCCATTCAAACTCTCGACAGGCTAGGCCAGTTCCAACTTGAGCCATTATCAACTCAAACAGTTGTTGACCATTATGTTGATACGGCTGATAAGCTGGTTTTTCAGGCCAACTATGCTTGCCGGATTCGAGACGGCGAAACCAAGAAGAAGTTAACCCTTAAATCGCTCACTGCCGCGACCAGTCATATCCATGCTCGGCTGGAGATTGAAGCCATCATAACCGGAGACACTCCGGCAGAGTGGGCGGACAGTGAAGCCAAACGCACCTTGTTTGAGATTATCCAAACCGAACCAATCCAACCTTGGTTTACCATCTACCAAACTCGGCAAAAGTTCGCCGTGTTGCATGATGAACAACAACTCATGGAGTTGAGTTTGGATGCGGTGGCCCATCAAGCCGGGCCAATCGTTGATTATTATGAGCTAGAAGCAGAGCTGACCGACCTCGGCACAGAAGCTAATTTGTTGGCCTTTGTGACCGCGCTTCAGCAAAAATGGTCATTACAGCCCCAACCAAAAAGTAAATTTGAACGTGCCTTAGCCCTAAATCAATAATGTGAATGTGTGAAACGTGAGGAGTTAGGAATAATCACGTTTTATGCCCTCACGCCTCATGTTTCACGTCCCTAATGATTGATAAAATTAAATAGGAGAACCCTGATGTTTGATATGCTGACCGCTGAAGAAAAAGCGATATTAGAACGCATCGCCAAGAGCGATAATGATTTATTAGCCAAACGAGCCACCATTATATTGATCACCAACCAATCGGCCTCATTAGAGGAGATTTCTCGATTGGTCGAGTTGACCACTCGTACCGTCAAGCGATGGCAACAGAAGTTTGGTGATATTCGGTTAAATATTTTCTCGAAGATGGTTCTGGAAAAGGCCTCAAAATCGCCCGAACCGGAAATCGAAACAGAGGAAAGCGAAGTTGAAACGGAAACTGAGACAGAATCAACCGAGCCGACAGAATCACACCAAGAGGAAGTCGAAGCCGATATCGATGTTGAAGTAGATGTCAAAGCAGAAGCCGATCTCCCAACACCTGAACCTGCTGATGATCCGGCCCCCAAAACGCCATCTAAAATCGGACTGGATCCGACCGATACTCTGGCTGAGGGGGGGCGTAAGATATTGAAATTCCATTTTGAGCGCATGCTAGACAATGAAGCCGGAACCAGATTAGGCGAAGATATTGAAGCCCTGCATGACATGCGAGTCGCCACTCGGCGGATGCGGGCCGCGTTTGGTCTGTTTGGAGACTGTTATGTCAAGGCAGATGTTAAGGCTCTCCAAAAGGGGCTAAAAGCAACGGCCAGAATACTTGGCGCGGTGCGTGATCTTGATGTGTTTCTGGAGAAATTAATCGTCTATCAACAAACCCTAGATGAGACGGCCCAACAAGAGTTATTATCTCTGATTGAATATTGCCAACAACGCCGTGAACAGGCTAGAGTAGAGATGTTGGCCTATTTGGAACTGAAGCAGTACGCTAAATTTAAGAAGGCGTTCAAGAAGTTCGTTAACACTCCCGGTCAGGGAGCCAAAGCAGTTCTGACTAATGAGCCAATCCCGTATCAACTGCGCCATGTGGTATCTGGTTTAATTTATGAACGTTACGAATCGGTGCGGGCTTATGATCCTTTACTCCACAATCCGCCCGTGGAACGGTTACATCAACTTCGCATTAGCTTTAAGAGGTTTCGGTATGCCTTGGAGTATTTCCGAGAGCTACTCGGTGCTGATGGTAAGTCGGTAATTCGACAGTTGAAACATATTCAAGACCATTTAGGTGATTTGAATGATGCCAGTGTTGCCAGTGATTTTTTGGAAGATTTTTTGAAAAACTGGAAAATTTATCGAGTTAACCTGTCATCGACTGATAATAAAAAACCTCAAGCAGTGCGGGTTTATCTCAAGCACAATATAGCCACTGGTAAGGATTTGGTCGATTCGTTTCCAGTGGTGTGGGATGAGTTTAACTCGCCGAGTGTGCGTCGTCAATTGGCCTTGGCGGTCGCGTCACTGTAGTGGTTTGTTAGACTTGGATAGCCATAAGAAAAAAGGGTGGTGCGGACGTTTTTTAACTACCGGAGAACTTCTGCCGAGTTGTTGTAGCCAAGCAAACGTGAAAGCTGTTTTTGCCCAAACATCCCATTATCAAAGGGTTTCATAGGTATTGAGGGGGCAAGTGATTTTAAGGAACCTTAAGTGTTTGAGATAATAGGTGCAAAGTACTTGACGAGGGTGAGGGAATTGTGGTATTATTCCTTCGTTGTCTGAGAGACAGGGGCTAAACGGCCTTGTTGATTGGACTGTACATTAACAACTGAAGAGTAGTAGAAACAAGAGCAAGATGAGCGGATTAACTAAAGATAACAAATAATTTACGAAGAGTTTGATCCTGGCTCAGGATGAACGTTGGCGGCGTGCCTAACACATGCAAGTTGAACGAGAAGGATAGTCTTCGGACTATCTGGAGAGTGGCGGACGGGTGAGTAACACGTAGGTGACCTACCCTATGATGGGGGATAACTGTGGGAAACGACAGCTAATACCCCAGATGTTTAAGTGCTTAGACAGCTTAAACTAAAACTCAGGTGACATAGGATGGGCCTGCGGGCTATCAGCTAGTTGGTGGGGTAAGAGCCTACCAAGGCGAAGACGGCTAGGGGGCGTGAGAGCGCGAGCCCCCACAATGGAACTGAGACACGGTCCATACTCCTACGGGAGGCAGCAGTGAGGAATATTGCGCAATGGGGGAAACCCTGACGCAGCAACGCCGCGTGGGTGACGACGGCCTTCGGGTTGTAAAGCCCTTTTCTAGGGGAAGATGATGACGGTACCTTAGGAATAAGTCCCGGCTAACTACGTGCCAGCAGCCGCGGTAAAACGTAGGGGGCAAACGTTATCCGGATTTATTGGGCGTAAAGCGCGCGTAGGCGGTGTTGTAAGTTGGACGTGAAAGCTCTCGGCTTAACTGAGAGAGGACGTTCAAAACTGCGACACTTGAGTATGGAAGAGGAGAGTAGAATTCCCGGTGTAGTGGTGGAATGCGTAGATATCGGGAGGAATACCAGTGGCGAAAGCGACTCTCTGGTCCATTACTGACGCTGAGGTGCGAAAGCGTGGGTAGCGAACGGGATTAGATACCCCGGTAGTCCACGCTGTAAACGATGGATACTAGGCGTAGGAGGTTTCTTACCCCTTCTGTGCCGTAGTTAACGCGATAAGTATCCCGCCTGGGGATTACGATCGCAAGGTTAAAACTCAAAGGAATTGACGGGGGCCCGCACAAGCAGCGGAGCGTGTGGTTTAATTCGATGATACGCGAAGAACCTTACCTGGGTTTGACATGTTGGTTGTAGGGAGCCGAAAGGCAACCGACTCTTCGGAGAGCCTTCACAGGTGCTGCATGGCTGTCGTCAGCTCGTGTCGTGAGATGTTGGGTTAAGTCCCGCAACGAGCGCAACCCTTGTCGCTAGTTATACGTGTCTAGCGAGACTGCCGGTTTCAACCCGGAGGAAGGTGGGGATGACGTCAAGTCAGCATGGTCTTTATGTCCAGGGCTACACACACGCTACAATGGTCGATACAATAGGTTGCCACACTGCGAAGTGGAGCTAATCCAGAAAGTCGGCCTCAGTTCGGATTGTAGTCTGCAACTCGACTACATGAAGTTGGAGTTGCTAGTAACCGCGCGTCAGCAATAGTGCGGTGAATACGTTCTCGGGCCTTGTACACACCGCCCGTCACATCATGGGAGTCGGTAACACCTGAAGCTGGTGACCTAACCGCAAGGAAGGAACTGTCTAAGGTGGGACTGGTGACTGGGATGAAGTCGTAACAAGGTAGCTGTACCGGAAGGTGCGGCTGGATCACCTCCTTTTAAGGGAGTCAAGAAGCTGGTATCGAGAGGTACGTAGTTTCCACTCCGAAGTAAGCAAAGCATTACCGAGCTTGTTGAGTTTGCGTTTCTACTACTTCTTAGTTGTTAATAACCTTGGGCCTGTAGCTCAGTTGGTTAGAGCACTGTGCTGATAACGCAGGGGTCAGTGGTTCGAGTCCACTCAGGCCCATTAGCTTATCGGGGCTGTAGCTCAGTTGGGAGAGCACCTCCCTTGCACGGAGGGGGTCAGGGGTTCGAGTCCCCTCAGCTCCATGTATCTCATATTGTTGACTGTGTATCAGGGAACTGGTACTTGGTTATCAGCCTGAGATTTGCGAGCTGAAGTACATTAAAAACTGAATAGAACGATAGATTTCGTTGGTAAAACACATGTATTTGAGAAAGCTACTAAGGGTGCATGGTGGATGCCTTGGCATCAAGAGCCGAAGAAGGACGTGGTAGGCTGCGATAAGCTTCGGGAAGTTGTCTGCAAGCGTATAATCCGAAGATTTCCGAATGGGGAAACCCACCCAAGCTAATCCTTGGGTATCCTTGGCTGAACACATAGGCCAAAGGAAGGGAACTGAGCGAACTGAAACATCTAAGTAGCTCAAGGAAAAGAGATCATTCTGTTAGTAGTGGCGAGCGAACGCGGAAAAGCCCAAACCGTTATGCAAATAGTGTAGCGGGGTTGTAGGACCTAACGTTGAGTTACAAAATTTCTTGTTAGCAGAATTATACTGGAAAGGTGAACGATACAGGGTGACAGTCCCGTATGCGAAAACGAGAAAACTCTAGTTAGAGTTCCTGAGTACCACGGGGCACGCTAATCCTGTGGGAAACTGGGAGGTCCACCTCCCAAGGCTAAATACTCTTGATGACCGATAGTGCACAAGTACCGTGAGGGAAAGGTGAAAAGAACCCCGTTTGAGGGGAGGTAATAGAACCTGAAACCATGCACTTACAACCAGTCGAAGCCCTATGGCTGTAAAGCCAGGGTGACGGCGTGCCTTTTGGAGAATGAGCCGACGAGTTACTTTCTGTAGCAAGGTTAAGCTAGACACAGGCGGAGCCGTAGCGAAAGCGAGTCTGAATAGGGCGAGTAGTTGCAGGGAGTAGACACGAAACCGAGTGAGCTAACCATGGCCAGGTTGAAGCGAGAGTAATGTCTCGTGGAGGACCGAACGGGTATACGTTACAAAGTGTTCCGATGAGCTGTGGTTAGAGGTGAAATGCCAAACGAACTCGGAGATAGCTTGTTCTCCCCGAAATAGCTTTAGGGCTAGCCTCATGTGTTTAGTTGCGGAGGTAGAGCACTGGATTGGCTAGGGGGCGTATAGCTTACCAAACCAAACCAAACTCCGAATGCCGTAACTTGAGAACATGGGAGTCGGACAATGTGAGATGAGTTTCATTGTCAAGAGGGAAACAACCCAGACCGCCAGCTAAGGTCCCGAAGTTGTAACTAAGTGGTAAAGGATGTGGAACTACCGAGACAGCCAGGAGGTTGGCTTAGAAGCAGCCATCCTTTAAAGAATGCGTAATAGCTCACTGGTCAAGTGGTTTTGCGCCGAAAATGTAACGGGGCTAAAGTTACACACCGAAGCTGCGGATTTCATAGACTATATGTCAGTAAAGAGGCTTAGAGTAGAGGAGAAGTTGTATCCTTATGGATATGATGAACTTCCTGCGACTAGGTTGATGTGATAATATAGTGTTATGGAGTGGTAGGGGAGCGTTCTGTAGGAGACACAGTACTGACCGAGAGGACAGTTTTCGGCCTACAGAAGTGCGAATGTCGGCATGAGTAGCAGAAAGCATGTGAGAATCATGTTCGCCGAATGTCTAAGGTTTCCGACGGAAGGTTCGTCCGCGTCGGGTTAGTCGGGCCTAAGCCGAGGCTGAAAAGCGTAGGCGATGGATAGCAGTTTAATATTCCTGCACCACCTATTTGGAGCGATGAGGGGAAGCAGCAGGGCAATACCAGCCAGAGAATGGTAGATCTGGTTCGAGACTCATAGGGCGATGATCCTTGTAGGGAAGTCCGCAAGGTTAGCTTGAGGGGTTGTAGCGGAGCCGAATGGCCGTAAGTGGTTAACCCCATACTGTCGAGAAAAGCCTCTAAGTGTAGAAGATTAGGTGTCCGTACCGCAAACCAACACAGGTAGACAGGTAGAGAATACTAAGGCGATCGGGAAAACCCTCGTTAAGGAACTAGGCAAAATAGATCCGTAACTTCGGGAGAAGGATCGCCCCTTTAGGTGAAGGTTCAAGCAACCGGAGCTAGAGGGGGCCGCAGTTAAATGACCCTGCCGACTGTTTAACAAAATCACAGGTCTCTGCAAACTCGTAAGAGGAAGTATAGGGGCTGACGCCTGCCCAGTGCCGGAAGGTTAAGAGGAGGGGTTCACGCTCTGAATTGAAGCCCCGGTGAACGGCGGCCGTAACTATAACGGTCCTAAGGTAGCGAAATTCCTTGTCGGGTAAGTTCCGTCCCGCACGAAAGGCGTAACGAGTGGGGTACTGTCTCAACGAGGGACCCGGCGAAATTGAACTATGCGTAAAGATGCGTATTACCCGCAGAAGGACAAAAAGACCCCGTGGAGCTTTACTGTAACTTGGCATTGAGTTAGGGCTTGGTTTGTGTAGGATAGCTGGGAGGCAAAGAAACCGGTGCGCCAGTATCGGTGGAGCCACTGTTGAAATACCAGCCTGATTAAGTCTTGGCCCTAACAATTGTCCGTGATCCGGCAATTGAACAGTGTCAGGTGGGCAGTTTGACTGGGGCGGTCGCCTCCTAAAGAGTAGCGGAGGCGCCCAAAGGTTCCCTCAGGCTGAATGGAAACCAGCCAAAGAGTGTAAAGGCATAAGGGAGCTTGACTGCGAGACCAACAAGTCGAGCAGAGACGAAAGTCGGGCTTAGTGATCCCACGGTACCGAGTGGAAGGGCCGTGGCTTACCGGATAAAAGCTACCCCGGGGATAACAGGCTAGTCTCTCCCAAGAGTTCACATCGACGGGGAGGCTCGGCACCTCGATGTCGGCTCGTCGCATCCTGGGGCTGTAGTAGGTCCCAAGGGTTGGGCTGTTCGCCCATTAAAGCGGCACGCGAGCTGGGTTCAGACCGTCGTGAGACAGGTCGGTCTCTATCCTCTGTGGGCGTAGGTAATTTGAGAGGGGTTGCCCCTAGTACGAGAGGACCGGGGTGAACTGACCGCTAGTGTACCAGTTGTTTCGCCAGAAGCATTGCTGGGTAGCTATGTCGGGGAAAGATAACCGCTGAAAGCATCTAAGTGGGAAACTTGCCTCAAGATGAGATTACCAACCGGAGCAATCCGGGAGAGGTCACTGGAAGACTACCAGTTTGATAGGTGGAGTGTGTAAGTGTGGCAACATACTGAGCTAATCCATACTAATGACCGATAGCTTGCTTATATGTGTGTTATCCATTGAATGAAGTCGTTCTATTTAGTTTTTTGTGTATTGATTGTTATTATTGTTTGAAGCCTTTTTGGTGATTGTAGCGGTGGGGGTACACCCGGATCCATCCCGAACCCGGTAGTTAAGCCCACTAGCGCCGATGGTACTTGGGGTGCAGACCCTTGGGAGAGTAGGTTATTGCCAAATCGGCTTCTTTTTTTTCCCCGATTGAATTGAGAAGGGAAGGTTTTTTCTGCTATATTATAGGCGTATGACCCTTGTTATAAGGGCTATATGCCTTTTTTGTGTTTTCACTAAGCTACCCCGATACACCTGTGCCAAAGCCTCTTTCATCATAGGAAAAAATAAATGTCTCTCGCAGAGACGTGGAGTTTTTATGTTTTCTCCGCGCCTCTGCACCTATTCAGGCATAAACGAGAGATTTCGGGATGACTTGAAGCTTCCGTCTCCCATATCCCATACTTCCCCTACGCTATTGCGGCGGAGTCCAGCCCTCAATCTGCTCCACACCAGAACCAAAGAGAAAATCTTCTAACTGCTCCATCAGAAACTTGCGCGCTCGGGGATCGGCCAATACTAAGCCGTTATGGTTGATTAGGTTGACTTGATGGTCAAGCCATAACTGCCAAGCCTGATGGGACACATTCTCAAAAATTCGGTCTCCTAACTCACCGGGAAAGGGTGGTTTTTCTAAACTGGGCAACTCTCGGCCCATTTTTACACATTGTACCATACGGGTCATGGTTAAATCTCCTTATAAATATCTAGATGATTTTGATTGTATCAACTTTCCTCAAAGCCCAAAAAGCATCAAGGAAAAGCCAAAATTTTCGAATGAACTATATATGTATTAAGTTGACTAGGCAAATAATCTTGGTGATGGTTAATATGATTGGCATAGTTGCTAACTATGATTTTTATTGCATTATGAATTGTGATAAAATATATATGAACTGTTACCATGACAAAAGTCCATGATAAAATTAACAAAAACCCATGAAAAATTATTATAAAATCTTAGGGATACCGAGTCATGCTTCTAACGAACAGATTAGGAAAGTATATCGGAAATTGGCTCAAATCTATCATCCTGATAGTACAGTGTTGGACAAAGACCACGCCCATGAAAAATTTCGGGAGATCAACGAAGCGTATGAAGTTTTAGCTCACCCAGAAAAACGAAATTCCCATGATCTCACCTTAAATCTTAGAACCTTACGTCAACCAGAACGCTCCACCCCGACTCCGTCCGCTGAATATCGTAGCAAAGTTCCCCCCAAACCTATTACGTCGGCTAATCAGCTTGATTTTGGTCGGGTGACGGTGGAAAATCGCCGTTGCAGGACGTTCCGCCTCGAAAATAATGGTGGGCCGGTGGTCAAATCTTCCATCAACCTGAGCGACCCAGAAAACGCGTGGTTTAAGGTGTCCAACTTAACGCCTGTTTCCGATACTGACTATCCGATGGATATTGAGGTTCAGGTGGATACGTCTGGTTTAGAGACAAACAAGATTCACCGTGGCTGGTTAGAGATTGATTTGGATGGCAAAACGGCTCGTGTCGCTTTGAGCGTGCGAGTTACTCCTGCTCCAAAGCCAGAGGTTATACCCACTAAGTTAGATTTTGGTACATTCTATCCGGGTGAAACCCATGTATTAACCTTTATGGTCGAAAATATCGGTGGGCCAGCCAATCATAAGGTTAAGTTTGAGACTAGTAGCCAAAATAAATGGTTTCATATTACTGGATACAAAAATCAGTCTAACAGTTTTTGCCCGGTAGAGGTTGAGGTGACAGTAAAATCTGACAATTTGGAACCGGGCCAACAGTATCAGGGCTGGATTGAGGCCGATTTAGAGGGGAAGAAGGCCAAAATTTTTTTAGAGGCCGCTGTTGCCAAACCACCTGAACCGGAAGTTCAGGTCAGCGTAACCAAGTTGGAGACTCTGCGAAAACATGCCGAGGGAGTGTGGAGTATTGCCTTCAATCCGACGGGCGACATCCTCGCCTCAAGTGGGGATGACGGTCAGGTATGGTTGTGGGAGCAGAATAAAAACTGGCAGGCCCGTCAACTCAAGTTTGATAAATGGGGAGGCTGGTTTAATTTTGGTTCATCCAATTCGGCGATTCACCATGTCACATTTAGTCCTGATGGTCGTTTTTTGGCCTTAGCAGGCTTAGAAAAAGTTATGTTGCATGAGTTGGCAACCAACAAAACCTCACAACTTGCCATCGACAAGACTCATCAGAGCCACGTCGTCGTCTTTACGCCTGACAGTCAAATACTCCTTGCGGATGGCAATCGAGGCGAACTATGGATTTGGGATGTGGCCACCAAACAAGAGCAAGGGCGTGTTTCAGCCCACCAGAATGATATTCAAACGATTGCTTTTAGTCCTGATGGAGCGGTGTTTGTGACAGGTGGGGAGAATGGTCGGATTCGATTATGGATGTTAAAAAGTCAAAAAGAGGTCGGCTGTTTTGAGGGGCATACAGGTCTGGTGCGGAGTTTGGCCTTTGCTCCTGATGGTCGACTATTAGCCTCAGCCGGAAGTTTGCAGTTTGTAGGTGGGCATCGTAAAAATGACGAGTCGGTTCGGTTATGGCAGTTGCAAACGGGTCAACAACTCAAGGAACTAACCGGCCATACCAAATCGGTCGAAGCAGTTACCTTTAATCCAGCCGGAACGCTGTTAGCCTCCTCTAGTGTTGATCATACCGTCCGTTTGTGGGATGTGGCAACTGGCCTTGAAATCGGCTGTTTGACCGACCATGCTATGTCGGTTAGTTCAATCGCCTTTAGCCCCGATGGAGAGCTATTGGCCTCCGCTAGTTGGGACAAAACCATCAACTTGTATAATCTCGTGGTACGTGAAACATGGGTAGTGTTGTTGTCTTGACTGATGACGCATCGGAATCAATCCCGATGCTAAAAACTAAAGCAGGCTGAAGCCAGCTATTTACAGTCTTCCAGATAATCTTTTTCAGGTTATCGTCACGCTACAAGCGTGACCTCCAATTATCGTAGGTGACGCTTGTAGCGTCACGTGAAAATCTTTTTCTGAAGGGCTGTAGGCCGCTTTTAGCGGTCTTGAGCTTTTAGCCTTGTGGCTTTAGCCCAAGGCTATCAGTCAACAGGTCAACACTACCGAAACATGAAACATGAAGCGTGAAGCGTGAGGCGTGAATATCCCTGATGCTAACGGAATCTTTGGCGGGAACACTACAACGGATACTTCAAAACTCAACGGATATATTTCGCCAATAACAGAATTTTTTACTATTTACAGTAATTATATACGGATGAAAACCATCCGTTCCGCAGTTAAGTATCCGTTGTAGTGTTGATTCCGGCTAAACCAAAAGTTAGCATCAGGAATATCCTGCGAGGTCTGTTTTTGACCTCGTACCTCGTAGGTATTGAACCTAAAAACCTAAAACGTGAATCGCTGAATCGTAGAATCGTACTGCCTATCAGGATATAATCCAGGACAAAAAATCACGATTAAGGATTTTGAGTTGATGGGTTACGTAGCGTGACTCTCCAGTCGTAACCTGTAAATTCAAAATCCACAAACCAAGCTATGGCAACCTTAAACCGTGAAACTATTGAGGAACGTTTAAAAATTGAAGGGGAACCCCTGAACCTAGAAAAAGAGCATCTAAACGGAGTCGACCTCTCAACCTTGAATCTATCTCAGGTCAATTTGACCGGAGCCAAATTAAAGGGCGCGAACCTGTCGGGCTGCCAACTTTGTAACGCAAACTTAACTGGAGCCGACATGCGGGAGGTGAATTTGGCGAAGGCTGATTTAACCGGAGCCAATCTCAACAAGGCCAACCTCACTCAAGCTGATTTGAGAGAGGTGTACCTTTTCAATGCGAATCTTGTCGATGCGAACTTAGAAAAATCAAGACTGAATAAGGCCAAGCTCGAAGAGACTGACTTAGCGAAGGCTAATTTATCGGGCGTTAACTTAGACCGAGCCTACTTAGTCCGGGTTGATTTGAGTCAAGCCAACTTAAACGGAGCCTATTTAGGCGGGGCTAATTTTCAGGGGACTAATCTAAGCGGAGCCAATCTTAGCTGGACCGATATGCGAAAGTCGTTTTTTGAACATGCTGATTTAAGCGGCGCGAACATGCTTGATGCGGTGTTGAATGAAACAGATTTTTGCAAAGCCGTGTACGACGAGAATACCCAATGGCCCCAAAGTTTTGACGTATCAACATCGGGTGCGATTGAAAAAGAGATGCCAAAAAAGAAGAAAGAGAAAAAATGGCTTGGATTGTTTTAATGACGTTGTCTGATAAAACGTTCATTTAAGCTAATATTTGACAGGATTAACAGGATAAGAAACTGCTAAAAATTGTGTTAACTCTGCCAAAAAGTTATTTCCGATATTTGATTAAGTCAACATGTCGGATACTAAATTGTTGGGATGATATATCCCCTAAAATTAAGGAGGCCAAAATGGGCTTAAAGAAAAGTTTGTTGGGGCGAATCGGATTGCCCCTTATCTGTTTAATCATGCTGGTTTGTATGATCATCATGATGCCCCGCTCAACATTGGCCCAAACACCACCACCCACCAGTACACTAGTTGCAGAGATGCCAGCCGAGCAGTTTATCAAGGATCAGGATTATCGTGTTTGGGATGATGTGACCGATGAAGAGGGCGGTGTAGTTAATATTTTCGACTTAACCTTTGTCGCCAGTCGATACAATAGCACCAATCGGGCGGCGGATGTTAACAATGACGGCAAGGTCGATATTTTTGATTTAGCCGTTTTAGCCAGCAATTTTAACATTCCTGAAAGTGATGCCGAAATTGCGGGCGTTATCGTCACCCCTGAGCCGTTGCCCCTAGTGGAGAGCGGTTCGGCGGAGGCTGATTTTGGGGCAGTGATCCATGTCTTAGAAGGTGAAGCCAACCCACCAGAGGGTGAATCCAGTGATGCGGACGCACAGGGGAGCTATGTGTGGAAACCGCTCAAGGTTGGGGTCGGGATTGACCGTCTCAAAACATGGGATTACATGGATGGTCAGACGAACACGCCACCCGACTTTTACGCTGTCGTATCGGTGGGCGGATCATCGGTTAGAACCAACCCCATGTTTAACCAGTTTGAGTCGTTTCCGTATTGGCGATTGGGCTGGTGGCAATATAATGCTTTTCCTCGTTTTGACCAGTATGATCCCGCGGGTGACAACTATTTTGTCCCCATTAACCTAGAGATTCGGGACGATGATGGGCGTATCTGCTACGGTTATTTTGGATGTCGGCAGGGGTACGAAGTGGCTGACGCAACCCTACAACGCCAGAGTCGGGTCAAGCGGGTTCGGTTTTATCCAGCCAGTTGCAGGGTGGTTGATGAAGCCGGCAACTGGAATCAGGGTAGTTTTCTTGATGGACAGACAAACCGCTGTCGAGTGTATCTCTACAGCTGGGGCGATGAGTGGCCGCGCGTGGCTGTCAATTATTATATTGATGGTTCGTGGGAGTAGGCATATCGTAGCGCAGGCTTTCTATCTAGCCTGCGCTACAACAATATAAATAACAACAGGAGCAACTTAATGACAATCAGTTTAAACTGGGATTTAGCATCCCTTTTTACCGGAGGTAGTCAATCAGCTACATTGGCTGATTTTTTAGATCAAATTATCACTGATTTAAATAATTTTCGACCTAATCTCGACCCATTAACCGTACAGAATCAAGCCGAGTGGGCGGCTCAAATTCAGCATTTGTACGACATTACCACCCGCCTTGATCATGCATCAGCCTTTGTGGGCTGTTTGGTCTCGCAAGATGTGAATGATGACAAGGCGTTTCAACTTGAGGCCCAAAGTGACCAGCTATGGGCTCAATTAGGGACTCACTGGACCAAACTAACTGCGCTGTTTGCTCAACAAGATGAGACGGCTTGGGCTGATTTGATCAATAATACTGAACTTAAGCATGTCGCCTTTAATCTTAATGAACTGCGTGAGTTGGCGCGGCAGAAGATGTCTCCAGAGTTGGAAGCGTTAGCTACCGAGTTGGCCGCAGACGGTTATCATGGCTGGAATCGGCTTTATAACACGGTTAGCGGTGACAAACAGGTCATGTTATTAGGGGAAGAACTATCGCTCGGACAGTTACAAAATCGGTATGAAGATGACCCTGACCGAGAAGTCCGTCGTAAGGCGTTTGAACTGTACGAAGCCTCGTGGCTCAAGTTGGCAAAAACATGCGCGGCCAGCTTAAACAATCAAGCTGGTTTTCGTCTGACCCTCTATAAAAATCGAGGTTGGGATTCGATTCTCAAAGAGCCGTTGATGAACAACCGCCTCAGCCGAGAGACCTTAGAGGCCATGTGGTCAACTATTGACAGTAAAAATGGCAAATTGCTTGACTATCTTTCTGCTAAGGCTAAACGGTTGGGTCTAGAACAGCTACATTGGTATGATGTCTTTGCTCCGGTGGGAGAGGTGGCAAAAACCTTTACCTATCAGGAAGCGGGTGAATTTGTGATTGAGGCCATGAAGCGATTTAATCCAGATATTGCCCAGTTTTGTCGGATGGCGATAGATAAGGAGTGGATTGAATCGGAGAATCGTTCTGGTAAACGAGCCGGAGGATTTTGTACCAGTTTTCCCGTCAATGGCGAAACCCGTATTTTTATGACCTACAATGGTAGTTATAATGGCATGTTGACCTTGGCCCATGAGTTGGGGCATAGTTATCATGATTGGGTTATGCGTGATTTGCCTTACGGAGCAAGCCAGTACGCCATGAACGTTGCCGAGACAGCCAGCACTTTTAACGAGTTGGTGGTCAACGATGCCAGTCTGCGGGCCACCGATGACCCTCAGGAGCGGTTAAGTTTATTGGGTGCGAAATTGTCTAACGCAATGGCGATGCTGATGAATATCAAATCTCGGTTTGATTTTGAGATGGCCTTTTTTGAGCGCAGAGCTAAACAACAACTTAGCGTCGATGAGTTAAATGAGTTGATGGTCACGGCTCAGAGAAATGCGTTTAAGGATAGTTTAGTAAACTATCATCCCTATTTTTGGGCCTCTAAACTTCATTTTTATATTACAGAAGCGCCGTTTTATAACTTCCCGTATACTTTTGGCTATCTCTTTAGCAACGGAGTCTATGCTCAAGCCCTTAGCGAAGGGCCTGCTTTTGTTGACAGGTATATCGCCATGTTGCGAGACACTGGCTCGATGGATACCGAAATCCTAGCCCATACCCACCTTGGCGTAGATTTGACCAAACCGGAGTTCTGGGAAACCGCCCTCGATCGTATTTTGGGCGATGTGGATACGTTTGTGGATTTGGTTGACAAGATGGCGTAGTGGGTGAGAATGAATGAGGAATGAGGAATGAAGAATGAGGAATGAAAAACAGCCTCGACTCATTATGAGTCGGGGCTGTTTTCCATTTTGTCACGCTACAAGCGTGACCTCCATACATCCATATCCGACCAAATTACTGTAGGTGACGCTTGTAGCGTCACGATTATGCCCATAAGAATTACTTATTTAATTCCCTTGTTCCCAAACCCAGTTTGGGAACGAGGGGGAATCCCGATTCCTAAGTCAGTTAGGGCTTAACATCTCAATTTCTGCTTTTAGTCGGGCTTGCGTGCGCTCAAGTTCAACGATTTTGGTCTGCACATCGCTTAGTTTATCCCGTTCAGAGCGCACAAAACGGGTATAGGGGCCAATCGCTTCTTTTATCCGGTCAACGCTACGATCCAACTCTTTATTAAACTGATTGGTCAGCGTGCCAATCAAATGGAGACGGAGTTCGGTCAGACGGAGGTTTAACTCCTCTTTGGCCGTTTTCCGGCGATAAGGCAAAATCAAAAAGCCCATTACCCCACCAAACACCGCGGTTAACACGCCGGTCACATCTATGGCCATGGTGGTGGTCATAGCGACTAGCACGGCTCCCAAGCCGATCATCCCTCCGGCGACCGCAGTTCCGGCGACCGCCATCTGAGCGTCAATAGCTATCTTTTCCGCTTCAATCGCCTTATCATACGTATCGATCACCCGTTGCGCCGAGCGACCGACTGAATCGATTAAACGGTCTCGGTCGTACCGAAAACCTTGCCCCACCTCACCCACAATTTTCGATTGATAGGCTTCTTTGCGCGTTTTCAGATAATCGGTGGCGGTCTGCCATTGATGTAGGTCGGCGTTGACTAGCCAATCAATCATGGCCGCGACCTTCTGCTCGATGGTGTCCGGCACGTTGGCAACCACCTTCTGCTCAAACCCTTTTTGAATGTAGGATTTCTGAAGCAGGTCAAAAAGGCGACCGATACGCAGAGTATCGTCAAAATATTCGTTTCCCCGCTTTTCCATGTCGTACAGCACATTCTCCATATCGGACAAACGAAATTTAAAATCCCGCTCCATATCCTCCCGATAGAGTTGTAACTGTCGTTCCAAGGTGTCGAGAGTGTCCAAATCATCACCCAAAATCATCAGCCGATTGTTAATAATTTCCCCATACTGTTTGATAAATCGTCCACCCACACCCAACGGGTTTTGCAACTTGAGTTGAAAACGGGTCATCTCGTCGAGGGTCTGCTCGATATACCCCTCCAACGCTTCAAAACGACTTTCTGACCAGAGATCGGTCTCCTGGTTGGTCTTCATCTGTTGTTTGGCCTTCATAGCGAGTTTGCCGCTAATGGGGAATACTTCGGGTTTAATAGCCAGTAATTTTAGACCGTTATCTTTAACAAAATCAACCACTTTTTGTATATCTGCTTCGGTATCAAAAATGTCAATTTTGTTGATGATGATGATGACTTTTTTGCCCCATTCTCGAATCCGGCTCAAAAAATTACGCTCACTCTCGGTGAAAGGACGATCTGCGGAGGTGACAAATAGCACCAAATCGGAACGAGGGACGAACTCCTCTGTAATCTCCTGATGCTCTTGAATGATGGCGTTGGTGCCGGGGGTATCGACAATGTTGATGTGGCGCAGAAACTCTAACGGCTCGGTTAGGTGATGGAGATGGATATCTGCGACCACTCGGTTGCTTTTTGCCCCATATTTTAAGACATTGATTTGGGCCGTGGTTGGCGTGACTCCCTCTTTTAAAACCATCTCGCCCAATAGAGTGTTAATCAGCGCGCTTTTACCGGCATTAAATTCGCCCACCACTACCAGCAAAAACAGTTCGTCGAGCTGTTTTATGGAGTTGCTGAGAATCGTCTGTTCATCCTCGGTTGGGCCTAATTTATTGAGAATTTGTTGTAAATCGGTTAGCCATTGACGTTCTAGCTTGAGGATTTCTTCTTGCCCTAGGGTTAAAATGGATGTTTTCATGGCTAATTACCCACCTTTTCCATTATCTAGTATTTTACGAACATCAGTCGCGGTCATACCGGCTTGCTCTACCGATTGAAGGCCTAGGTCGGTATCCTCAAAGGCATGGCACATACTTGGAGGTACGTTCAAACGGCGAGCCGCTTCCAAATATGTATCGGGTGCAGGTTTGCCATGAACCACATCATGCGAGGTGACGATAGTCTCAAACAACTCCCACGCGCCAATTGTTTGTAAGGTTTTTATGGTAACTTTGGGGATGCCACCGGTGGCGACCGCTAAGGGCAAATGCCCATAGTAGGCTTTGGCAACCGTCAAAATCGGTTCAATTGGTTGTACTCGGTTGATGTAACGGTCATAAAATATCTGCTCTTTATCTTCTGCAACTTGGCCTGGATCCATACTATAGCCATATTTCTCGTTCAACAGTTCGATAATTTGTTCACTCGGCATGCCACCAAGGCTATAAAAAACATCCTCTGGAAAATCGCCGCCATTGGCTCGTATGGTTTCTCGCCAAGCCAGATAATGCATGGGCATGGTATCGGCTAGCGTACCATCACAATCAAAAATTAGTGCTTTAATATGGGGTTCAATCGTTATCATTAATACCTCGTTATTTCGATGTGGTAGTCCTGCACATGTAGTGATCACTACTTCTGCACCACTACCAAGATTTCAACTTGGGACTTACTATCCGACAAAAATTCTTAGCCTAGACTAATTAACATAGAGTTTCACAGAGGAACACAGAGTTTCACAGAGTTTTTTAAAAAAGAGATTTATTTTTCCTCTGTGTATCTCTGTGCATCTCTGTGCATCTCTGTGTTACCGTTTTTAGCCTTTCCAAAACAAGTCTGTCGGGTAACAAGACTTGGGAATGAGTCCTAAATAAGTTGCGCGTTTCGCATGCACAGGTTAATTAATGCTTATTCCTTGACATGTTATCTGCAAAATTTCTAACACAACCAAGTCATATTGTAACAAAAGATTGCACACCTCACAATCAGAGGTGTTAGGCATGCATTTCAGTATTCAATACAAAATTTAGCCGAGACTAATTTAGAGCATGGATTTGGCCTTACCACAACTCCGGCGGGCGGTGAAACCCATGCTCTTCCATCCAATCCCAATCTGGGCCAAGCCAACCAAACTGTTTAAAGTCGATTTTATGGGTTTCGGGGTCAAACACAACCCCTTCCGCTTCCAATAGCTCCTGTTGTTGCCCACTCCCTAAGGCAGAAGTGCGCGGGCTAACTTTGCCCTGCCGATTGATAACCCGTTGCCAAGGCACATCAGCCTCAAAAGGCAGATTCGACAAGGCATATCCTACCGTGCGCGGGTTACAATTACCCCCCACAATTGAGGCCACCTGCCCATACGTGCCAACTTGTCCCGCCGGAATTTGTCCGATTACGGCGTAAATTCGTTCATAATTAGATGCATCTCGTAAATTGCTCATATTCTTCATTTTAAAAATCTATCTAACAAGAAATTCCATAAAAAAAAGAGCTTCAAGAAAATCTATCCTTGAAGCTCTGGTGGCATAATCGTTAACCTTTCTTAAATGGCCTCAATTTTTCAGTCACATCGTTGATGTGTTCCTGTAAAAAGTTAGTTAAGGTTTGTACGCCCGCCTCATCTTTAGGCAAGTAATTGTCAATATCAACGGTTACTCGTTTGGAGGCAAAGACTGAGTTCAGTTGATGATCTAGCTTGACATCACCAAACATGGGCGATTTGAAGATGTTTTTGGCATCGGTCTTGTACATCTCTAACAAATCATCCGGGTCAGCGACATGATTTTTAACTTGAGCATTGAAAGTAATCCATGCTTTAGAGCCGAACATGGTCTGGCTCAATCTACTGCCACCTGTTTTGCGGTCAACGGTGATGGTCAGTTTGTATAAAATCGACCGGAGGGGCTTAAAGATAATGCTTTGATCTTCTCCGACGGTTTTGAAGCCAATTGCGGGCATGTTTTGGCGTGCCATAGCTCGAACAATTTCGCCTGTTAGGATTTCATCCTTGCTTTCCCGCATTTCTTCCGCATGTTTAAATTTTGATAAAAAGGATAACATTAGACTCCTCCTACCATCGACAGACGACCATCTAAATATTTTCGTAAAGAATGAATCGTCGCATCGATATGGTTTTGAATTAAGGGTTGATTAACCTGAGAATCGACATCAAAATATTGATCCAGTTCCAAAAGGAGCGGCACTTGGGCGTACACATAGCCAGCCGTAAGATCGGCATCAAAAGTAATGACCCCCGGCTCATGGCTGTCGATCATACCACTTTTGACCTCATCTTTGAAAATTTGCCATATTTTGCTGGGATTGGTAGTTGTTTTACCGTACCCCATGATCACATGGGCATGCCGGCCTAACACTTTGGCTCCGACCAGATCTTCGGTCAAATTCCGTAATTGGAAGATGAGGCGTTCTTTGGTGGCCAGTTTTTCAAAACGGAGATAGTGCCGCACGCCATCTGATTCTAGGTCAATCAAGGCGTATCCCGCTTCAACATTTGAGGCAATCACGACCCCAACCAACAGATCATCCATCCAACTGTTACGCTTGTTTTCTTCGTACCGTTTCCAACTTGCATCGACAAGAGAAACAAAAGTTTTTTCTAATTCTTCGGACATAATTACTCCTTTGAAACAATTTTAGATTGCCAAGCTTAGTACCCGACAGTCTGAACTAATTAACACAGAGTTTCACAGAGGAACACAGAGTTTCACAGAGAAAAAGCGAATTATTTTTCTTTTGTATTACTCCATGTTCCTGTTTTAGCCTTCCCTAAACCACTTTGTCGGGTAACAAGTTGCCAAGTAAAGCATCTATCCGCAAGCTCAAAACTGCGGATAGATTGGCTTACACAACACGGTTTATTTATCATCCATGACCTTAAAAGTTCGTAGTAGGTACTTTAGTACCGTTTGAAGGCGATGAATCGGCTACTACAAACGTTAAGTTGACACTTATGACTTATCATCTAGTGCGGCTACACCGGGTAGGGTTTTGCCTTCTAGGAACTCAAGACTGGCCCCGCCTCCGGTTGAGATGTGGCTGATTTTGTCGGCCAAACCGGATTGCTCGACCGCTGCTGCGCTATCTCCACCACCGATGATGGTGGTGGCATCGGTCAGGGTGGCTAAGGTTTCGGCCACAGCAAAGGTGCCTTTGGCAAAGGCCGGCATTTCAAATACACCCATTGGCCCATTCCAGACCACGGTTTTGGCCGCGCTCAGTCGATTGGCGAAATGGGCGATTGTGGCTGGCCCAATATCCAGAATCATCCATCCTTCTGGGACATCGTCAATTGGCACGACTTTTGATTCCGCATCGGCTTTGAACTCGGTGGCAACGACACAATCGACTGGCAAAATCAGCTTATCAGCATGGTTGGCGAGTAACTTTTTGGCGGTTTCAATTGCTTCAGCTTCAACCAGCGAGTTACCCACATTATGCCCTTGGGCGACAAAGAAGGTGTTGGCCATGCCTCCGCCAATCAACAATCCGTCAATTTGATCGAGTAGATTCTCGATGACAGCGATTTTGTCGGAGATTTTCGCCCCGCCCATAATCGCCAAGAAAGGTTGTTGTGGGTCAGCGAGCGCGCCACCCAAATAATTCAGCTCCTTTTCTAACAGATAACCGGCCACCGCGGGTCGCAGGTTATCTGTTACACCCGTGGTTGAGGCATGGGCACGGTGGGCCGAACCGAAGGCATCGTTGACGTATACTTCGCCCAATTTAGCCAATTGAGCCGCAAACTCGGCCTCGTTTTTCTTTTCTGCTTTGTGAAAGCGAGTATTCTCCAATAAAGTTACATCGCCCAGTTCCATCTTGTTGACGGCAGTTTCGACCTCCGCGCCGATACAGTCATTCAACATTTGTACCGGACGGTCTAACAGTTGACTAAGCCGTTGGGCCACGGGCGCGAGGGAGAATTTTGGATCGGCCACCCCTTTCGGACGACCTAAATGGCTCATTAGCACCACACTCGCGCCATTGTCAAGCAGATGGGTGATGGTCGGTAGTGCCGCTCGGATACGGCGATCATCAGTTACTTTGCCATCTTCCATGGGGACGTTAAAATCGACTCGGACTAGCACGCGCTGATCCTTTACAGTAATATCATTGATTGTTTTTTTATGCATGTTATTTTGTTTTCCTTGAATAATTTAGGTAGTGGTGCAGATGTAGTGGTAAGGAGTGCAATGCTTGCTTTGCATGCCAGGCAAGCATTGCACTCCGGATTTCTCCGGGCTACCAACTTAACGTGCGACAGATAATATCGTAACACAGTCTTTAGACTGTGCGGCACAGGCTGAAGCATGTGCTACATGTCTCGGCTTATGTTGATAGCCCTCCGGATTTTCTCCATCACTACTTGTGCAGAACTACCATAATTTAATATAGAAACTCTGTTTCGTCTTAACGATGTTTCGTCACGCCTACTTGGTCACACAACTCTGTCAGTTTGCATTTACTACACCAAGGCGAGACGGGGGTACACAAGTTTTGTCCAAACACGACGAGCAAGGCATTGTACTCTAGCCAATATTTGGGTGGCAGTTTGTTTCGTAAGGCAAACTCGGTTTTTTCGGGCGTTTTGGTCTCCACATATCCCCACCGATTTGAAATACGGTGGACATGAATATCGACACATATTCCCGGCTTATTGAAGCCTGCGATTAAGACCAGATTAGCCGTTTTGCGCCCCACGCCCGGTAAAGCCAACAACGCATCTAGCTCATCAGGCACTTGCCCGTCATGTTGATCAAGCAATATTCGCGATACGGATATGATAGTTTTGGCTTTGTTTCGATAAAACCCGACCGGATAAATTAATTCGGCAATCTCATCGGCGGAGAGGGTGAGCATGGCGGTGGGCGTGTCGGCCATGGCAAACAGTTTGGGCGCAATCTTCTCGGTTAGGGTATCTTTAGTACGCAAGCTCAAAATCGTGGCAATCAAAATTTTGTATGGATCGCGGGCCTCAAGGGCCATGCCATCAACCAAGGCTGGTGGCCATTGTGTCACCTCTTGCCGTAATATTTGAATTGCGGTATAAATCTGTTCTGTTTGCATGAGAATTTACTGACGCTAACGGAATCTTTGGCGGGAACACTACAGCGGATACTTCAAAACTCAACGGATGTATTTCGCAAACAACGGGATTTCTTTGCTATTTACAGTGAATTATATACGGACTCAGTACCCGACAGAAAAGTTAGCAAAAACTAATTAGCACAGAGTTTCACAGAGGAACACAGAGTTTCACAGAGAAAAAGCGAATTAATTTTCTCTCTGTGTTCCTCTGTGCGTCTCTGTGAAACTCTGTGTTCCTGTTTTAGCCTTTCTTAAACCACTTTGTCGGGTAGCAAGTATACGGATGAAAACCATCCGTTCCGTAGTTAAGTATCCGTTGTAGTGTTGATTCCGGCTAAACCAAAGAAAAAGTTAGCATCAGAATTAATGCTCATTCCTTTACCTACCCGCAAGTTTGGAACTTGCGGGTAGGTGATTACTACATTACGGCATTTCGTAGGCCGTACCACTGAACCGACTGGCCCCAGTTGGCTTATCTTCGGTCAGGCTTAGTTGATTGCTGACCGTGTCATTACCATCAGTAACGGTGATGGTAGTGGTGATGCTGGTATCGGTACCGAATCCGGTACAGACTCTATAACTAACCGCGCCTCGATATCCGTCTCCGGTGCGAGTAAACTGCTTGACATCGAATGTCGAGCGCCGCCCAGATGGGGCAAACATGGTATCTTGTTGGATGCTTATGCTGTTTGCCATGCCGTTATTATTCGTATAGTTAAATTCAATCTCATATACGGTTCCTTTTGCTCCATTTGGGCCATCGCAACCGTTGATGGTGATTACGGTGCGTGTTAGTTGGCTAATGGTAAGAACATCGACTGAACCTTGGGCATGAGCCGGAAGTTGTCCGGCTTCAATGACTGGTTTTATCCAACGACCGGGTAATAGGGTCGTAGCCATCATTCCGCCGCCTAGCGCGCCCAAACTTTGGAGCAAGCACCGACGGCTTATTTGGTTGGGTAATCTATTTTTATTTGTCATCGTCTTGCTTTAGTTGTTTTCTTAGTACCAGACAGTACCCATAAGTGTCAACTTAACGTTTGTACAGATTTAAAGATAAAGATTTTGACTCATCATTTTCCCGCAAGTTTTGAACTTGCGGGAAAATTGCTCCGTTACTCAAAAACATTATCTGAACATCTATAGTTGCATTTGCGGGCTATCAACGTAAGCCGAGACATGTAGCACATGCTTCAGCCTGTGCCGTACACAGTCTAAAGACTGTGCTACGATATTATCTGTCGCACGTTAAGTTGATAGCCCATTTGCGTCGGAGATTATGGTAGGGGCTAGGCAAGGCGGTCTGATTTTGGAATGTGCGACCATCTCCGCTCCGCCCCCCTACGGGTCGCCCGTCATTCCGTGGATTCAGGGCGAGGCAAGGCGGATTGGAGTTCTGATTTCAAACCAACGCTACACCGCCTTGCCTAGCCCTACGATTGCCAAACGTGCAACTTATTTAGGACTCATTCCTTATCGCCCTCAAAGGCACTGAAGTGCCTACTACGAACTTTTTAAGTTGACAGTCATGAGTACCCGACATATTGAGTTAGGGAGTTTCAAGAAAATAAATCTCCCACAATCTATAATCGACCAAATTATCAGATGTTAGTTTAAACTAAATCTTTGTCGGATACTAAGAAACTGTTTGTGAAACTTGGTTCATTCTACCATAATCAGGAAGATTGAACGAATCGAGGGTGAATTGAATAAAGCTAGTCACAAGGTTAGAACTTGCGGGTACAGGGTTGTTCAGTTCTAACTCATAAGGGCATAATCGTGACGCTACAAGCATCACCTACAGTAATTTGGTCGGATATGGATGTATGGAGGTCACGCTTGTAGTGTGAGGAAACAGCCCTGCTTGCGGGTAGGTGATCACTACCTACCTGTTTGCATATTTGTTATATTTCCTTTATAGTGAACTGAGGAACATGGACACAGAAAATTTAGTTCAGACTAAGTTTTCTGCCGGATACTAAGATTTACCATTTATAATTCTTGCTACCCGACAAACTGGTTTAGGAAAAGCTAAAACAGGAACACAGAGTTTCACAGAGACGCACAGAGGAACACAGAGGAAAGAATAATTCGCTTTTTCTCTGTGAAACTCTGTGTTAATTAGAGCTGTTCGGCAATAAGAAAGGTGGGTATTTATTGGGCTATCGGAGTGCAAGAATTATATTCTTGCCAGTCAAAATAGAATTTTGACACTCCTTTCCGCACAAATCCTTATTCCCGAACAAGTCTATTAGTTCAGGCTGTCGGATACTAAGATTTACCATTTATAATTCACCATTCACCATTTCATTTATAACCTTAAGAGGTGTCTCATGGATTCAGGACAAACTTTATTTGAATTTTGTCTAACTTATTTTGAACAGTTTAAACAGGAGTTTGCCAGTTATAACGTTCGGACTGATCCAGCGATGGAGTTGCGAGAAGGGGAGGGGTTGTTGTGTTATTACGACCTAAAAGACGGCCATATATACCTCTCTTTGCCCGATTTATCTAACCCTGTTGGTAAATTACAACTGCTGTTTATCCGTTCCGTACTTGGTTGTGAGACAAATGATGAAGTCCTATATTTTTTACGTTTGTTGTTACCTCGTGTTATCGCCCACGAGATGGCTCACCATTTCCGGCATCGGTATGGGCTATTTAGTAATAATTTATGGCAAGAGGAGCAGATAGCCAATCAACTCGCGACCGCGGTGACCAAACAGCGACTTTCTACTGTTGAACGCGAGGACGCTCGTAAATTTTTGGAACGTTCGATTGCTATTTTGGAGGCTAAACTTGAGGTTGACCAAGAGGGGATGGATAGTTATTATAGTATTTGGGATGCTTTAAGTGTGGGCGGGGAGATTGGCGACGTGGCGCTGGGTTATATGGAGTTAGCCCATGAACTATTTTCGATTCAACCGGCTGAGATTCTCGATAGTGGCGGTCAGTTATCGGCTGATATAAGCCAGCGGCTAGAGCATCGAGAGCAAGTGATTGACGAGATTAATACCGAGTATGCCTCTAACTTTATGCGGTATCTTTATTACCAACTGAGTTGGCTTTATCTTGATTTAAGTACTCGTGAAAACCATTACGTGGAAACTTTTGCCCGCAAATGGTTAGATGTATATACTCCCATGTTACCATTACTGTCTGATGTAGATCTTCCTTCAGAGGAAGCGATTTTAGCCGTATTTAAGGCATATTTGGATGTATCCCATTATTCTGAAGCGGGGGCGCACTATTTCTATAAACGGTATCGGGCCTTGTTGCTTACCCGTCTTCAATCGGTTGAATTGAGTTTGCCCGGACAGGCAGAACGATTGAAAAAGGAATCGGCCTTTTTGTTGCAAAATTGGAATGGAGACGAGAAGGGGTCCGATATGTTGGAGTATCTATCTCATATCGCCCCGCCAGCCCTACGCCGTTTATTTCCTAATCAGATTAGGGAGCAGATTCAACGTCAATTCCCGATTCAAATCCATCTGCCGACCGATACCGACCGGCGTTTGTGGCGACACATCGTTTTGCAAGAGGATGATCAAGGCGCGGCTAACACCTTATCTCGTCTGAATATTTTAGATAAAATTGAGATTTATAAGGCATTGCCAGCCGAAGTGTTGTTAGAGTTAGCCTATAACTTTTGTCGGGTTAAAACGTCATCCCATGAGCCAGTTATTTGGCAGGGGGAGATTAACAACGATGTTTATATCCTTATCAGCGGTCGTTTAGAGGCTTTTGTTACGAATGATGGGCAAGAGCGATTGTTAGGCAAAATATTACCGGGGGAGGTGTTTGGGGAGATGGCCTTTTTTACTCATGAGCCTCGAAATGCTACTGTGCGAGCCGTTGAACCCTCAGAATGTTTTGTCTTAAAAGATTCTGATCTGCACCTGTTTTCTTTCAAATATCCCTCAATCATCATGCAGATGGCTCGGATATTGACCCGCCGATTGCGTGGCAACAGTCCTATATTAGCCGATGAGGTTAATCTACGTCCTGTTTTTTTTGATGCGATGCAGGGGTGAGGCGTGAAGCGTGATCATGACTGTCATGTCCAACCGATAAGGCGTGGGTAATATCCCATAAATGATTTTTGGTCCCCAAAGTGCGTCATAAGAATTATGCAGGGTGAAATTCAATTATAAATGGTAAACGGTGAATGGTGAATGGTAAATTACGTTTTGTCGCCAAGAGCGGTTTGGATATTTGGATACTGGTGAAAATACGATAGAGTTAGCTTAGGGGCGCATAGAGTTGCCGCTTA
>JAUCGB010000196.1 GCA_030377895.1 Anaerolineales bacterium HSG24
TATAAGCGTTGTAAGTTTAAGTTATTGGGATAAACCAAGATCATTACCGCACGAATCACCTACCCAGGTAGGACATGGGGGTTGTCTAAATATGTCTTCTATGAAACATCTTGTCGAGTTTATGGCAAAAGCTGTCGTCAACGATCCAGACTCCGTTATCGTTCGTGAAATTGAAGGTTCTAGCTCCACAATTTATGAGTTGAGCGTGACCCCTGATGATATGGGGCGCGTTATCGGTAAACAGGGTCGCGTTGCTAACGCTATGCGAACTCTTTTACGCGTCGCCGCCGTAAAAGAAGGGAAACGAGTGACTTTGGAGATCGTCTAAATGACCGGGCCTGTCAGCCCAACTAAAAAGAATAATCGTTCCCGAAACTCAAACTCCCGACAGTCTGAGCTTCGTTATTTGGCGGTGGGACGAGTTGTCAAAGCACATGGCCTAAAGGGTGAACTGTCGATGGTGGTGATGACCGACTTTCCAGAGCGGTTTGATACCACCGAGTGGTTATATCTAGGTGATGAATTTGACGCGGATCCATATCGTCTGACCAGCTATCGTCGGCATAAAAGCAACCTTTTGCTCACCTTGGCCGAAGTGACCGACCGTAATCAGGCTGATGCGCTACGGGGATTGCTTGTCCAGATTCCAATTGAAGCCGCCATGCCCCTGCCAGAAGGTTCATATTATCTATATCAGCTGATGGGGCTAGAGGTTATCAGCACCGATGATGAATCGTTAGGAGTTATTGGCGATATTATCGAGACGGGGGCGAACGATGTTTATGTGGTTAAGGGTAAAAAAGATATTCTTATCCCCAATATATCGGATGTCGTGCAGTCCGTTGACCTCGAAAAAAAGCAAATGATTGTCAACATTCTTGACGGGTTGATTTGACATCAGCTAGAGCCTGAGTATAGTTTGCTAATAAGTCATCTAAGGAACGCCTTAATCGGCGTTCCTTTTAGTTTGTCAAAATAAACCATGCTACTCTCGTAAAGCCGTAAAGTCATAAAGAAAAATGCAAAAACTTTGCGCCTTCGTGATTTTGGGGAATACTTTTCCACTTAATAAAAATCAGGACTCGTTTTGCACGGAATATCTCATAGAGCCAATTGTTTTTCTATGGTCTTCGTTGTGAGCAGTTTTTGATCGTTGCGGAGAGGCTATCAACGTAAGCCGAGACATGTAGCACATGCTTCAGCCTGTGCCGCACAGTCTAAAGACTGTGTTACGATATTTCTGTCGCACGTTAAGTTGGTAGACCAAGGCCCGATATCTGAAATAATAAAAGGTAAGTTGTTATGTCTCAAAAGAAATCAGTACTATCCGCTACAAAAGATATTCCCGTCAACACTATTTTGAAAGGGAATTGTATTGATGTTCTTAAATCATTGCCTGAAAAATCAGTTGATCTGGTTTTTGCTGATCCTCCTTACAACCTTCAACTTCAAAATGAGTTAATCCGACCAAATCAAACAGTAGTTGACGCAGTCAATGATAAATGGGACCAGTTTGATAGTTTCGCTCAATATGACCGGTTTACTCGAGACTGGTTGACAGGTTGCCGTCGAGTACTCAAAGATAATGGTTCTATATGGGTCATTGGCTCATATCATAATATTTTCAGGGTTGGAACTATTATGATGGATTTAGGATATTGGATTTTGAATGATGTGGTTTGGCACAAAACCAACCCTATGCCTAATTTTCGGGGGACACGGTTTACCAATGCCACAGAGACACTAATTTGGGCTAAAAAATCATCTAATCAAAAAAAATACACCTTTAATTATCATTCGATGAAGAATTTGAATGAAGAAAAACAGATGCAAAATGTATGGTATATTCCTTTATGTACTGGTGCTGAAAGATTAAAAGTGAACGGTAAAAAAGCACATTCTACTCAAAAACCAGAGGCA